>JBBQDU010000033.1:0-18401 GCA_038320055.1 Gemmatimonadales bacterium | reverse complement strand
CGTAGTGGCGCAACATGATGCCGATACGCACGACGTGGTCTCCCTGCAGGATTGAGCGTTACACCGGGGCCGCTGCCCGGACGCCTACGAGGCCGCCGGCCGCGAGGCGAGCGTCTCCACCGCGTCGAGGCGGCCGTGCTTGGGGCCCAGCATCATGCGCGCGTCGTCGCGGTCGCGGGCCGAGCGATAGACCGCGAAGAGGCTGGCACCGGAGCCGCTCATGCGACAGACGAGCGGCCGGGTGCCGGCGAGCGCCTCGAACGCGGTCCGGATCGCGGGAACCCGCTCGAACACGGCCGACTCGAAATCATTCCCCGCCATGCGTCCGATATCCCCCCAGCGCGACAGGGCGTCGAGATCGAGCGCGACCGCTCCTCGGCGACCGGCCGACTGCCGGGCCTGATCGACCCACCCGTACGCCTCGGCGGTGCCGATCCCGACCGGGGCGGTGAGCAACAGGGCAGGGGCGGCGCTCAGCGGCGGGAGCTGAAGCAGCCGTTCGCCGTGACCCCAGCCCAGTGCCAGCGGGACGCCCGACACGAAGAACGGCACGTCGCTGCCGAGGCGTGCGGCCAGTTGGAGCAGTTCGTGTCGCGGCACTGAGTCCTGGGCCAGCCGGTTGACGGCGTGGAGGGCGGCTGCGGCGTCGCTTGAGCCGCCGCCGAGCCCGGCTCGGACCGGGATCCGCTTCGTCAGCGCGAGACGCACGCCGAAGCGGCGGCCCGTGGCCGCGAGCATCAAGTCGGCGGCGCGCACGGCCAGATTCTGGTCCGCGGGCCCGACGTCGGCGCCCTCGACCTCGATCGAGACTCCGCCCGCTTCCGTGCGCTCGGCCCGCAGCGTGTCCGCCAGGCTCACCAGGCAAAAGAGCGTCTCCAGGCCGTGGAACCCGTCGCCCTCCCGGGCCAGCACTCGCAGGAACAGGTTGAGCTTGGCGTGGGCCTGCAGCGTGACCGGCGCGTCGCTCATGGCTCGCGGGCGGTACGCAGATCGCTGAGGGCCACCGGCGTGCGGGCCAGCGACCAGGCGCCGAGCAGGACGATGGGCACGAAGGTCGTGGCGTGAAACGCGATGGCGTAGGAGGAGGCCAGATCGGTCGGCACCCGATAGAGCGCCAGCGCGGCCACGATGGCCGCCTCGAACTGTCCCACGAATCCGGGTGTGAGCTGGACCGTGATGCCGAAAATGAGAATGCCCTGCATCAACAACGCCCCGACATAATTGACGGGGATCTCGAAGGCCCACAGCGCGACGTAGAACGCAAGGGCGTTCGTGAGCCACAGCGCGAGCGACCACCCGATCGTGCCCAACAAGAGTGACGGGGAGCGAAGGGCGGCCAAGCCGTGGCGGAGCCCGTCCATCAGGCCGAGTATCCGTGTCCCGATCCGGCCGGCCGGAAGCACGCGGATGAGCGCGCGCTCCGCCGCCAGCGGAAACGCGACGACCAGCATGGCCACGACGAGCGCCGCCGCGCCCGCGCCGCCCGCCACCTGGGCGGCATGCCTCAGCGAGACGCCACCAACGGCGACGGCGGCGGGCAGGTCGGAGGCGAGGAGCGACACGCTCAGGAGTGCCACGACACTGAGCCCGTCGAAGATCCGCTCGACCGCCACCGAGGAGAGCACGGCGCTGAACCGCGCTCCCGTCAGCCGCGAGGCGGCGACGAGACGCACCAGCTCGCCGGCGCGGAAGGGCAGAATGTTGTTGGCCATGAACCCGATGGCCACGGCGTGCCAGAGCGGACCCGCGGGGAGGGGCCCCCCATCTTCATCGCGGAGCAGCAGGCGCCAGCGAATGAGACGAATCGGATAGGTGAGCGTGGCGATGACCACGCCCGCCATGAGCGGGGCCAGGTGCGCGTTGCGGAGGTGATGGAGGACTTCGTCGAAACGGACGCCGCGGAGCGCCCACCACATCAGCGCGATCGCGAGGACGCCACCCAGGACGGCGGAGAGCGTCCGCCGCGCCGTGCCCGAGGAGGCCGCGGCGTCAGGACTCGGCAAGTGCCAGGGGGACGAGGTCGAGCAGTTCCTGCAGGAGCGGCTGCAGGTCCTGGAGGCCGCCGTTCCGGGCCAGCTCATCGGCCAGCTGCTGGCGAACCGTCGCGGCACGCTCGAGCGCGGCCCGGCCCCGGTAGACGAGGGCGCCGATCTCGATCGCGACGGTGCCCGGCTGTTCGGCGGCGGGCGTCGTCGCCGAGAGCGCCCGGCCCACCAGCGCGTCCAGCGAGGCGGGCTCCGCGCCCCGCTCGCGCCGCAGCCGGTCGTAGGTGTCGAAGCTCGCTTCCAGGCCACCGCTGGGAGCGAGTGAGGCGATCGGGACCGGCTCGTCCGGGGCAAGGTCGTACCCGAGACTCTCGATCGGGACGATCGGGAGTTCGTCGTAGAGCAGGCTGTCGATCGGCACGATGGGCGGGTCGGGCTGCGCCGCCGAGACAGACCTCACCGGCGCCGCCTGCGTCCGAGGTGCGGGGGCCGGGGCCGCCACCGCCGAGGAGGCTGCGGCCGGAAACTGCAGAGGAGGGTGGCTGGGGGTAGCGTCCGCGAGCCGCAGGCCGTCGAGCCGGTACGCCGCGTCGAGGATGCGGCGCGAGATGAGCATGCGGTCGTCCGCGTCGGCGACCGCGCGGAGCAACTCGCCGGCCTCGCGGAAGCAGCTCACGAGGCCGGGCGCCGCGCGCGCGGCGACGCCGCTGGCGAGCGCCTCGCGTGCCGAGCGGGCGAAGACGACGAGCGCGCTCGCGACCGGATCCGGGCCCGGCCGGCCCGCGGTGCGGAGGGTGCCCAGCAGGTGATAGAGCCGGAGATCGCGCTCGACGGCCGACCGCGCGCCCGCGATGAGATCGGCGCTCTGGCACAGATGTTCGCCATGGCTCACCAGCTCGAGCGGGCCCAGGGGCGCGGGTCCGGCGAACTGCGGCTGGGCGGGGGGCGGCGTCATCGGCGCCGCATCGTCGGCGAAATACAGCGCCTCGATCGGCACGACGTCCTGCTCGATAGCGAACGCCCGCAGCAGCAACTCGGTGAACCGCTCCGCCGCTTCCGACTCGGCGGCGGGGCGCCCGTGCTCGGCGATGTCGCGGGAGATGCCGGTGAGCGCGACCGACGCCGCGGCCATGACCTCGTCCACCCCGGGCGGAGGCGCGAACAGGCGCGTCAGGTCGCCCACCGCGAGCTCGATCCCGTCGAGAATCTCGGGCAGCGGGACGAGCTCGCTCAACTCGGCCAGGCCCCGGAGCGACTGCATGCGGCGGATCACCGTATAGAGCGGCTCGCGATCGCCGGGCGCGGTGGTGAGCGCGCGGGCCGCGCGGTCGAGCGCGCTCGCGATCAGGGCGCCCTCGCGCGCCACGAAGGCACGCACGCCGGGGTTGAGCTCCCCGCGTGCGTCCCGGCGGGGCGCGTCTGCGCCCGAGGGGCGGCCGGCGATCGACTCGAGACTGAGGCCGAGCCGCACGGTGCGGGCGGTCTCCGCCTCCCCCCACTCGCGGACCCGGCGGACGAGCTGGCGGAATTCCTCGACCGCGTGGGCCACCTGCTCACGGGTGGTCTGGTCCCAGAGCCGGTTGCCGTCGCGGTAGGCCCGGGCGAGTCCCTCCAGCCCCGTGGCCGCGCGGGCGAGGGCCTGCTGCCCGGCCATCAACGCAGATCCGCGCAGGACCCGAGCGGTGCGCAGGAACTCCTCGGCGGGCGGGCCCTCCGGTCGCGCTCCGAGGGATTCGAGCCGGTCCAGGCACTCACCCGCCTCGAGAGCGAAGAAGTCGGCGGCGGCGAGGGGAT
Organism: Gemmatimonadales bacterium; assembly: GCA_038320055.1. Taxonomy (GTDB): domain Bacteria; phylum Gemmatimonadota; class Gemmatimonadetes; order Gemmatimonadales; family GWC2-71-9; genus CAVVWJ01. Next base: position 14,622 of record JBBQDU010000033.1, on the reverse strand, counting down.
TGGTCATGAGCCCATAAGGTATCAGCGCCTTGCGCTCCGGACCAAGTGCACCATCTCCTCGACGGCGGCGTGCATCCCCGTCGACAGGGCGCGGCTCACGACGCTGTGGCCGATGTTGAGCTCCTCGATCTCGGGAATCGCCGCGACGGGCAGCACGTTCCGGTAGGTCAGGCCATGGCCCGCATGCACGGACAGGCCCATGTCGGCAGCGTGCCGGGCCGCCCGGCGAAGCTCGTCGAGCGCCGCGTCGCCTTCGCGCCAGTGGTGGGCGTACCGGCCGGTGTGGAGCTCGACGGCCGGCACGCCAAGATCCTTGGCGGCGTCGAGGACGCCTGGCTCGGGATCGATGAAGAGGCTGACCCGGGCACCGGCTTCGTCGAGGCGGCGAATCGTCTCCCGGAGGCGGGGGTTGGGGCCGCTCAGGTCGAGACCACCTTCGGTCGTGACCTCCTCCCGGCGCTCCGGCACGAGGGTGGCCTGATAGGGCCTGAGGCGACAGGCCAGCGCCAGCACGTCGCCGCTCGTGGCGAGCTCCAGGTTCAGCACGCGGACCGCCCGGGCCAGGCCGATCACATCGTCATCCTGGATGTGGCGCCGGTCCTCGCGCAGGTGCACGGTGATGCCGTCGGCGCCCGCCCCTTCGGCGTGGCGGGCCGCCTCGAGGGGATCCGGCTCGTCCGTGCGGCGGGCCTGCCGGACGGTGGCCACATGGTCGATGTTGATGTAGAGCCGTTGCGGCGTCATTGCTCGGGGCTCCCCGGCCGGTTAACTTCGCTCCCTAACACTCGACCAGCGAGACACTTGTGATCAACCGATGGGGGATGACCGCGACCGTGCTTCTGGCTGCGTGCGGCGGCGGGGCGGGGCAGGTGCATCCCGCCACCACTGCGTCGGCGGCGGTCCAGACCTTCATGCGCGCCGTGTCGGACAGCAATCTGGCCACCATGGCTGCGCTCTGGGGCACCGCGAAAGGCTCGGCGGCGCGGACCAAACAGCCGCCCGATTACGAGCGACGGGTGGCCGTCATGCAGAGCTACCTGGTGCACGACGACTGGCGCATCCTCGGAGACAGCCCCGATGGATCGGCCGCCCGACATGCGGTCCAAGTGCAGCTCCGACGCCAGGCGTGCACGTGGACGGTGCCGTTTTCCGTCATTCAGCTCGGCGACGGCAGCTGGCTCGTCAACCAAATCGATCTGACGGCCGCCGGCAATCCGGCGCGCGGCTGCGACCCCTCCGTGCAGGACACGAACTCGGCACCACGATAAACCTCGGGAACTTTCGCCTCCCCCACACCTGTTATCTTACTCGGTGAGTTCGAGCAGGATGCCGGCGGTCGCCTTCGGATGGACGAAGGCGATCCGGCGCCCGCCGGCTCCGACGCGGGGCACCTCGTCCACGAGACGGTACCCGGCCGAGCGACAGGCGGCCAAGGCGGCGTCGAGATCCGCCACGCGGTAGCAGAGGTGATGGATGCCGGGTCCGCGGCGCTCGAGGAATTTGGCGATGGGCCCGTCCGGCGTCACCGGGGCGAGCAGCTCGACTTCGGCGTCGCCGAACGGCAACGACACGATGGTGGCCCCGTCGGACTGCTCCGGCGGATGCGGAGTGAGACCCAGGACGTCACGGTAGAACGCGAGCGCCGCGTCGATGTCCGGCACGGCGATCCCAACATGAGCGATGCGAGGGTGATCGGCCACACGGTCCCTTCGTCAAAAACCGGTCGAGACGGTAACAACTACAGGAGAATATCATCATGGCCACGACGAATGCCCAGACTGTCCACGTCACTGACGCCTCGTTCGCCGGGGAGATCGAGCAGGCCAACGGCCTGGTCCTGGTCGATTTCTGGGCGACGTGGTGCGGCCCGTGCCAGGTCGTGGCGCCGATCCTCGAGCAGCTGGCCGGCGAGTACGCCGGCAAGGCCAAGGTGGCCAAGGTGGACGTCGACGCCAACCAGCGGACGGCCATGCGCTTCAATGTGCGCTCGATCCCCAGCATCCTGTTCTTCAAGAACGGCCAGCACGTCGACACCGTAATCGGCGCGGTGCCGAAGGCGACGCTGGAAGGCAAGATCAAGCAGCACCTCGACTGACCGGCAGAAACCGCGGAGCGGGACGGCGCCCGGCGCCGTCCCGCTCCGCCGTTTCCGCCTTCTCCGACCCGCCCCACGTCCGTACCTTTCCCCCATGCCCGGTACCCTCTACGTCGTCGCCACACCACTCGGCAACCTGGGGGATCTGTCGACCCGGGCCGCCGAGGTCCTGCGCAGCGTCGCCGTGGTGGCCGCCGAAGACACGCGGAGGACGCGGGGTCTCCTGACGCACCTGGGGGCGGCGCCTCGGCTCCTCAGCTATCACGCCCATTCCGTCGAGCGCCGGCTGGACACCCTGCTCCAGATTCTGCAGGACGGTCGCGACGTCGCGCTCGTGTCGGACGCGGGCACCCCGGGCGTGAGCGATCCCGGCACCGACTTCGTGGCGGCCGCGCGCGCCGCCGGGGTGACGATCGTGCCGATACCGGGCCCCTCTGCGGTGGCGGCGGCGCTGTCCGCCGCGGGCCTGGGTGGCGACCGCTACCTCTTTCTTGGCTTCCTTCCCCGCAAGGGGGCCGATCGGGGGCGGCTGCTCGCGCGTGCAGCCGCGGAGGAATGGAACGTCGTCCTGTTCGAGGCGCCGCCGCGGCTGACTCACCTGCTGGCGGATCTGGTCCAGGCGGCGGGCGGGGAGCGCCGGGCCCTGGTGGCCCGCGAGCTGACCAAGCTGCACGAGGAGCTTCGTGTGGGCACTCTGGACCAGCTCGCGGGGTATTATACGGAGCATCCTCCCCGCGGTGAACTCACCATCGTGCTGGAGGGAACCGGGACCCCGGCGGAGCCGCCCGCTCCGACCGAAGACGCGATGGAGCAGGCGACGCGGCTGCTGGCCGACGGCCTGACCCGTCGCGAGGTCGTGCAGCGGCTCCGCGAGACCGTCGGCCTCTCCCGGAACGACGCCTACCGGCTGGTGATGGAGCTGCCCTGATGATCCGCCGTGTCCTTCCGCTGGCCGTCGCCCTGGCGACTCTGTCCGGTGCCGCTTCCCGCCCGGACGCGCCGGTCATGACCATCGGGCGCCTGCATTACGAGGGCGGGGGCGACTGGTATGCCAACCCGTCGAGCCTGCCCAACCTGCTCGCCGCGCTTCGCACGCGCACGGCCCTCCGCGTCTCCGCCGAGGAGAAGGTGGTGACCCTCGCCGATGGCGAGCTGTGGAACGTGCCCTACATCTACATGACCGGCCACGGCAACGTGCGGTGGAGCGACCGGGACCTCGCGACGTTGCGCCGCTACCTGCTGCAAGGCGGGTTTCTGCACGCCGACGATAACTACGGCATGGACACCGCGATCCGCCGCGAGCTGGCCCGGCTCTTTCCGGACCACCCCCTGGTCGAGGTTCCGCTCGACCATCCGGTGTACCACCTCGTCTACGACTTTCCCAAGGGCATTCCCAAGATTCACCAGCACGACGGCAAACCGGCCCAGGGGTTCGGCATCTTTCTCGACGGTCGGCTCGCGGTGTTCTACTCCTATCAGGCCGATCTCGGTGACGGTTGGGAGGATTTCGAGGTGCATCGTGATCCGCCCGAGAAGCACGAGGCCGCGCTCCGCATGGGCGTGAACCTGTTCGCCTACGCCGTCGGGTACGGCGGGTAATGGAGGCGGCCACTCGTCTCGCGCTGCGGCGCCTCGCGCGTCCGCTCCGGGCCCGCGCCACCGCCGGCTGGCTGGCCCTCGCGCTCGGCGCGGCCGCCCTCGTGCTCGGCGTGTCCGCCTGGGCGGTGCGGCTGGGCCGCGTGGATGCGCCGTATTGGGTGCTGGCGGCGTGGGGGGCGGCGCTCGCCGCGCTCGCGGTCACCGCCGGCCTGGCGTGGCGCGGGCATGGACGGCTGTCGGCAGGCGGGGTCGCGAGGCGGCTCGAGGAGCTCGGCGCCTGGCGGCGCGGGGCTCTCACGGCGCTGCTCGACCGGTCGGCGTCGGGCACCAGCGAAGCGCTGCTCGCGCTCGCCGATCGCGTGCGCGCGGAGGAAGTCTCGCACCGCGGCTCCGCCGCCGCCGAGCCGATCGCGCGCCCGGTGCGGCTCCTGGGGCTGGCCGGCCTCGGTGTCCTCACGCTCGGCCTGGCCGCGTTCGGGTCGGCGGGTCCGGTGCACGGTCCGGCGGCCGCGCTGTGGCATCCGCGGCGCGCCTGGGACGCCACCATCGCCCCAGTGAGGATCCGTGCCCTGCAGTCCGTCGTGGACCGGGGCGACTCCACCGCGCTGGCGCTCGAGGCATTCGGCCGGCGCACCGCCACACTCTGGGTTCGGACGCCGGGCGAGGGCTGGCGCCCTCGTCCCGTACGCCTGGACTCGCTGGGCCGCGCCACCGTCACCACGGGCCCGATCCAGAGCGACCTGTTCGCCCGGCTCACCAGCGGCAGCCGGTCCTCGGACACGGCGATGATCCGCGTCCGGCTGCCCGTATTTCTGGGCACCCTCAGCGTCACCGCGCACTACCCCGCCTACCTTGGGCTTGAGGCGGAGCCTGTGCCCACCGGCGGCGACACGCTGCTGCTACCGGCGGGCACCCGGCTGGAGACCCAGGGCGAGGCCACCGCACCGCTCGCCCGGGCGGCCTGGTCGGCCGGCGCCCGCGTCGCGCTACTGGCGGTGAGCGGCGGCCGGTTCACCGGCAGCTTTACTCCGGTCTCGTCCGGCGAGTATCGCCTGGCGCTGGCCACGTCCGGGGGCGCGCCCCTCACCTCCGACACGGTCCGGCTACCGATTCGCCTCGTCGCCGACAGCGCGCCGCGCGTGGATGTGCCGGTCCCGGGCGCCGATACGATCGCGCCGCTCAGCATGCAGGTGCCCCTGGTCGTGGACGTGCGGGACGACCATGGTATCTCGAGCGTCACCCTCGAGAGCCGGCGCATCAGCCGCCTGGGACTCGCCGACTCCGTCCGGCGCGAGGCGATCGCTCTCCCCAGCGGCACGCCCGATCAGGCGATGCTCACGCACACGCTCAATCTCACCCGCCGGGGCCTGCTGCCGGGCGACACCGTTCGCTACGTCGCCATCGCGACGGACAACACTCCGCGCAGACAGCTGGGCCGCTCGCGCGAGTACGTGCTCCGGCTGCCGACGATGAGCGAAGTGCGGGCGGCGCAGCGCCAGGCGACGGACGCCGTGTCGACCCGCCTCGACTCCGTGGCGGCCGCGAGCAAACAACTCGAGCGGAAGACCGACGATCTGGCGCAGGAGCGTCCACGCGCGGCGGACGGCCGTGGCGAGAAGAGCGGCGAATCCCTGTCGTTCGAGGAGGCCAAGAAAGCCGAGAGCATCGCGAAGTCCCAGCAGGAGCTGGTGCGGCAGGCCGAGGCGCTCAAGCAGTCGCTCGAGGCGCTGCAGAAAAGCGCGGAGGCCGCCGGGCTCGGCGACACCGCGTGGCAGCGGGAGCTGGCGGATATCCGTGCGCAGCTCGATCGGGCGCTCTCTCCCGAGCTGCGCGACCGGCTGCAGGAGCTGCAGCAGGCACTCAAAGAGCTCGATGCCGACCGGACCAAGGATGCGCTCGAGCGGCTGGCCGAGGCGCAGCGAGAGACGCGCGAGGCGCTCGAGCGAAGCCGCGAGCTGTTCCGGCGCGCCGCGCTCGAGGGCGACCTGGCCAATCTCAGCAAGGAATCGAAGGAGCTCGCCGCGGAGCAACGCGAGTGGAATCAGCGGATCGGCGCCGCCGACAGCGCTCGGGCAGCCGTCGCGGAACGCGAGCTGGGCGCCCGGGCGGATTCGCTGGGTGCCGCGCTCGACCGCCTCGGGAAGCAGATGGGTGACGAGGAGCGGCAGCAGCGGCTCGATGCCGCCGGCGACCAGGCCCAAGAGGCGGGCCAGCAGATGCAACAGGCGGCCACCGCCAGCCAGAAGGGACAGCGCCCGGAGGCGCGCAAGAAGGGGGAGCAGGCCGCACAGTCCCTCGAGCCTCTCGGGGATCAGCTCCAGAAGGAACGCGGGAGCATGCAAGAGGAATGGCGCCAGGAGGTGGTCGCTGCCCTCGATCAGGCGCTGGCGGAGACGAGCCGCCTGGCCGAGCGTCAGCTGGCGGTCCAGGAGCAGCTGCTCGACGGCCGCGACGCGGGCGGCCAGGTACGTGGCGAACAGGGCGCCATCGAGGAGGGGGTCCAGCGGCTGTTGGAGCAGGTGCGGAAGGCCGCGGGGAAGAATGCGCTGGTCTCTCCCGAGATCGGCGCGGCGCTCGGCGGCGCGCGGCGCCAGATGCAGCGCACGCGCGAGGCGATCGCCAACGCCACACCCAACGCGCGCGAGGGCGCCGAACAGGCCGGCGGCGCGGTGGACGCGCTCAACTCCGCGGCGCACCAGCTGGTGCGCGCACGGGGTGACGTGCAGGGCGCGGGCTCAGGGTCGGGTCTCGCCGAAGCCCTCGAGCGGATGGCTCAGCTGGCCCAGCAGCAGGGCGGCCTCGGAAAGGAAGGCGCGGGCATGCTCCCCATGGCTGGGAGCGGCACGATCCGTGAGCAGCTCCGACAACTGGGCATGAAGCAACGGGCACTGGCGGAGGAGCTGCAGAAGCTGCGCGGCGGCGGCAACATGCCCGGTGCGGGCGAAATGGCCAACGAAGCCAAGGAGCTCGCCAAACGGCTCGAGGGTGGCCGGCTCGACCGCCAGGTGGTCGAGCGACAGGAGCGCCTGTTCCGCCGCATGCTGGACGCCGGGCGCACGCTGCAAGGGAAAGAGGAGGACCAGCGAAAGGAGCGACAGAGCGTCACCGCGTCCGGCGACAGCGTCCACCTGCCGCCCGCCCTCCGTGCACGCCTGACGGGCGACGACGACCGCCTCCGCGTGCCGACCTGGGAGGAGCTGCAGGAGCTCTCGCCTGAGGAGCGGCGGCTCGTGGTCGACTATTTCCGCCGCCTGTCGCAGGGAAGAGGACCATAATGCGCGCGGCCCTGCTCCTGGTGATGGCACTGCTGGGTCCGGGCGCGGCGCGCGCGCAGGATACCGGGATGTCCCGTGCATTCGATCTCGAGCGGCGAGGCGATTACCCCGGCGCCGCGGAAGCATACCGCGGTGTCCTCGCGGCCAGGCCGGGTGATCCGGCCGCGCTCCTCGGGCTCGAGCGGGCGCTCCTGCCGGTGGGACGGAGCGCCGACATTCTTCCGGAGGTCCGGGCCGCGCTCGCCACTCCCCGACCGGGAGGGGCGGTCTTCGGCGTAGCGTTGCGCGGGTACGCGGCGGCGGAGGCACCGGATAGCATTCGTGCCGTCGCGGAGCGCTGGGCGGCCGCCGCGCCAGGCGACGAGACGCCCTACCGCGAGTGGGGCGCCGCCGCGCTCAGCAGCCGCGACCGCCCGGGCGCGGTGGCAGCCTACCTGCGCGGGCGCCAGCAACTCGGCCGGCCCGACGCCCTGGCCGCCGAGCTGGCCCAACTGGCCTTCGCGGACGGAGATTTTCGCGGCGCGCTGCGCGAATGGTTGCCGGCGGTCCGCCGGCTCCCGGGATACCGCGTGTCGGCCGTCAGCAACCTGGCCCAGGCGCCCGAGGCCGTGCGGGCCGATCTGCTCCACCAGCTCGACCGGGAACAGGACTTCACCGCCCGTCGCCTGCAGGCCGAGCTGCTCGCCCGCTGGGGCGATCCGCTCGGCGCGCTCGAGGCGCTCCGTTCGGCGCTGCCCGAGGAGCGCCCGGCCGCTACCGAGGCGTTGCGGGGGCAGCTCGACCAACTGCGGACGCAATCGGGGCGGGATGCCCGCGTGGCGCAGGCACGGGTGCTCGAGTTGCTGGCGGAGCGGAGTTCCGACGCCGAGCGCGCGCGGCTTCGACTCGACGCCGCTCGGGCCTACACCGCCGCCGGCGAGCGCGACGCCGCGCGCCGGATGCTGGTCGGCATCGCCGACGACCGAACCGCACCGGGCACCATCTCGGCCGGAGCCTCGTCAACGCTGGTGCAGGTTCTGATCGGCGAGGGCAAGCTCGACGAGGCCGCGCGCCGGCTGGCCGAGCACCGGGCGGAGATGGGGGGCGACGAACATGCCGCGCTCCGCCGTCATCTGGTCCGGGGGTACATCGAGGCGGGCGATCTCGTCCACGCCGATTCGGTGCTGGGTCCCGACAGCACGGTGGATGGGCTGGCGCTCGCGGGCCGCATCCGGCTCTATCAGGGCGACGTCGCCGGCGCCGTGGCGCGCTTCACGGCGGCCGGCCCCTTCGCCGGCGACCGCGAGGATGCGACCGAACGGACGGCCCTGCTCGCCATGCTGCAGCCCATCGGAGAGGACAGCCTGCCCGCCCTCGGCCTGGCACTCCTTGCCCTGGCCCGGGGAGACACGGCCAAGGCGGTGGCCGGCCTCGACTCCGTCGGCCGGGGACTGCCGCCAGGCGAAGGTGGTGCCGAGGTTCGCCTCCTGGCGGGGCGGCTGGCCGCGGCCGGCGGCAAGATCGAAGACGCCGAGCGGCTCCTCAAGGCCGCCGCCCTCCCGGCCGCGCCCGGCACCGCGCCCGCGGCGGAACTGGCGCTGGCGGAGCTGCTGCTGACTCAGCGACGGCCCGCGGAGGCGGTCGCTCAACTCGAGCATCTTATTCTCACCTATCCGTCCAGCGCCCTCGTGCCGCAGGCGCGCCGGCGGCTCGACGAGGCGCGGGGGGCGGTCCCAGAGACATGATGGATCGACGCCAGTTTATGCTGCGGAGCTGCGGGGGGCTCTCGGCGCTCTCGCCGGCGCTTTCGCGCTGGCGGCCCAGTGCGGCCGCCGCCCCTTGGCTTCTCGTGCCGATGGACGATGCCCAGGCGGATCACCTCAAGGCCTACGGGCTGGCCTTCCGCCTGCTCGAGCGGGGCGCCCGGGCGGAATGGTTCCTCAACTATCGCAGTGGTTCTTTCCTCCTGCCGGCCGATGCCGCCACGGCCCGAGATGCCGCCCTCAACGGCATCACCGTCGAGCCGCTGGACGACAGCCGGGTCGTGGCGATCCGTGGCGAGCTCCAGGAGGGGAACATGGATGCCGTGCCCCTCGAAAAGGCTCCCAAGGTGGCAGTGTACGCGCCGCCCAATGCCGCGCCCTGGGACGACGCGGTCACCATGGCCCTCAACTATGCCGGCATCGCGTTCGAGAAAGTGTGGGATCCGGAGGTGCTCGGCGCCAAACTCAAGACCTACGACTGGTTGCACCTCCATCACGAGGACTTCACCGGCCAGTACTCGAAGTTCTTCCTGAATTACGCCGGGGCTCCCTGGCTGGTGGACATGCTCGAGCGCAACCGGTCGATGGCGCGCCAGCTTGGGTTTCCCTCCGTGCCGGCCGAGAAGCGTGCCGTGGCCGTGGCGATCTCGGAGTACGTAAAGCGGGGCGGCTTCCTGTTCGCGATGTGCACTGCCACGGAGACGCTCGACCTCGCGCTCGCGGCGGACAAAGTTGATATCGCCGCCTCCTACGCGGATGGGACGCCGATGGACCCGGATGCATCGGCGCGGATGCACTGGGACGAGACGTTCGCGTTCCAGGGCGCCCAGCTGGAGCTGAGCCCCACGGTCCCGGTGTACTCGGACATCGACGGCCACCAGGTCAACTCGCCCGAGCGCCGGCAGCCGCTCGGCTCCTTCAGCCTGTTCAGCTTCAGCGCCAAGATCGATCCGGTCGCGACGATGCTGGTGCAGAACCACCGGCAGGTCATCCCCGACTTCTACGGGCTCACGACGTCGTTCACCCGGCGCACCCTCAAGCCGAGCGTCACGATCCTGGCGGACGAGCCCGGCGCGCCCTGGGTCAAGTATCTCCACGGCGAGCACGGGCAGGGAACGTGGACCTTCTTCGGCGGCCACGACCCCGAGGATCCGCAGCATCAGATCGGGGATGTGCCCACCGATCTGTCGCTCCATCCACACTCGCCGGGCTACCGGCTGATCCTGAACAACGTGCTGTTTCCGGCCGCCAAGAAGAAAGAGTTGAAGACCTGACCCGCCTCGCGCCGGGCGTCCGGGCCTGCCTTGCCGGCGAGATCGCGGCCGCCGAGGGACGCGAGGTGTCCTTCGTGGCCCAGGTGGACCGGGACGGCGTGATCACCGCCGCCCGGGTCGTCGCGCGAGGCACGGTGGACCAGGTGCTGGCGCTGCCGGGCGCGGCCCGGCGGGGCGAAATGCTGCTGCACAACCATCCGAGCGGCCGGCTCGATCCCTCGGGCGCCGACCTGAACGTGGCGTCGCGAATGCACGACGGCGGTATCGGGTTCGGCATCATCGACAACGGTGCCACGGCGCTCTACGTCGTGGTGGAAGTTCCCCATGACCGGCCCGTCGTCCGCATCGATCCGTTCGATGTCATCGACACCCTCGGCGAGAGCGGACCGGTGGCGGAGCAGCTCCGTCGCTACGAGGATCGGCCCAGCCAGCGCGACATGGCGGCCTACATCGCCGACGGCTACAACGACGGCGGCGTGCAGCTGCTCGAGGCCGGGACCGGGGTAGGGAAGTCGTTCGCCTACCTGGTGCCCGCCCTGCACTGGGCGCGTGCCAACGGCGAGCGCACCGTGGTCAGCACCAACACGATCAACCTGCAGGAGCAGCTCGTCGGGAAGGATCTGCCGTTGCTGCGCCGGGCGCTCGCCACCGAGGCCTACACCCCGACGTTCGCGCTGCTCAAGGGCTGGCGGAACTATCTCTGTCTCTCCCGGATGCATCAGGCCGTCGCGTCCCAGCGCACGCTGCTGGACCAGGACAAGCTCGACGAGCTGATCGGCATTGCCGAGTGGGCCGGGCACACCGCCGACGGGACGCTGAGCGATCTTCCCGTCACGCCGTCGGGCGAGGTGTGGGACGAGGTGAGCGCCGAGGCCGACCTCTGCACCCGGCTCAAGTGCAGCCACTTCGACCGGTGCTTCCTGTTCCGGGCGCGCCGGCGCGCGGCGGAGGCGGACGTGGTGGTGGTGAACCACCACCTGCTGGCCGCCGACCTGTCGGTGCGACAGGCGCAGGACAACTGGGAAGAGGCGGCGGTGCTGCCGCCCTACCGGCGGCTGATCCTCGACGAGGCCCACCATCTCGAGGACGTCGCCGCGGCCCACCTCGGCGTGCAGGTGAGCCACCGGACGGTGCGCCGGCTGCTCACCCGCTTCGAGCGCAACGGGCGCGGGCTCGCCCCGACGCTCGCGCACGAGCTGATGAGTCGCGGCGACCTGTTGAGCCGCGCCAGCCTCGATCTCCTCAATCAGCGGCTCCTCCCGGCCGTGGCCGACGCGCGCCGGGCCAGCGATGCGATGTTCCTCCGGCTCCATACCCGGCTCGAGGGCGCGCCCGCGGTGCAGCTGCGGCTCGCCGAGGACTTCGCGACCGATGAGATCTGGGACGCAGGGCTCGCCTTCGAGCTCGACGCGACGCTCGGGGCCTTCCGCGCACTCCGGGAAACGGTCGAGACGATCGCCGACCGTCTCGCGGAGTCGGAAGACACCGAACGCCGGGCCTCGATCCTGCAGGAGCTGAGGGCGGTCATGCGCCGGCTCGAGGCGGTCTCCGACGGCCTCAACCACACCCTCCGCCCGGCCGGAGGCGGCGCGCCCACGGTCCGATGGATGGAGCGCACCGCTCACGGACACTCGGTGAGCCTGTCCGCCGTGCCGCTCGATCTGGCGCCCGTGCTTCGGTCGTTGCTGTTCGACCGGCTCGACACGGTGGTGCTCACCAGCGCCACGCTGGCCGCCGGGGGCGAGTTCGATTTCCTCGAATCGCGCCTGGGCCTGGGCGGCGCCGACTCGCCCGTCACCGTGCGCGAGGCGCTCGCCTCCCCATTCGACTATCCGTCCCAATGCGTCTTCGGGATTCCGAACGACATGCCGGAGCCGCGGGAAGATGCGCACGCGCACGCGGCGGCGGTGGTGGCGGTGGTGACCGACCTGGCGTACGCGTCGGACGGCGGCATGTTCGTGCTGTTCACGAGCCACGCGTCGCTGCGGAAAGCGGCGGCCGAGGTGCGCGATGTTCTCGGGAACCGCTGGCCGATCCTGGTGCAGGGCGAGGCGTCCCGGGACGTGCTGCTCCGGCGTTTCCGCGAGGCGGAGAACGCGATCCTGTTCGGCACGGACTCGTTCTGGGAAGGCGTGGATGTGCCGGGCCGCGCGCTCCGCACGCTCGTGCTCAACAAGCTACCTTTCAAGGTTCCCAGCGAGCCGGTGACGGCGGCGCGTCTGGAGCGACTGGCCGAGGAAGGCCAGGACGGCTTCATGAACTACCTGCTCCCGCACGCCGCGCTCAAGCTGAAGCAGGGGTTCGGCCGGCTGATCCGGAGCCGGCAGGACATGGGCGTCGTGGTGCTGCTCGACAGCCGGGTCGTCACCAAGCGCTACGGTCCGCTGCTGCTCAGCGGGCTCCCGCGGGCGGACCGGATCATCGCGCCGTGGGCGCAGGTCCGCACCAAGTGCGAGGACTTCTTCGCCCGCCAAGGCATCGGTGCTGTCGCATGATGCCCGTGCGCCCGTCCAAGATCGTGTGCGTCGGCCGCAACTACCTCGCCCACGCGAAGGAACTGGGGAACGAGGTGCCGGCGGTGCCCCTCCTGTTTCTCAAACCGCCCAGCGCGTTGATCGGTCAGGGTGAGGCGATCGTGATGCCCGCGACCTCGCGGCAGGTCGAATACGAAGCCGAGATCGGCGTGGTCGTCGGGGCGCGGCTCCGGGACGCGGGTGAGGCCGAGGCTGAGCGGGGTATCGGTGGCTACGTGTGCCTCAACGACGTCACCTGTCGGGACCTGCAGAAGACGGACGGCCAGTGGGGTCGTGCCAAGGGCTACGACACCTTCTGCCCCGTGGGCCCCGCGGTCGTGACGGGGCTGGACTGGCGCGCGCTCGAGGTGATCGGCCGGGTGAATGGCCAGGAACGGCAGCGCGCGTCGTCTGCCGAGATGCACTTCGACATTCCGTTCCTGGTGTCGTTCATCAGCGGCATCATGACGCTCGAGCCCGGCGACCTGATCGCCACCGGAACGCCCGCGGGAGTCGGGCCCCTGCACGACGGCGATGTCGTGGAGGTCGAGATTCCCGGCGTCGGCGTGCTCTCCAACCCCGTCCGCGGCGGCACCAGCCGATGATCCAGCTCAGCCAGCGCCTCCACGACCTTCCCGACTACCCGCTCGCCGAGATCCCCGCGATCAAGCGCCGATTGCTCGAGGCCGGCGTGGACGTGATCGATCTCGGCGCGGGCGACAACGACGCCCCCCCGCCCGCCGCCGCGGTGGCCGCCATGGGCGAGGCGCTGCGGGATCCCGCCTACAGCAAGTACGGCTTCCAGCAGGGACTGCCCGCGTTCCGCCAGGCGGCATCGCGCTGGCTGGAGCGGCGGTTCGGGCTCGGCTTCGATCCGGTAACCGAGATGCTGCCGCTGATCGGGTCCAAGGAGGGACTCTCTCATCTGCCGTTCGCGGTGGTGAACCCGGGCGACGTGACCATCGTCCCCGAGCCGGGCTACCAGGCCTATGTCGGCGGGTCGATCCTGGCGGGCGCCGAACCGTACATCGCGCCGCTCCGGCCGGAGCACGACTTCCTGCTGGATCTGGAGCGCGTTCCCGACGCGGTGCTCCGTCGGGCCAGGCTGGTCTTTCTGAACTATCCGAACAATCCCACCGCCGCGGTCGCCACGCCCGAATACCTCGAACGCACGGTCGCCATCTGCCGCCGCCACGGGATCCTCCTCGCGTACGACAACGCGTATTGCGATCTCACCTTCGACGGCTACCGAGCACCGAGCATCTTCGAGATTCCGGGCGCGCGCGACGTCGCGCTCGAATTCTTCTCGCTCTCCAAGAGCTTCTCGATGACGGGCTGGCGGATCGGCTTCGCGGTGGGCCGACCGGAGCTGGTGACGGCGCTGACGCGGGTGAAGTCGTACACCGACACCGGCCCCTTCCTGGCGGTGCAGAAGGCGGGAGCCGTGGCCCTCGACCAGGCCGAAGCGCTGGTGGCGCCCATCCGCGCGTCGCTCGAGCGGCGGCGGGACGCGGCGGTGACGGCGCTCCGTGAGGCGGGATTCACGCTCGAGGCGCCCAAGGCGGCCATGTACCTGTGGGTGGCGCTCCCGAGCGGCACCGAGTCGGCGGCGTTCGCCAAGCACGCGATCGAGAGCACGGGCACGGTCGTGCTGCCGGGCAGCGCCTTCGGTCCGGCCGGTGAGGGCTTCTTCCGGATCGCACTGATCGTGGAGCCGGACCGTCTCCGGGAGGCGGCGGTCCGGCTTGGCAACACCCTCCGGGCCACGCAGCGGGGAGAGCTTGCCTCGGCCACCTGAGCTTCGGCTGCCGCGTACGCGGCGCCCGCCGTGGAAGGCCATCGCGGCGAGCGTGCTGGTGCACGCCCTGTTGCTCTTCGGATGGGTCGGGGGCCGCGCGCCGGTTCTCCCGCACCGGCCGCCGGGGCTCATCGTCCTGGCGCCGCCGGCCGGCGGGCCCGCCGTGGTGCCGATGCCGTATCGGTCGCCGCGCGCAGAAGGCCGGAGCGGCACGGGTCCGTCCGGGGTCCGGCCGGTGCGGCCCGCCCTCCGGCCTCGACCCCAGACGGTCACGGTGGTGCCCCAGCCTCCGTTCCAGCATCCTCGTCCCGACACCGGCAGCACTC
>JBBQDU010000032.1:0-18434 GCA_038320055.1 Gemmatimonadales bacterium | reverse complement strand
GGCGACGCCGGGAGGCCGGTCGCCAACAGGTCGAGCTGGCTGTGGGGGTCGATCGTGGGATGCAGCAGCTGGTTCAGGTCGTGCGGCGGGATCCGGGCGACCGCCTCCTCTTCGGAGATGAGCTCCTCGTCCACCATCTCGCAGGCGATCCGCACCGCCGCGTGCCCGGACCGCTGGCCGCGGCGGGTCTGGAGCATGTAGAGCGTGCCGCGCTCGATCGTGAACTCCATGTCCTGCACGTCGCGGAAGTGGCGCTCGAGGGTGCGCGCCACGCGCTCGAGCTCCTGGAACGACGCCGGCAGGCGCTCCTTCAGCGTGGCGATCGGGAGCGGCGTGCGGCTGCCGGAGACCACGTCCTCGCCCTGCGCGTTCAGCAGATACTCGCCGTAGAGGGCGCGCTCGCCGGTGGACGGGTCGCGACTGAACGTGACGCCGGTGCCCGAATCCTCGCCCAGATTGCCGAACACCATCGCCACCACGTTGACTGCGGTCCCCATGCTGTCCGGAATGTCGTGCAGCTTCCGGTAGTCGATGGCCCGCCGGGTGTTCCAGCTCTCGAAGACCGCCGCGATGGCGCCCCAGAGCTGATCCAGCGGCCCCGTGGGGAACTCGCGGCCGCTCTCCGAGCGCACGTGCTCCTTGAACCGCTCTACGACCGACTGCATCTCCTCGGTGGACAGGTCGATGTCGCGCTCGACCTCGCAGCGCCGCCGGTGCTCCTCCAGAATCTGCTCGAAGCCCTTCCGCGGCAGCTCGAACACCACGCTGCCGTACATCTGGACGAACCGCCGGTACGAGTCCCACGCGAACTGGGGGTTGCCGCTCTGTCGGGTGAGCCCCTCCACCGTCACGTCGTTGAGGCCGAGGTTGAGGATGGTCTCCATCATCCCGGGCATTGATACCGCCGCGCCCGAGCGCACGCTCACCAGCAGCGGGTCGTCGCCGTCACCGAAGTGTTTGCCGGTCGCGGCTTCCATCCGGTGCAGCGCGTTCTCGACCTGTACCTGCAGACGCCTGGGGAACTGGAGACTCTCGAGATAGCTGAGGCAGAGACTGCTGGCGATGGTGAAGCCTGGTGGGACGGGAATACCGAGCGTGGTCATTTCGGCGAGGCCGGCGCCCTTGCCGCCGAGCACGTCCTTCATGCCGGCGGTGCCGTCCGCCCGCCCCTGGCCGAAGGAGTAGACCAGGGGCTGCGCGTAGGGGCCGCTCATGCGGGCGTCGCCGCGAGCGGCGCGGCGTGCCGGAGCTGGACCAGCTGGCCCGGGACGGGTGTCGGGTAGGCACCCGAGAAGCAGGCGTGGCAGTACGCATTGTTCGGGCCGGCGGCGCGGAGCATCCCGTCCAGCGACAGGTAGCCCAGCGAATCGACGCCGAGAAACTCCCGGATCTCGTCGATGGAATGGGTAGCGGCGATGAGCTCCTCGCTGGTCGGCGTGTCGATGCCGTAGAGGCAGGGTCCGGTGATCGGCGGCGAGCCGAGACGGAGGTGCACCTCGCGCGCCCCCGCGGCGCGAATCATCTGGACCAGGCTCTGGCTGGTATTGCCGCGGACCAGACTGTCGTCCACGACCACGACCGACTTGCCCTGGATGACGTCGCGCACCGGATTGAACTTGATCTTCACCTTGGCCACCCGGTGGTGTTGCGTCGGATTGATGAAGGTGCGTCCCACGTAATGATTCCGGATGAGCCCGTGCTCGAGCTTGATCCCCGACACTTCCGAGAAGCCCAGCGCCATGGCGTTGGAGCTGTCCGGCACGCTGAACACCACCTCGCCCCGCTGGGCGGGCTGCTCGCGGGCCAGCTCGCGGCCCAGGTCCCGGCGGGCGCGGTCCACCGACTCCCCGAAGACCGTGCTGTCCGGCCGGGCGAAGTAGACGAGCTCGAAGACGCAGCGGCTGACCGGACGGGGCGTGAGCCGAGGCAGCTCGGTGACCTTGCCGTCCTCGATCCGGACGAACTCACCCGGCTGCAGCTCGCACGCGATGTGGGCGCCGAGCAGATCGAGCGCGCAGGTCTCGGACGCCACGATCATCCCCCGGCCCAGCCGGCCCAGCGCCAGGGGGCGGAAGCCGCGGCTGTCCACCACCGCATAGAGCGTGCGTCCGACGGCGATGACGAGGCTGTAGGCGCCGTCCACCTGCTCGAGCGCTTCCCGGATCTGCCCCTCGACCGTCGGAGCCTCCGACCGGGCGATCAGGTGCACCAGGACTTCGGTGTCCGAGGACGTCGTGAAAATGGCGCCCTTCTCGACCAGGTCGCGCTTGATCCCGGCGGCGTTGATGATGTTGCCGTTGTGGGCGATGGCGAGCGGCCCGCAGCGGGTGGCCACGTTGCACGGCTGGGCGTTGGCGAGCACCGTGCTGCCCGTCGTCGAGTACCGCGTGTGGCCGACGGCCACGTCCCCCGGCAGGGTCGCCAGGGTCGACTCCTCGAAGTTCTCGCTCACCAGCCCCATGCCGCGGTGGGATCGCGCGGTGCCGTCGCGGTCGATTGCGACGATGCCCGCGCTCTCCTGCCCGCGATGCTGGAGGGCGTAGAGACCGAGGTAGGTGAGTTGGGCCGCTTCCGCGACTCCGGAGACGCCGATGATCCCGCACATGCGTTTAGGCTCCCGCCGAGCGATCTACGTCGGGATGCTGCATCCGACGTGGAATCGCCGAGAAATAGGTCTGGCGCAGCGCGCCGATGGACCAGGTGAACAGCCGGTCACCCGCGCGAAGTTCCAGCGCGCCGTCGGCGTCGCCGACGAGGCCGGCGCGGAACACGGGCACGCCGTGCTCGGCCGCCAGTGCCACCACCCCGTGGATCGAGGCCGGCGCCGCCGACACGAGCGCGCGGGCGCCGTCCTCTCCGTAGAGCAGTCCGTCGGCCTCGACGCCGCCCGCATAGTCGCTCAGGTCTACCCGCGCTCCCAGGCCCGTGGGCGCGTACGGGCCGCCCATGGCGGCCTCCGCCAGGGCCACGAGCAGGCCGCCCTCGGACATGTCGTGCGCCGAGCGAAGCAGGCGCCGGCCGGCGGCGGCCACCAACAGCCGCTGGAGCCCCCGCTCGGCGTTGAGGTCCACCGGTGCCGGGCGGCCCCCGATGAAGTCGAAGACTTCGGCCCAATAGGCCGAGCCGCCTAGGCTGCCGCGAGTGGCGCCGAGCACCAGAATCTCGTCGCCGGGCATCGCGAAGTGGCTCGGGACTCGGTCCGCCACCCGCTCGAGCAGCCCCACCATGCCGACCGTGGGCGTCGGATCGATCGCGCCGGTGGGGCTCTCGTTGTAGAGGCTCACGTTGCCGCCGGTGACCGGCGTGTCGAACGCGCGGCAGGCGTCGGCGATACCCCGGCACGCCTCGCGGAACTGGAAGAACACCTCCGGCTTCTCGGGGTTGCCGAAGTTGAGGCAGTCGGTGATGCCCAACGGCCGCGCCCCCGTGCAGGCGATGTTCCGGGCCGCCTCGGCGACCGTGGCCTTGCCACCCTCGTACGGATCGAGCGACACCAGCCGGTTGTTGCAGTCCACGGTGACGGCCACGCCGAACGCCGTGCCGGGAACCTGAAACACACCCGCATCACCGCCCGGGCCGAGGACGGTCGAGGCCTGCACCGTGGAATCGTACTGCTCGTAGACCCACCGTTTGCTGGCCAGGTTGGGCGAGTCCAGCAGCCACTCCAACGATTCCTGCAGATCGGCCCTGGGCTTACCGGAAGGCGCCCCTGCCCGGCGAGCCTTGGCTTCCTCGCCTTCGCTGGCGACGGGCTCGTAGATCGGGCAATCGTCGACGAGGCGTTGGCCGGGGATGGCGGCCACGACGAGGCCGTCGTGACGGACCCGGAACATGCCGTCGTCGGTCACCTGGCCGATCGGTGTGGCGTCGAGCTCCCACTTGGCGCAGACCGCCTGGATCTCTCCGACCCGGTGCGGCTCGGCCACCACGAGCATCCGCTCCTGCGACTCCGAGAGCAGGATCTCGTAGGGCGTCATGTCCGGCTCGCGAGTGGGGACCAGGCCCGTATCGATCTCGACGCCTACGCCCCCGCGCGCGGCCATCTCGGCGCTCGAGCTGGTGAGCCCCGCCGCGCCCATGTCCTGGATGGCGACGATCATGTTCGAGGTGATGAGCTCGAGGCTGGCCTCCAGGAGCAGCTTCTCGGTGAAGGGGTCGCCCACCTGCACCTGGGGCCGCCGCGCCTCGCTCTTCTCGCTCAGCTCCTCGGACGCGAAGCTGGCGCCGTGGATGCCGTCCCGCCCCGTGCGCGCGCCGACCGAGAGCAGCACGTTGCCCACGCCCTCGGCCGCGGCGCGGATCAGGTCCGACTCTCGGAGGAGCCCGACGCACATCGCGTTGACCAGCGGATTGCCGGTGTAGCCGGGGGCGAAGCCGACCTCGCCGCCAAGCGTCGGCACGCCGACGCAGTTCCCGTAGTCGCCGACGCCTCGAACCACCCCGGCGAACAGATACCGGTTGCGGGGGACGTCGAGCGGGCCGAACCGGAGGCTGTTCAGCACCGCCACGGGGCGGGCGCCCATCGTGAACACGTCGCGCAGAATGCCGCCCACGCCGGTGGCCGCGCCCTGGTAGGGCTCCACGGCGGACGGATGGTTGTGGGACTCGATCTTGAACGCCACCGCCCAGCCGTCGCGCAGGCGGAGCACGCCCGCGTTCTCGCCCGGGCCCTGGACCACCTGGGGCCCGGTGGTGGGAAAGGTCTTGAGCACGAGCTTGGAGTGCTTGTACGAACAGTGCTCCGACCACAGCGCGGAGAACACGCCGAGCTCCGTGAGCGTCGGCGTGCGGCCCAGCATCTCGACGATGCGGCCGTACTCGAGATCGTTGAGGTTGTGCTCCCGGACGACTTCGGCGGTGACCGGACGCTCGCCCGGCACCGGAAATGCCTCGGTGACACCGGCGGGTGCGGTGGAGCTGGTCACGAAGATTTCTTGCGCGGCGAGCGCCCTAGACTGGTGAACGCGTCGGTCAGCACCCGGGTCAGCAGCCCCGGCCGCTCCTCGTGGGCGACTTCCTCGAGCTCACCCGCGTCCAGCCACATGCCACCGCAGTGGGGACAGGTCTCGATCTGCACGCCGTGGAAGGTGCTGGTGGCCAGGTCGTAGCCATCCTTCGGGCACTTCATGAAGTGCGATTGCCGCTCGATCTGGCGCGCGGCGTCCTCCGCCTGCGAGCGCTGCTGCCGGAGCAGTTCGGCATCCTGCTTGACGAAGTACTCGTCCTCGTTGCGGCTGGGCTTGTCGGTAGTCATTGGCGTGGCCCGTGAGGCGTGAAGGCGCGCGGCGTCGGGGCCGCGAGGGACGTGAAGAACCCGAGTCCGTCGGGCACGCCGAGGAGAGGGTCGGCGGCGCGCTCCGGGTGCGGCATGATGCCGACGACCGTGCCGGCGGCATTGCTGATGCCGGCGATGTGGCGCGCCGACCCGTTCGGGTTGGGTTGAAAGGGCGACGATTCGCTGGCCCGCACGTATCGCAACACCACCCGACCCTCCGCCTCCAGCATGCGGAGCGTGTCTTCCTCGGCGACGAAGCGTCCGTCGCCGTGGGCGACCGGCAGCCGGAGGCGGGCACCCGGCTCGTAGGCCGAAGTGAAGCTGGTCGCGGTCCGCTCGACCACCACGTCGACCGGCTTCGAGACGAAGGTGAGCCCGGCGTTCCGAAGCAGCGCCCCCGGCAGCAGGTGGGCCTCGCAGAGAATCTGGAAGCCGTTGCAGATGCCGAGCACCGGCCCGCCGTCGGCCGCGTGGCGCTGCACCGCCTGCATCACCGGGCTGAAGCGGGCGATGGCCCCGGAGCGGAGATAGTCGCCGTAGCTGAACCCGCCGGGCAGCAGCACGATGTCGGCGCTCCGAAGACTCGCGTCGCGATGCCAGACCAAGTAGGCATTCGTGCCCGCCCGCTCGGCGGCGCGAAGCGTATCCACATCGCAATTGCTGCCGGGGAACCGCACCACCGCCACGTTCAGCATCAGCCCTCCTCGACCTCGAGGCGATAGTCCTCGGTGACCGGATTGGCCAGCAGCTTGTCGCACATCTGGCGCGCCCGCGCTTCGGCTTCGGGGCGCGAGGCGGCGGCGACGTCGAGCTCGATGGCCCGGCCCACACGCACGCCGCCGGCTTCGGCGAAACCCAGTGCGCCCAGGGCGTGCTCGACCGCCTGGCCCTGGGGGTCGAGCAGGCCGCCTCTCGGCATCACCCGCACGTGGACGCGATAGCTCATCAGTCCTCCGGCGTCTGGCGGCGGTCGATCCATCCGGCCCGCCGGTCGATGGTGGCGGGGGCGAGGGGAACGGCGTCACCGGCATCGTGCGCGTCCGCCAGGTGCTCCTCCTCGGCCAATCCTGCGGGCTCGGGCCGCTCCACCAGTCCCAGTACGGTGGCCCGGGTGAGCCCATAGATCATGTAGACCAACCCCAATGGGAACAGAAAATACTCGGGTGCCAGGAGCCCGCCGAGCAGGATCCCGACATGCACCGCCAGGCCGAACAGGCCCTTGGCGCTCCGGAAGCCGATCGGCGGCAGCTTGGGATACTTCACGTTGCTCACCATCAGCACCGCGAGCAGCAGCATGAGCACCACCAGCCCCTGGTGCTGGAGGTCGAGATAGGCCAGCGACGCGCGATACCATTCGGTCTGGCTGAACGGATAGTAGACCGCCAGCATCATCCCCGCCGAGGGCGAGGGCATCCCCGTGAACCATCCCGAGGACGGCTTGCCGGCCGACACCACGTTGTACCTCGC
The DNA here is from genome assembly GCA_038320055.1 of Gemmatimonadales bacterium. Lineage (GTDB taxonomy): Bacteria > Gemmatimonadota > Gemmatimonadetes > Gemmatimonadales > GWC2-71-9 > CAVVWJ01. The sequence continues at coordinate 11,692 of JBBQDU010000032.1, read as the reverse complement.
GAGGCGCAGCGCCACCGAGGTCACGTAGATGTAGGACAGGATCCAGGCGAACCGCCCGGCGCTCGCGAAATCGAGGAAATAGATCAGCAGCGCCGGCGCCACGCCGAACGAGACGATGTCCACCAGCGAGTCGAGCTCCGCGCCGAAGCGCGAGCCGGTGTTCGACAGCCGAGCGACCCGGCCGTCGAGCATGTCGAGAATCCCCGAGAAGACGATGAACCATCCGGCCCAGCGGTAGTTCCCGTTGAAGGCCGAGACGATCGCCCAGAACCCGAAGAACAAGTTGCCGAGGGTGAACGCGCTCGGCATCACGACCACGACTTGCCGCATCGACGGACGGCGGGCGCCGCCGCTGCGGCGTGGGATCAGTTCCATTCGGCCACCACCGTCACCCCCACCCGCGTGGTATCCCCGACGTGCACCAGCACCCGGGTCCCCAGCGGCAGAAAAAGGTCCACCCGCGAGCCGAACCGGATCATGCCGAGCCGCTCGCCCTGCTGCACGACCGTCCCGACCTGGTGATCGGTCACGATCCGCCGCGCCACCAGGCCGGCGATCTGCCGGATCAGCAGCTTGCCCCGCCCGGTGGTGAGCCCGACCGACGCCTGCTCGTTGGCGAGACTGGACTTCTCGGCCGCGGCGTGGCCGAACTCGCCCGGATTGTAGTGTCGGTAGGCGACCGTACCGCCGGTCGGATACCGGTTCACGTGACAGTCGAACACGTTCATGAAGATCGACACCCGCTGGGCGCGACCGCCGAGGAAGGCCGGTTCCTCGACCTCGAGCACGCTCACGACCTTCCCGTCGGCGGGCGCCACGATCAGGCCGTCGCCTCGGGCCCACGCCCGCTCCGGATCGCGGAAGAAGGCGACGACCCAGATCGCGAGCAGGAGCCAGAGCGCGGCCCCGATGATCCATCCGGGGGATCCGGACCGCACCGCCGCCACGATCAGGATCAGCGCCAGGGTCCACGCACCGACGATGAACCAGCGCCCCTCGGGGGCGGTGCGGATCACGCGCCCTCCGCCAGGTCGGCGCCCGTGAGGCGGCGAAAGGCCTCGAGATACCGGCGGCTCGTGGCCGATACCACCTCGGCCGGCAGCGGTGGGGGCGGGGCCTCGCCGTTCCAACCCCCCGACGCCTTCACGCCGGCGAGATAGTCGCGGAGCGGTTGCTTGTCGAAGCTGGGCTGGCTTCGGCCGGGCGCGTAGCGGTCGGTCGGCCAGAACCGGGAGCTATCGGGGGTCATCAGCTCGTCGATGAGGAGGAGGGAGCCGTCGTCGGCGACGCCGAATTCGAACTTGGTGTCCGCGATGATGATCCCGCGGGTGGCCGCATGGTCGCGGCCGGCGCGGTAGAGGGCGACGCTGGCGTCGCGGAGCCGGGCCGCGGCCCCTTGGCCGAGCGCGTCGGCCACGCGGGCGAACGGGACGTTCTCGTCGTGCCCGCTGTCGGCCTTCGTGGCCGGTGAGAAAAGCAGCGGCTCCAGCGGCGAGCTCTCCTGCAGCCCGCCGGGCAGCCGCTCGCCCGCGAGTGTGCCGTGGTCCCGGTACTCGGCCCACGCCGATCCCGCCAGATAACCGCGCACGACGCACTCGAACGGCACCGGCGTCGTCCGGCGCACGAGCATGGCCCGTCCATCGATCTCGTCGCCGTGCCCGGCGAGGGCGGGGACGCGCTCGAGGATGTCGGGCGTCCGCGCGGTGAGGTAGTGGCTCGCGAGCACGGCCGCGAGGCGCTCGAACCAGAAGGCACTCATCTGGGTGAGCACGGCGCCCTTGAAGGGAATCGGCTCGCGCATGACCACGTCGAACGCGCTCACACGGTCGCTCGCGACGAGCAGCAGCCGGTCGGCGTCGACCTCGTACACTTCCCGCACCTTGCCGCGGCGGAGGAGGGGCAGCGGGAGCCGGCTCTCGGTGACGGCCGTCATACCCGCACTTCCGCGCCGCCGGGCTCCGCCGCGAGTGGGCGACAGCGCACCAGCAGGGGCTGCAGGTACTCCTCCAGAAACTCCCCGACCTGCTGCTCGGCGCGGCCGGTGTACCCGGCGGGATCGAGCTCGGCTCGGAGCGCCGTGGCCGGCACCCGCTGGAAGGCCGCATCGGCCGACAGGCGGTCGAGCAGGTCGTTGGCCGCCCCGCGGCTCACCGCCTCCGCCACGGCGAGGCTGTGCTGCCGGATGACCTCGTGGAGCGCCTGTCGGTCGCCGCCGGCGCCGACGCCCAGCATCAGCCAGCGCTCGGTGGCCATGAACGGCATCTGGTCGGCAACGTGGCGACGGATGACGTCTTCGCGGATCTCGAGACCGGCCACGATGTTGGTGGCGAGGACGAGGATGGCGTCGGTCCCGAGAAACGCCTCCGGCAAGGTGAGGCGACGATTCGCGCTGTCGTCCAGCGTGCGCTCGAGCCACTGGGCGGCGGCGGTGTGGGCGCCGTTGGCCTGGAGCGAGATCACGAACCGCGCCAGCCCCGCGATCCGCTCGGCGCGCATCGGATTCCGCTTGTAGGCCATCGCGCTGGATCCGATCTGCTCCGACTCGAAGGGCTCGAGCAGCTCGCCCTCGTGCTGGAGCAGCCGCAGGTCGCCGGACAGCTTGGCGGCGGATTGCGCGATACCGCTGAGCGCGTCGAGCACGACACTGTCCGTCTTCCGAGGGTAGGTCTGACCGGTGACCGCGAACTGCTCGGAGAAGCCGAGCTTCCGGGTGACCCGGCGCTCGAGCTCGCGGACCCGGGCGTGATCGCCGGCGAACAGCTCGAGGAACGAGGCCTGCGTCCCCGTGGTCCCCTGGCAGCCGCGAAACCGGAGCGTCTCGAGCCGGTGGGCGATCTCCTCGGCGTCCAGCGCGAAGTCCTGCATCCAGAGCGTGGCGCGCTTGCCCACCGTGGTGAGCTGCGCGGGCTGGAAATGCGTGTAAGCCAGGCAGGGGATCGCCGCGGTGCGGAGGGCGAACCCTTCGAGCGACTGCAGCACCGCCACCACTCGGCCGAGCAGGAGACGGAGACCCTCGCGCATGACAACGAGGTCGGCGTTGTCGGTGACGAACGCGCTCGTGGCACCCAAATGCAGGAACGGCCGGGCCGCGGGCGCCTGGTCGCCGAAGGCGTGGATGTGGGCCATCACGTCGTGCCGGAAGCGTCGCTCGTAGCGCGCCGCGGCGGTCAGGTCGACGTCGTCCAGGTGGGCGCGCATCTGCGCCAGGGCCTCGTCGGGGATGTCGAGGCCCAGCTCGCGCTCCGCCTCGGCCAGCGCGAGCCAGAGCCGGCGCCAGAGACCGACGCGATGCGACTCGCCCCAGAGAATCTGCATGGCGGGCGAGGCGTAGCGGGTGCCGAGCGGCGAGCGCCAGCGATCGTCGGTCATCGGAAGACCAGGTCGGTGAAGGTGATCTGCCCGTCGCGCTCCAGGTACACGCGGATGAGATCGCCACCGCGCACGTTGAGCAGCTCCTCGACCTGCGACGCGGTGCGCACGGCGCTCCGGTTGACCCCCACGATGACGTCGCCCTCGCGAAGACCGGTGGCGCGACTCACCTGCGGCGAGATGCGGAAGATGAGCGCGCCGCGCTCGCTCCGGATCCCGCGCTCGGCGCGCACCTGCGGCGTGACGTTGATGAGCTGCAGGTCCTGCAGCACCGTCACCTTCTCGGCGGTCACGGTCGGCAGGTCGCCGGTCACGACGCGGCGGCGCACCGTGCCGCCGCCGCTCCGAACGCTCACGTTGACCCCGTCGCCCACGTGCAGGTCGAGCTTGACCGCTTCCCAATCCAGATAGTTGCGGAGCCGGCGGCCGTTCGCCTCGACGAGGACGTCGCCCGCCTCGAGCCCCGCCCGCGCGGCCGGGCCTTCCGGGGTCACCCCCGCCACCACGACTCCGCCCTGACTCTTCCACTCGCGCATGGCCGCGGCGCCTTCCACGTCCAGGCCGACCCAGGCCCGCCGGACCGAGCCGTTCCGGATGATCTCGTCGGCCACACTGAGCGCGCGCTCGATCGGGATGGCGAAGCCGAGGCCGACCGAGCCGCCGCTGTTGCTGAAGATCGACGAGTTCACCCCGACGACCTCGCCGAGCGCGTTGGTGAGCGGCCCGCCCGAGTTGCCCGGATTGATCGCGGCATCGGTCTGGATCATGTCGAGGTAGAGCCCCGTCTGCTCACCGGTCGGCAGGATGTTGCGCGAGGTGGCGCTCACGACCCCGACGGTGACGGTGGGTTCGGCATTGCCGAGGAGAAAGGCGTAGGGGTTGCCCATGGCGACGACCCACTCGCCGATCATGAGATCGGTGCTCCGCCCGGCGGCCACCGGGGCCAGTCCTTTCCGGTCGACCTGCAGCACCGCGATATCGGTCACCGGATCCTCGCCGAGGACGCGGGCCGGCATGTCGGTGCCGTCGGGCAGGGTGACCACGACCTTCTGCGCGTTGGCCACCACGTGCTGATTGGTGACGATGACGCCGTTCGGGCGGACGATGAACCCGGTGCCGTAGCCCTGGACGACGCGGCTGCCTTCGGGGACGAAGAAGAAGTCCCACGGCGTGCGGGTCGGCGCGGCACGGGTGGAGGTGACGTGGATCGAGACCACGGAGCCCGCGGCGCGCTCCACCGCGGCCACGAGCGTGGTGCGGCGGGCGGCGGAGGCCTGCGTGTCCGCGGCACGCACTGTCACCTGGGCCGCGGAGGTGGTGACGCGGCGGGCGGGATCTGCCACGAGTCCCGCGCGTCCGTCCCGGCACCCGAGGACCAGCAGCAGTGCCAGTGCGGCGGCGCGCCTATCCATAGCGCACCGCCGCGCCGACAACGTCGCCCGCTTCCTCCCTCTGGTCATCCGGCAGGAAGACGTCGGGAGGATACAGCGCGGCCACGAAGTAGAGCCCCGTGGAAGGCGCCGGAGGGCTGGTCCGCTGGTTGTCCGTGCGCTCGAGCAGCATCTCGACATCGGACAACGGTCGCCGCCCGAGACCCATATCCACCATCGTGCCGACGAGCATGCGCACCATGTGGTGAAGAAAGCGATCGGCCTGGACATGAAAGCTCACACCTCGTCCCGCGGCGCGATCGAGCCACTCGGCCTCGGAGATCCGGCATCGGTAGTGTGGCTTGGGTTCGCCCTTGGCGGCGAAGGCGCGAAACTCGTGCTCACCCTGAATCAATGTGGCGGCGGCGCGGAGGGCGGCCAGGTCGAGGGGACGCGACAACGGCCACTCGAAGGGACGGCGGAAGGGTGAGGCCGCGGCGGCGTCGGTGCCGATGTCGTAACGATACCGCCGCGCCAGCGCGCTCTTCCGGGCGTGGAAACCGGGCTGCATCGAATCGACGCCCGCGACCCAGCAGTCTTTCGGGAGCAGCGCGTTCAGCGCGCGGCGGAGCGAATCGGCATTCCATGGCGACGGCGCGCTGAAGCTGACGCCAAGCCCCTCGGCGTGGACGCCCGCGTCGGTCCGGCCGGCCGCAGTGGCGGGGACCTGCTGCCCGATCAGGCGTTCGAGCACGCGCTCGAACTCCGCTTGCACCGATCGGCCGGCCGGCTGGCGCTGCCATCCGACAAACCCGGTACCGTCGTACTGCAGGGTGGCGAGGAACGTCGGGCTCATCCGCGGCAAATCTAGCGGGGGACGACCCCCCGGGCAAGGCACGCAACTGCTTGTGCCACATTGACAAAAGGGCCCTCACTCGAATACTCTTTTTCACGCTTGCCAACCCACTCCGACGACGCTCGCCGTGACCCACGACGCCCCGCTTCGCCAGGCCATTCAGGAACTCGCGCGTGGCGCCTCACTCACTGGCGAGGCCGCCGCCGCCGCCTTCGGGGTGGTCATGCGCGGGGAAGCCGCGCCGGCCCAGATCGCCGGGCTCCTGATGGCCCTCCGGGCCAGGGGCGAGAGCGCGGCGGAGCTCGCAGGCGCCGCGCACGCGCTCCGGTGTGCGATGGTGCGGCTGGAGGCCGACGCCGGGAGCCGGCTCGTCGATACCTGCGGGACGGGCGGCGGCCGGGTGGGCACGCTCAACGTCTCGACCGCCGCCGCGTTCGTGGTGGCCGGCGCGGGCGTCCCGGTCGCCAAGCACGGCAACCGTAGCTTCACCTCCCGCTCGGGCTCCGCGGATGTGCTGGAAGCGCTGGGGATCGATATTGCCGTGTCCCCCGCTCGGGCCGCCGAAATCCTGCGGGAGGTCGGGCTGGTCTTTCTGTTTGCCCCGCTCTATCACCCGGCGATGCGCCATGCCGCGCCGGTCCGGAAAGAGCTGGGCGTCGCCACGATCATGAACCTGCTGGGGCCGCTCGCCAACCCGGCGGGGGTGCGCCGCCAGGTAATCGGCGTGTCGAGCGAGGATCGTGCGCCGCTCATGGCCGAAGCGCTCGCCCGGTTGGGCGTGGACCACGCGCTGGTGCTCCACGCGGCGATCGGCATGGACGAGGTGAGCCCGTCCGGCACGACGCATGTGTGGGAGGTACGGGACGGCGCGACCACCCGCTGGGCCATCGAGCCCCGTGAACATGGGCTGGCGTGCGACGATCTCGACGCCCTCGCCGGCGGTGAGCCCGCGGAGAATGCGGCACGGATCGAGCGGCTGCTCGAAGGCGAAGGTGGGACGGCGGAGCGTTGCGCCGTGCTCCTCAACGCGGCCGCGGGGCTCTACGTATCGGGAAACGGCTGGACCCTCGAGGAGTCGGTGGTGAGGGCGCGGGAGGCGATGGCGCGCGGGGCGGGGGCGGCGGTGCTGCGTCACCTGCGGGCGGCAGCGCCGAGGACCGAGAGCGTGTCGTCGGCCTGAGCGCTTTCGCCTGGACGGTATCCGGACTTCGTTGAGCGGGCGGCCCCTAGTACTTCCGGATGACGCCGACCACCACGCCCTGAATGAGCACGTCCCGCTCCTGGAACCGCATGGGCTGCAAGGTGGCATTGGCGGGCTGCAGCCGGATCCAGCCCCCGGCCTCGCGATAGAACTTCTTGACCGTGGCCTCGCTGCCGTTGACCAGGGCGATGACCATTTCCCCGTTCTCGGCGGACTGTTTGCCGTGGACCACGACCAGGTCGCCATCCATGATGTGCTCGTCGATCATGGAGGTGCCCTGCACCCGAAGGGCGTAGTTGGGGCCGCGCCGCGGGAGCATTTGATCGGGGACCGAGATGGTTTCCTGATGCATGAGCGACTCGATCGGGGTGCCGGCCGCCACCTTGCCGAGCAGCGGGATCTCGCTGGCCGCCGACGTGCCGCGCGGCGGCAGCACCTCGATGGAGCGACTCTCGTTGTACGAGCGCCGGATGTAGCCCTTGCGCTCGAGGTTGGTGAGGTGCTCGTGCACGGTGGCCAGCGACTGGAAGCCGAACCGCTCGGCGATCTCCTCGAAGCTGGGGGCGTACCCCTGCTCGAGGATGTGATGCTGCAGGAAGGCGAGGATTTCGCTCTGGCGCTTGGTCAGGGGCACAGGGACCTCCGCATGCACGGTACGACCGAATAGAGCCCGAACTACTATACCCGAAGACCGGCCGAAGGACAAGATGCCCGTCACGCTCGATCAGATCCTCGCCGCAACCCGCGGCGCGTTGCCGACGCTCCGGGCGCGTCGGGCGGGCGTCGAGCGCGAAGCGGCCGCTGTGCCAGCGCCGCCTTCGTTCTCGGCGGCACTCCGGCGCGGGTCGGTCGCCCTCATCGCGGAGGTCAAGCGGCGCTCGCCGTCGGCCGGTCCGATCCGGGAGGATCTCGACCCGGCCGACCGGGCGGCGCGATACGCGCGTCACGGTGCGGCCGCGATCTCGGTGCTGACGGACGGGCCCTTCTTCGGCGGCTCGCTCGACGATCTGCGCGCCGCCGCCCGACGCACGACCGTCCCGGTGCTCCGCAAGGACTTCATTCTCGACGAGCTCCAGGTTCTCGAAGCGCGCGCGGCCGGCGCGGCCGCCGTCCTGCTGATCGTCCGCGCGCTCGAGCCGCGGCGCCTCGCGGCGCTGCTTGCCGTGGCCCGGGACGCCGGGCTCGACGCACTCGTCGAGGTGCACACCGGCGAGGAGGTCGAACGTGCTCTCGGCGCGGGGGCCGCCATCGTCGGCGTCAACAGCCGCGACCTGGATACGTTCCGGATCGACCGCGACGCTGCCTGGACGCTGCTTCGCCGGGTGCCACCCGCGTGCCTGGCCGTCGCCGAGAGCGGGATGGCGAGCGTGACCGACGTGGAGGCGGCCGCGTCGGCCGGCGCGGACGCGGTGCTGGTCGGTACGGCGCTGTCCCTTGCCGCCGAGCCCGAAGGCTTGCTGGCTTGCCTCACCCAGATTCCGCGTCATGCGCGATAGTCCCGTCCCTGTGCGGGTGAAGATCTGCGGGCTCACGCGCGCGGAGGACGCCGGGGCGGCGGCGGCGGCCGGCGCGGTCTACCTCGGTGTGGTGTTCGCCGGCGGTCCCCGGCGTGTCACGCCCGAAATCGCGGCAGAGGTGCGCACCGCGGCCGGGGGCGTGCCCGTCTTCGGCGTCTATGGGGAGCAGACCGTGGAGGAGATCCTGCGTCTGAGCCGCGACGCCGGGCTGGCGGGGGCGCAGTTGCACGGATCTTACCGGCGGCACGACGCCGCCCGGCTCCGAGCCGAGGGGCTGCAGGTGTGGCGCGTAGTTCGCATCGCCGTCCCCGACGATCTGGACGCGTTGAGCGAGGCCGTGCGCGATGCCGATGCCGTGCTGGTCGAGCCGCTGGTCGCCCATGTGGCCGGGGGCGCCGGGGTGTCCCTCGACCTCGCCGTCGCCCGCGAAGCCCGGGGGCGGCTGGCAGGCGCGACCATGGCGCTCGCGGGCGGCCTCACGCCCGAGACGGTCGGGGCGGCGGTGGCCCTCGTTCGACCCGAGGTCGTCGATGTAAGTTCCGGGGTGGAATGCCTGCCGGGCATCAAGGATCCGGAAAAAATCGTGCGCTTCGTGGAGGCAGTGCTTGGCCACAGTGCTATCAGCTGAACGAGCCGTCGAAGGCCGCTTCGGTCCCTACGGCGGTCGATACGTTCCCGAAACTCTGGTCGCAGCGCTGGACGATCTCACCGCGTTGTACGACGCAGCGCGGAGCGATGCCGTGTTCTGGGCGGAATACGAAGCGCTGCTCGCGGAATTCGTGGGGCGGCCCTCCCCGCTGACGGACGCCCCGCGCCTCGGCGCGGAGGCGGGCGCCACGGTCGTGCTCAAGCGCGAGGACCTGAACCATACCGGCGCGCACAAGATCAACAACACGATCGGGCAGGCGCTGCTCGCGCGACGGATGGGCAAGCGACGCATCATCGCGGAAACCGGCGCCGGGCAGCATGGCGTCGCCACGGCCACCATCTGCGCCAGGTTCGGCCTCGACTGCGTCGTCTACATGGGCGCGGCGGACGTCGAGCGACAGAAACTCAACGTCTACCGCATGCAGCTGCTCGGCGCCACCGTCCGGCCGGTGGAGTCCGGGACGCGCACGCTCAAGGACGCCACCAACGAGGCGCTTCGCGACTGGGTGACCAACGTGCCGACCACCCACTACATCATCGGCTCGGTGGTCGGTCCGGATCCGTTCCCTCGCATGGTGCGGGACTTTCAGTCGGTGATCGGCCGCGAGGCCCGGGCCCAGATGCTGGCACGCTATGGCCGGCTGCCGCACGCGGTCGTGGCCTGCGTGGGCGGCGGCTCCAACGCGATGGGCATCTTCGCGGGCTTCCTCGACGATCCCGGCGTCCGGCTCATCGGCGTCGAGGCCGCGGGCGAGGGCATTCCGAGCGGCCACCACAGTGCGACGTTGAGCGCCGGCGCGCCGGGCGTGCTGCACGGCAGCTTGAGCTACCTGCTCCAGGACGCTGACGGCCAGGTGGCACCGGCGCATTCCGTCTCCGCCGGGCTCGACTACCCCGGGGTCGGACCGGAGCACAGCTACCTGCGCGACACCGGGCGGGTCGCGTACGAATCGGCCACCGACGCGGAAGCCCTGGAGGCGTTCCAGTCGGTGTGCCGGCTCGAGGGCATCATTCCCGCGCTCGAAACCGCCCACGCGTTCGCGTACGTCCGGCGGATGGCGGGCAGATGGCCCGCGGACGCGCCGATCCTGGTCTGTCTGAGCGGCCGCGGTGACAAGGACGTCGCGCACGTGGCGGCACTGCTGGGAGCGCCCGTGTGACGAGCGGTCCCGTGCCGACCGACATCCTCCCTGCGTCCCAGGTCACCGAGCTCCTCACCGGCCTGGTGAAGGCGCTGCGCGCCTATCACATGTACCTGCCGAACAATCCGATCTATCAGCGCGCGAGCGACAACCTCCGGATCGCCTTCCAGCCGGTGTGGGCGGTGCTCGATGAGCTGGTGCTCACGGTCGCCGAGACGGACTTCATCTGGGAAGAGCAGGTGGTCTACCACCATCTGACCAAATCGGAGAGCATCGCCTGGGGGTTGTTCAAGGACGGCATGCGCTCGCTCACCATCCGCCGGGGTGCCGAGGTCGAGGAGCTCCCTCGCTTTCTCGAGGTGATCAACCGTGCGCGCTTCCTCCCCACCGACGCGGGTGACGATCTGCTGACGTTGCTCTGGGAGGAGGAGTTCGAGTTCATCCAGTACAATTTCATCGAGTTCCTCTCGGACGGTGGCGGCGCCACGCCCGAACAGACCGGCACCTACACCCAGGGCATGGAGCACGAGCAGGCCGCCCGCGACCGGCGTGCGGCCGCCGCGGAGGAGGCGCCTCCACGTCCCAAGGGCGTCGTCGATCTCGAGGACTTCGACTCGACGCTCTACTTTCTGGATGAGAAGGAGATCCACGAGGTGGCCGCGGCCGTGGAGGCGGAATACACGCGGGACGTCCGGGCCTCCGCGCTCGGCATTCTGTTCGATCTGTTCGAGCTGGAGTCGGATGCCTCGATTCGCTCCGAGATCCTCGGCATCCTCGAGGCCCTGTTCCCCAACTTTCTCAACGCGCGCGAATTTCGCAACGCGGCGATGGTGCTGCGCGAATCCCGGGTGTTGGGCCAGCGCGTCCCCGGACTCCAGCCCGAGCACGTCACGCAGCTCGGCGGGTTCGTCGGCAAGCTGAGCGAGCCCGCCATCGTGAGCCAGCTCGTCCAGTCGATCGACGAGGCGCCCGCGCTGGCGGGAGAGGCGACCGTGGCCGAAGTCCTTCGCGAGCTCCGGGCGACCTCCCTCGAACCGATTCTGACCTGGATCCCCCGCCTGAGCTCGGCCGCGCTTCGGACGCTGCTCGAGCAGGGGGCCGACCGTCTGGCCCAGGCGCACCCGGCGGAGGTGCTCCGCATCCTGCGCTCGCCGGACTCGGAGGCGCTGGCGGCGGTGGTGGCGCTGTGCGGTCGGCTGCAGCTCGCGCAGACCGTCCCCGGACTGGGCGAGACGATGGCGCACCGCGATCCCGCCGTCCGTCTGGCTTCGGTGCACGCGCTGGCCCAGCTCGGCACGCCGGCCGCGCTGGGCTTCGTGGAGAAGTCGCTCGAGGACGAGGACCGCGCGGTCCGGTTGGCGGCCGTGCGAGTGGTCGGCGGGAGAGGCTACAAGGGGGCGCAGCGTCGCGTGGAGGCCGTCGTGCTCGGGAAGCCGGTGAAGGACATGGATCTCACCGAGAAGATGGCGTTCTTCGAGGCCTACGGCTCGATCGCGGGGGCGGCGGGTCTCAAGTCGCTCGGCGCGCTCCTGCAGTCGCGCGGCCTGCTCCGCATGAAGGCCTCGTCGGAAACGCGGGCGTGCGCGGCC
>JBBQDU010000031.1:0-18758 GCA_038320055.1 Gemmatimonadales bacterium | reverse complement strand
GCCCCGTCCCTTTCTTGTGGAAGCCGACCCACACCTCGGCCGCGGTGCCGTGGTGGAGCGTGAGCCAGGCTCGCCACTCGGCGGGTGTGGCGAAGAAGACCGGAGGCCGGGCTTCGTGAGCCGTCGCTCGCGCGCCCCGCCCGTCGCTACCCCTTCGAGAGACGGTGATTTCGGTGATCTCCCTCACGGTTCCGCGGCGTCCAAAGCGCCACACTGCAGCTCGCCAACAACAGCACGCCTGGCCGGGCAACCGCCGGCCCGGCGATCGCTCGAACTCTCGGGAGGAAGTATCATGGGTTTGCTTACGAAGCCGATCAAGTCGCTGGACGACCTGTTCGTCCACACCCTGCAGGACATCTACTACGCCGAGCAGCAGATCACGAAGGCGCTCCCCAAGATGATCTCGAAGGTGCACGACAGCGCGCTCAAGCAGGGTCTCGAGTCGCACCTGACCGAGACCAAGCACCAGATCAAGCGCCTGGAGCAGGTGTTCCAGATGCACGGCCAGGAGGTGAAGGCCGTCACCTGCCCCGCCATCGATGGCATCCTCGAGGAGGCCGACGACATTCTCGGTGACGCCAAGGACAACGACGTCATCGATGCCGCCGCGGCGGCCGCCGCCCAGGCGGTAGAGCACTACGAGATCGCCCGTTACGGCACGCTGATCGCGTGGGCCCGCGAGCTCGGCCGGGACGACTGCGCCGGCGTGCTGGAGGAGACGCTGAAGGAGGAGAAGGCCGCCGACGTGAAGCTGAGCCAGATCGCCGAGTCGCGCTTGAACCGGCTCGCGATGCAGCAGCGGTAATAGCAGGACAAGGTCGCAGCAGGTCGAGGGACGAGCTGCCCCCGGTCGGCGGAACATCGCCGGCCGGGGGGCAGCCGTGTGTCGCCACGCTTGGGCCGCCGACCCCGCGTTTCCCGATCCCTAGGCCGGGATGTATCCTCGTACATTCCGCTTCGAGGCCCTAAGCCACGTGGCTGGGCCTCGGCAAACGTTTGGGCGGCTTCAGTAGGGAAATAAAGGGTGTGTTGTGTAAGATGCACGGCTGGAGGGTCAGAAATGTTCAGGATGTTCGGGAGAAGTTTGCACAGAAGTTTGCACGCTCCTCTTGGAGCCAATGCCGCCGCTTTCCGCTGTCCTTGGTCGCTAACGTTCGATCAGGAGCGAAACCGTATCACTCTGTATCTCGCTCTGGCCTTTATACGCGACACGGCCAAAGAAGACCCCCTGGATGCCATAGCGCCCCGGTTCAACTTGGCGCCCGTGCAGATCTTGTTGGTCCCATGAGATCGTCTCAACGTCATGGCTCTGGCTTGGTGCCAGCGAGTACAGAAGACCGGCCGTGGACAGGTAGGCATCAGGCGGCAACCGCTGCCACACAACGCGGCCGTCCTTCCGAGTGATGGTCAGATCGTAGGCGGGAGGAGGGACTGCTTGTAAGACTTGGACCTTGGTATTCCCCGTGTTGCTCACAACAAGCTTGATGGGCACCGCCACTCCCACGACAGCACGCCTTGGGGCTTCTACGTGCACCCGTAGAGGGTGCATGGAGTCTGGCCTTGCCTGCAGATTGCCGAGGCGGGAGCCCGCCCCAGCGGCCGGCAATCCCGGCTCATGCTTCACCGATGACTGTCCTGCACACCCAACAGTCAGTCCAAGCAGCATAGTCCTGCCGACTCTTCGGCGAATTGGATCTGCCATCACGGAAGCCATGATTGGGCCACACCTGTGCCGGTGGCAACCACTCCTGAACTTCGCAAGCGGCCAGGAAGTGAAACCATTGTATTCCTCTCAGCAGGAGATGTGAGTTGCACGGCTCAGGTGGATCCGTCCAAGGTCAAGCCTTGGACGGACCCACGAGCCGTCTTGGCGGACTCTTCGGCTGCGCCGTTGGCACACTCCAGAACGAGCAACCTGGCTCATTCTTCAGGCGGTACCCAGCTCAGAACACGCGAAGTTTGGGGTATTGCTGGGCGATGTTTGGCCACGGCGTGAAGATGGCCTTATTCTGCTTGCCCTTGGCCATGACGATCCCACCAAGCATAGCTGTGGAGTCTTGGCGTGGGTTGCCGGGTTTTACGAGCACTGGCGCGCCGCTGTCTCCCAAATCGCTGGCCGTGTACTGCATCTCAACTTGGCATACGTACACGAGAGTGTTGTCCTGTGTGACGTTCACACACGTGTTGCTCACACCCCCCCCCCAGTCCACCCGGGAGTCGCTCCGATCTTGCTAACGTTTTCGTTCACCACAAACTGGGTTGAGTGGACCTCATCGAAAACGTATTGGGGTTTCGCGGGGTCGACGGTCTAGTAGCGGTAGTCAGTAACATTGCACGCCCCGGCACATCCAAGCAATGGCGTTGCAACCCGCCCCAAAACCCAATTCGGTGTGTTCAGCGCATTAACGGCCACGTCAGCATAACTGCAGATTTGATTTCTGTTGCAGGCGAATCCGGCAGCGTCCGCAATCTCATGCCCGGGGTTCCCCCCGATGTGAGTCCAGTCCTAGGCTGACAGTCGGGTGGTGTTCTCGTCCTTCGGCGAGGGGTGAAACTGCTCGGCGTACTCTGCTGGGGGCCGATGTCCCAGGCTGCTGTCCGGGTCCTCGGTGTTGTATTCTCCGCGCCACCGCTCGATCAGGACCTAGGCCTCGGCGACGGTCTGAAACCAATGCTCGTTGAGACACTCATCGCGGAGCCGGCTGTTGAAGCTCTCGATGAAGGCATTGTCGTTCGGCTTGCCGGGGCGAATGAAGTCGAGCGTCACGCCGCGCTGCTCGGCCCAGACGTCGAGCGCCCGACTGGTAAACTCGGTGCCATGATCGACGCTGATCGTCTGCGGCAGGCCCCGGGTCGCGGCCAGCTGCTCAAGCGCGGCCACGACCCGGTCTCCAGTGAGGCTCCGGGCGGTAACCAGCGCCGGACTCTCGCGCGTGCCCTCATCCACCACGGTGAGCACCCGAAACGGGCGCCCATCGGCCAGGCGGTCGTGCACAAAGTCCATGCTCCAGCGCTGATCCGGGCCCGACGTGTAGAAGAACACCCAAATTCCCGCACCCGTGAACAGGCAAATTCCCGCACCTGCCATTGACAGGGCCGCCCTGGGCGGTCCCCTTCGCGACCGGGCGAATGCAGCCCGAGGCCCCCGGCGCGGAGGACGTGATGGCACGGCTGCGGACGGATGAGATCATGGTAGCTCAGCAGATGATCGAGCGGCGGGTCCCGGTGCGGCAGGTCGCCCGCCAGCTCGGGGTGGATGAATCGAGCCTGCGGTATCGGCTGGGACGGCCGCCCGAGGCACCCGACGGCCGGCAGGAGCGCCCCTCGGTGCTGGATGGGTGGGACGCCCGGGTGGATGCGGTGCTGGCGCGGTTTGACGATCCCCGGCTCCGCGGCGAGACGGGCGTGACGGTCGAGGCCACGGTGGTGCACGGGGTCCTGCAGCGAGACTATGGCTTCCCCGGCAGCTATCAGGCGGTGCGCCGGTATCTGACCCGCCGCTTTCCGGTCCCGGTGCAGGCCATCCGTCGGGTGGAGACGCCCCCGGGGGTGCAGGCCCAGCACGATTGGTTTGCATGCACGAGTCGGCTCGGCGGGATCGGGCAGTCGGTGTATGGCTTGATCGGCACCCTGGCGCACTCGCGGGCCAGCTTCGTGTGGGTCAGCCCGAGCATGCAGCAGCTCGCCTGGCAGACCGGGCATCTGGCGCTCTTCCAGCGCTACGGTGGCGTGCCGCTCTGGGTCCGGATCGATAATCTCAAGACGGGCGTCGCGTCGGGGGCCGGCCCGACGGCGGTCCTGACGCCGGCCTTCGCAACCTTCGCGCGCACCTGTGGCTTCGGCGTCGATCCGTGCCGGGCGCCTGCGGGAGCGATAAGGGGAAGGCCGAGCGCAGCGTGCGGACCCATCGCAGTGTGTACGCGGATCTCCTGGTGGCCGCGTGGACGGACCTGCCCGCCCTGCAGGCGGCGCTCGATGCGCGGAGTGCGCTCGTGCAGGCCCAGCGCCGCTGCCCGATCACGGGGACGTCGATCGCCGCGGCGCTCACGGCCGAGCGGGCCCTGCTGCAGCCGCTCCCCGATCTCCAGGAGCTCTTCGACTGCGTCGTGGCGCGTCGGGTGAGTCGCGACTGCCTGGTGAGCTTCGAGGGCCGGCGGTACTCGGTCCCCTTCGCCTGGGTGGGACGCCAGGTCGAAGTGCGCGGGACGGCGCAGGAGGTGGTCGTGTGGGCCGAGGGGCAGGCGGTCGCGCGGCATCCCCGGCGCACCCGGCGGACGCTCGTGCTGGAGGCCACGCACTACGACGGCGAGAGCACCAGGGCGGTGTCCGCGCCGACGCCCCTGGGCCGCCGGGCCCGGCTGCAACTGGCCGCCCGGCCGTACACGGCGCTCTTGCCGCCGCCCGAGGCGGTGGCGCGGCCCCTCACGCAGTATCTCACGCTCCTGGGGAGGGCCGGCCGATGACGACGACCCGTCCCTCCCGCGCGCCGGCACCCGGCCGCGCGCTCGCCGCGCCCCCGAGTCAGACGTCGCCCGGCACCACCACACTCGACCCGGTGATTGCCAAGCTGAGCACGCTCGGCTTGGAATACCCGGCGACGGTCCTGCCCGAACTGGTCGAACAAGCCGCGCGCGACGCCCTCAGCCCGCTCGCCTTCCTCGACCTCCTGCTCACCGGCCAACTGGAACGCAAGGATGAGCGCCGGGTCACGACGATGCTCAAGCTCTCCGGGCTGCCCCCGGGGAAGACGCTCGAGGACTTCGACTGGGGCTTTCAGCCGAAGGCCGACCGGCGGCAGATCGAAACGCTCGCCACGTGTCAGTACCTGCGCGAGAGACCAATGTCCTGTTTCTCGGCCCCCCCCGGCGTGGGGAAGAGTCACCTGGGCACGGCCTTGGGCGTGAAGGCGATCAAGAACGGCTTCAGCGTCGCGCACTTCGTGTTGGATGAGCTTATGCACGTCTTGAAGGCGGATGCCGCCACCCCACCGGCTCGCCTGCGGGCGCGCCGCTACGTCAACGCCGGACTGCTGATCATCGACGAGATCGGCTTTCGCCCGCTGGACCGGCTGGAGGCGAATCTCTTTTTCCGCCTGGTCTCGATGCGCTATGAGCGCGGCTCGCTGCTGCTGACGTCGAACAAGCATGTCCGCGACTGGCCGGAGATCTTCGCCGGCAACGAGATCCTCACCACCGCCATCCTCGACCGCTTACTCCATCACGTGGCGGTCGTCCACATCGACGGCCAGAGCTACCGGCTCCGCGAACTCGGCGCCCTGCTCAGCCCCAACCGGGAGGCCCCCCGCGGCCCCGACGGCCGCCCCAACTGACCCCGGTAGGTGCGGGACTTTGCCTGTCCATCACCTGCGGGAACTTGGGTGTACTTGCACACGACGGGACCGCGCGCGGGGCCCGAGGCGTGGCGATGTGCTTGCGGCCGCGGCGGTGCCGCAGGCTGAGGTGTTCTTCGCGGCAGAGCCGCTCCAGACGTTTGTGATTCACCCGCCAGCCGTCCCGCTGCAGCCGCCAGCAGAGGCGGGGCACCCCCCAGCGGCGCTTGCGCGCCGCCATGCGCGCAGGGCGACCCGCAGCGCGGCATCGTCGGGACGGCGCGGCCGATAGCGCAGCAGCGCGCGGTGGATGCCCAGGTAGCGGCAGGCGCAGCGCTCGCTGAGACCCGCGGCCGCGTGCGCAGAGGTGACCGCCGTCCGCCGCTGGGCCGGGGTCACCATTCTTTTCCCAAGACGTCTTTGAGCACTTGAATGTTCAGCGCCTGGTCCGCGACCACCCGCTTCAGCCGGCGGTTCTCTTCGTCGAGCTGCTTGAGGCACCGCGCATCGGCGACCTGGAGGCCGCCGTACTTCCGCTTCCAGCGATACAACGTCTCCCGCGAGATCCCGTGCCGCCGCACCAGCTCCGTCGTCTTCCCGCCGGCCTCGTGCTCCTGGAGAATGCCGACGATCTGCTCCTCGGCGAATCGTGCCTTCCGCATCCAGCCCTCCTCGCCGCTCGGCGGCGTCAAGGACGGTCAACTATGCACCGGACTCATCCACGGGGGGAACCCCGAGCTTAGTCTCCCATCCGACGGTCCGAAATACGGGGAGCACTCCATTTCCCGCAGTAGCCTGTCGCAAATCGGCCCCTCATTGTCGCAAAAAGGGCCTACTATACGCCGAATGGCGCAGTATTATTTAGAATCCCTTCCAGAACACTTGGTCCGCCCAGCGCACGCAACAGCCTCATCTCACCCGAATGAGGAGCCTCGTGACTAGCGCAAGAGCGAAGTACGTATTGTCATGCAGTCTGCTGTTCGTTCTATCCGCATGCAGCGAGAAGGCCACTGGGCCGGGAAGTGAGGACGGATTGCGTCGATATGTTGATGGCGTGTCGCGGGCTGATTCCGCTACCATGCTGCGGCGCACTGACATGCATCGGCATCATATCCCGATTTCATTCGATGCGGTGCCGCCACCGCCTGGCACTCGCCAGTGCAGGTCACTCAACTCTACTAACTATTCCGTATTCGATCCGAAAACGTATGAAATGCCCCTTGAGTCACCGCTCCAGGCGTGCCTCACGACGTACTTCGGCACGCCGCACCACTATCAGACTGTCACCAATGATCAGTGGAACTACACGGGGCCTGTTACCCTGACCTTCTCTCAACCAGTCTACAGCATCGTCATCGAAGCGAGCGGCGCCTTCTCCTGCAGCAGCACGGACCTCGGTCACACGACAGCCTACAGCCCGTCAGGCAGCATTGTTAACGAGAGTGACTTCGTCATCACAGATGCCGCCGGCGATTGCGGAGCTGACGATGTGGGTGGCAGCCGTGTGGACACCGTGCGATACGCAGGCCCCGTCAAGTTGGTCATCATCACAGCCCCGTCGCCGGTTGAATGGCTGCTGCCGCCGCCATGGGTTAACGTCACCGGCAGACTGACTGCAGTGTACAACCTGATTGCCTATGAGGCTCCATGCCCGCCGCTCGGCGAACAGATCTTGGACGATCCCGCTGTTCGGCAAGGATTTCTGCAGGCCCTTGCTGCGTCCCGACCGACGCCTGACGGTGTCAATCGGCGGGAGCATGGCGGCTACGTGTATTTGCGCGATGACGGCACCCCATTTCTCACCGAGGAGATGCAGAGTGGCTTCAGTGAATGCAGATCCAATCTGCTAGACCCGTCACTAGTGCCACAGATTGCAGGGGCACACCTTGCCGGATACTGGCATACCCACCCGAGCAAGGAAAACGAGCCCGTCTACTCAGCCAGCTGTAAGGGCAAAGTCGCAAACTCCAGTCAGACGGCCCGTGCCGGTCCCCGCGAGAAGAATGGTGGTGGGAGTGAATATGACTGGGATTGGGCGAAGCAGTATGGCCAGCCGGTGTACGTTATCAATCTCGGGGAACACGTCTTCCGCCTTGATCCGGGCACCACTACGGCCGAGCGCAAAAACAACCCCAACAAGTGGAAGTTCGACTCTCAGCATTCGTGTCTCTCGCAGCTGTAGGTTGCACAGCGCACCAGCACAGGAGCCGCTCGAAATGACGACACGTCGCCTTGCTTCACTGACGATTCTATCCCTTGCGCTGGGCAGCTGGTCCTGCGCACCAGCCACCATGGCCGCCCTGTCCGCGAGTGGTTGTCGGCCCAATGACAACGATAAGGTGCCGGCGCGCCTAGCCTACTTCAAAGGCTTGTTAGCGGACACCGATACGACTGCCGTGAACTTCCGCTCAGCCTTTCAGCTACAGCAGGTTGCGGTCAACAAGGTATCGCTAGTGACCAAGGCCTCGACGTGCGCCAGCGCGGCGACGGCGGTCAACACCGTCCGCGGCACTCCAGGCGTCCTTCGACAGGTGTGGGTGTACGCGTTGGGCACCAACTATGCGGTCGAAGACCCGACCATCTCCGAACCTGCGGCGGGGGCCACCCCGATTTACCTGTTTAACGGGAGCTGGGTGGCGAAGCCGATCCTGATGTACTGAGTGATGGGGGCGAAAAGGTCAGTGCGGGGGCTGGCGCTGCGCCGGCCCCCGGACCCCCGCTCGTGCACTCACCTCTACCCGATGGTCGAAGGCGAGATGTGCCGGGACCGTCCTTCCCTCTGCCTGGAACATCACGGGTGCCTCTGCAGCAGCCATCCTCCGCAGCAATTCAATCTCCTCGGGATGTATGTCCAGGACAGGGGTCCATTCCCGGCGATTCCAGGGTGCTGCCCGCGTTGGTACTACAAGGCGTATTCTTGGGCGTCACACCTTGTGATTGATCCAGTGCTGGATTACGACTGGAGCGAACGCGGCCAGCGCCGGCGCCAATCCAGGACTACGGAACCGTCCAAGACGCCACCAGACTGCAGGCAGGCCGGACCCCACTCCAAACCTTCACCGAGCATCAGCGGGCGGCGGAGGCGCCCCAGGCCGCGTAATCATTCACGCCAGCGCCACCGGCCCGAGTGTCCGGAGATCTTCCGCTCACGTTCACGGATCCTTTCGGGTTATGGCCAGAATTGGCGTTCACACTTCTGCCGAGACTACAATCTGCGGCTTCCGCAGTCGACCAAATCGTGGGCGCCGTGAAGGATTTCATTGGGAACCGAGATGACATGGTGGACGCGAACACAATCGGGGCCGACAAGTATTTTCATTGCAAAGGCAACTGCGAAGCCACGCAGCGCGGCAAAGTTGGTGAGTTCGCAGCTGAAGTACTCAGCGATGTGAGAGAACTCTACGGTCAGCTCAAGGGGGACCCCAAATCGGATGAGCAAGCCGATCAGAAGGCCAGCGCGGCCGGAAGGGCAGGTGCCAAAGCTTCACCCAAACAGGATTGCAACCTGATCTGCGCTCCACAGCGTCCCCGTGGCCTTGACGAGAAATACTAACATGCCATTCAGAAGCCGAAGCCTACTTGTCCCGCTTCTAATCATCGCCTCGCTTGGTTTGGGGTTTTGGTTTCGCGGGGGTTTGGGGTTCGCGGCTGCGTCGCTGTAGATAGCTGTCTGGATAGTGGCGGCCGCTGGAACCACGATTGGGGAGTGTGTGAGCGTCCTCCTGGGCCGGACTCCGTTTTGGTACAGCCGCAACGAAGCCCATAAGTTTTCAGGCGTCCTGGCCCTTGAGCTAGTGTATGACGAAGCCTAGGCTCCTGCGCGAACAAGTGAACCGCCCCGGGATTGCCGGAGGCTCCCAATCGTGAGAGGATGGGAGCATGACGACACGGACACGGTTTTCTCCTGAGGTACAGGAGCGGGCAGTGCGGTTGGTGCAGGCGCATCGGTCGGAGTACGACACGCAGTGGGGGGCCATCACCTCGATTGCCGGCAAGATCGGCTGCTCGGCGGAGACCCTGCGCAAGTGGGTGCGGCGCACCGAGCGGGATACGGGCCAGCGGCCCGGCGTGACGACCGACGAGCAGCAGCGGATGAAGGCGCTGGAGCGTGAGGTCCGGGAGCTGCGTCGGGCCAACGAAATCCTTCGCAAGGCATCCGCGTATTTCGCGCAGGCGGAGCTCGACCGCCGCGAGCCACGATGATCGCGTTCATCGACGACCATCGAGACGTGTACGGCGTCGAGCCGATCTGCCGGGTCCTCCCGATCGCGCCGTCCACGTACTACGAGGCGAAGGCGCGTGCGCGCGACCCGGCGCGTAGCCCGGCGCGCACGCAGCGCGATGCCGTGCTCCGCCACGCGATCGGCCGGGTCTGGCAGGCGAATCGCCGGGTGTACGGCGTGCGGAAGGTCTGGCGGCAGCTCGCGCGCGAGGGGATCGCCGCGGGGCGCTGCACGGTCGCACGCCTCATGCGGGCCGACGGACTGCGGGGCGTCGTGCGCGGGCGTGGCGTGCGGACCACGATACCCGATCCGCTGGCCGACCGCCCGCGCGATCTCGTCGAGCGGGCCTTCCGCGCCGCGCGTCCGAACCAGCTCTGGGTGGCCGATTTCACGTATGTCGCAACGTGGCGTGGCATGGTCTACGTGGCCTTCGTCATCGACGTGTTCTCGCGCCGGATCGTCGGCTGGCGAACGAGTGCGTCGATGCGCACGGATCTCGCCCTGGACGCGCTCGAGCAAGCGGTGTACGATCGCGAGATCGACGCGGGCCTCGTCCACCATAGCGACCGAGGATCGCAATACCTGTCCATTCGCTACACGGAGCGGCTGGCCGCGGCCGGCATCGAAGCGTCGGTCGGCAGTCGTGGCGACGCGTACGACAACGCGCTCGCCGAGTCGGTCATCGGATTGTTCAAAACCGAGGTGATCCGCCATGCCGGTCCGTGGCGCAGTCTGGACGACGTGGAATACGCGACGCTGGAATGGGTCGCCTGGTTCAACACCTGCCGGCTGCTGGAACCGCTTGGCTATCTCCCCCCAGCGGAGTATGAGATGCAGTTTGAGCGGCTTGCGGCAGCACCCCTGCTGCTGGAGCACTCAACGAACTGAGTCTCCGGAGAACCCGGGGCGGTTCACAAGTGTTAAATGGGATGTGGCGCCGCTCGGGCGCCGCACGTTCTTGTACACCTTATAAACCCGATTGCCCCATAAGAAGTTACGGCCGCACTCGGCTTGTCGATGCCCATGCCGACCATTCCCCGCTCGCTCTCCACGGCGCTGGCGCTGCTCGCGGCCGCGTGCGGCCCTCGCCCCGGCCTGCCGATGCCCGAGCGCGGCGCGGTTTCCGTCACCGTCGCCGAGTCCGCCTTCGGCGTGGTGCGGGACCTCCGCGACCGTCTCGACGTGGGCCGCGCCGCGGGATCGGACACGACCCCGGACGGCGTCCGGCTCGAGCGGCTGGCGCGCACGTACGACTCGGTCCGGACGGGGCTTCCGGTGTTGCTTGCCGCGGTGGACTCGGGGAGGCTGGCGCCCGAGGACGCGAGAGCACTCGGGGTCATGCGGCGGGCCCAGGGACGCGACCTGGGGCCGCTAATTCCGCCGGCTGCCGTCTCCCTCGGACCGGACACACTCTACTCCCTGCGCGAGCGGGTCTACGCCGCCTACGGCCAGGCGCAGTCGCACGTCTCCGTCGGCGCCGACACCCTCGACCGGCTGTCCATTCTGGCGGCGCTCGGCCGTACCGAGGACGCGGAACGGCGCCGCGAGCTGTTCCTCGCCCTGACACCGGTGTGGAAGAGCATCAACGGGGAGAATACCGCCGGCAGTCCGTACCGCCGGCTCATCGCGCTCGAGGCGGCGGCGCGCGGAGGTACGGGAAGCCGCCCGGGTGCCGCGTCGCCGGGCGGGGAGCAGGCACTGCTGGCCGGGATGGCCCCCGACTCGCTCGAGCGCTGGCTGTTGGCGGTCCTCGAGACCTGGCGCGACGCGACCCCCGACTCGCTCGTCGAGCCCTGGGACTGGTACTACCGGACCGGACGGACGAGCCGGACGCTCGGCTCGCGCGTTCCCCGCGAGCGGCTGGCCGAGCTGAATGCCCGGGTCTGGGCCGGGCTCGGCGTCGACGTGCATGCGCTCCACGTGCACTACGATCTCGACCCTCGGGAGGGGAAAGACCCCGTCGCCTTTACGACTTTCGGCGCGCGCGAGCCGCGCATCGAGCCCTGGGTCTTCGCCACCTACCGCACGGGCGGGCTGGACAACCTCAACGAGCTGCTGCACGAGACCGGGCACGCGGCCCACATCGCGGCCATCCGCACCCGGCCGGCGTTTCGGGACTGGCCCGACAGCGATGCGTTCACCGAAGCGCTGGCCGACGTCGTGGCGCTGGACGTCTACGAGCCGGCGTGGCAGCAGCGCTGGCTGGGCGACTCGGTGCCCCTCGCGGACGGATTGCGGGGCCGCTACGGCGGCATCGTGATGGACGTGGCGTGGGCGCTGTTCGAGGCGCGCATGCTGCGAGAGCCGACGGCGGACCCGAATGCCGTCTGGACGGTGCTCACCCGCGACTACCTCCATATCCGTGCACACCCCGGGCTCTCCTGGTGGGCAATGCGCGGCCAGCTCGTGGACGCACCCGGCTACATGATGAACTATGCGGCGGGGTCGATCCTCGTCGCGGGCATGCGCGCGCGCATCCGGGCGCTGCACGGACCGTTCGACGCCGGGGACTCGACGTGGTACGCCTGGGTGGCGCCGCGGCTTTACCGGTTCGGGCTCGAGCGGCCGTCGCGGGAGGTGATCGAGGAATTTCTGGGAGGGCCGGTGAGGCCGGAGGCGCTGCTGGCTGATCTGCGGAGGATGCGCGTGCCGTGAGGCACGGGGCGTGCGGTTACCGCCCCCGCGCGTACACGAGGGCGAGCTGCGCCTGCTCGATGAAAGCCAGCAGTGCGCCGGGGGCGGGCGTCACCGGCATGGAGCTCGGGGTGAAGATCGCGCGTCGCATTGAGCCACCTCCAGGGACAAGCGGGACAGTACCCGTTCCACAGTAATAAACCGCCTGGCGCCCCAAGAGTTCCCTCGCTCGGGGAACCGGGTGCGCGCCGACCGCATTCACAGCCCCAAAGGAGCGGTGACGACGCGACCCGGAACGCTGACGGTGGACGCGGGCGCCTCGGTGCGCCGGCATCGCCCGCCTCCGGCCGGGAGGATCTGTCGCTCGCCGTCGCCGCGATGCTCGTGCCCTGGCGCGGCGTTCAGCCGGTGACCACCCCGATCGTCCGGCTGGAGACGCCCACCGGGATCCTGCCCGGCCGCGAGCGTTCCTGGCGACCGAGCGCGCGCCTGGTGCTCGGCTGGGGGCCGCCGGGGCACATTGCGATGCACTCCAATGTCGGCATCGCGCACGAGACGGCAGCAGGGCGGGCGTTCGCGCGCGAGCGGCCCGGCGGCGAGGCGACTCACTACGCGCACGGCGGCGTCACCCTGCTGATCCGGCCGTGGATGCACGCGGACCTGCACGGCGGGCTGGGATCGCGGAGCGCGGGATCGCCGCGGTGGATCGGGGTGGGCGTGCGCCAGCGCGTGGGGTGGTAGCCGCGTGAGACCGCGACCTTATCAGGACGCCGGAGTTGCCGTGCGGCCAGCCGCCGCCAGCACCCGGCGCCGCTGGCCCGGGGTGACCATGTCCCGCTGCACGACCTGCCGCACGATCCGCGCGGCGAACGAGTAGCCCCGCGGCTCCGCCACCAGCCAGCGGTGCCACTCCAGTTCGTCGAGCGCCTGCCCCAGCGCGTCGGTCTCCATCTCGAGCGCACGCTCGAGCACCGGCGGCGGAGCGAGATCACCCAGGACCGCGGCCGAGACGAGGACCCGCTGCGCCGTGGGCGTCAGCCGCCGGAAGCCGATCCGGATCGCCGCCACCACCGCGTCGGGCAAGTCGCCGGGCAGACTCTGATCGAGCGTGCGAAGCGGCTCCGGCCAGGTGCCCGCGATCGTGCCGAGATCGAGACCCAGCGCCACCGCCCTGAGCAGCTCGACGGCCAGCAGGGGCAACCCCGCCGAATCGGTGGCCACCCGGCGCACGACCCGGTCGAGCGAGACCGGATCGTAGCCCGGCAGCATCCCTTCGGCGAGACTCCTGAGGGCCGCCCGGTCCAGGCGCCGGAGCCGCACCGCCGTCCCCTCCAGATCGCGTCCGATCCGGCTGCGAAGCTCATCCAGCTCTGCCCGCGGCGGAAACGGCGAGACCGCCAGGACGAGGGTGAGCGGCACCGCCTGCAGGTCGCGGAGCATGGCGCCGAGGCTGAGGGCCGAGTCCCCGTCCATCCACTGGGCATCATCGACCGCGAGCACGACCGGCTCCTCCGCCGCGGCCGCGCGCACCGCCTCCGCGAGCGCCCGCCCGAGCGGCATCCCGGCTGGCGCGCGGACGCCCGGAAACCGGTCCGTCCATTCCGGCAGCGCCTCCGCGAACGAGGCGAGCGAGGCCGGCGGGGCCGCGCCGATGCCGGCCGCTTCCAGCAGTCCGCCGCGCGCGAGCGCGAGCACGCCGCTCCACGCGTCCGTGCGATCGCCCTCGACCGCGCGGGCGGCCGCCACGGAGGTGCCGTCGAGCCGGAGCAGCGCGAGCATCTCCTCGAGCAGCCGGGTCTTTCCGACGCCGGGCTCGCCCTCGATCAGGAGGAGCGCGGGACGCCGCGAGCGGGCGGAGCGCGCGGCCTCATCGAGCAGCCGTCCCAGCTCCTCGGCACGGCCACCGAGCGGCGGCCGAAGGACGGCCAGGTCATCCGCCCCGTCCAGCCGCACCTCGCGCCGCACGCCGCGTTCCCGCCGCACCCGCTCCACGAGCGCCCGCGTCTCCTCGCCGGGCTGGGTGCCCAGCTCGGCCAGGCGGGCGTGGAAGCGGTCGGCCTGCTCGAGCGCGCCGGTCCGGTCGCCCGCGAGGGAGAGACTGCGGAGCGAGGCGCGGAAGCCCACCTCCGACACCGGATCGATGGCGAGGGCGCGCGCCGCGACACCGCAGGCATCCTGGGCCTTGCCCACCCGGGCGAGCGCGTCGGCGCGGCGTACCAGGATCTCGACGCCGTGCCGCCGCCACAGCTCGCGCTCGACGGCGAGCCAATCCTCGAAGGCCGTCGCGTCGGGCACGCCGAAGCCCTCAAGGAACTCGCCCGCGACGAGCTCGGAGGCGGCGGCCCAGTCTCCCGCACCCGCCAGCTCCTCCAGCCGGTCCACGTCCAGGTCCACCGTCCCGGCGGCCAGGCCGACCTGCCCGACGGTCACCTCGACCGACGACTGGCCGGCGTGCCGGCGAATCACCCGCAGCGCCTCGCTCAGCGAATGGCGCGCCGCGGCCTCGGTCCGGTCGGCCCAGAGCAACCCGATCAGGTGGTCACGGCTTCTGGTGTGGCGCGGCGAGCGGGCGAGGTAGACGAGGAGGGCGAGGTGCTTCCGCCAGAGAAGCTCGGGCGGCGCTGGTGCGCCATCGACCGTTACCTCGATCGGCCCGAGCGTCCGGCAGACGATCACCGCGATGGCTCAGAGCCTCGGGGAGCCGACGATCCGGCAGCTCGAAAGCTCCCAGCGTCCGTCGGTCCGCGAGAAATCCGCCCTGAACACGAGCTGGCTGGTCCGCGCCGCGGAGGATTCCCTCCAGGTCAGGAGAACGCGGAAGTCCATCGCCGCGGACTCGGGCCCGATCGTCGGCGCCAGATCGACGCGCTCACCCACGAGCGCTCCCCAGCCGCGTGTCTGCAGGATGCGACTCAGGCGCTTCAGCTTGTCTTCGTCGGCCTTGGAGGCCGGACGCCAGAGTCGCCTGAGACGCGCGAGATCCCTGGACTGCAGCGCGCCATAGCACTCCTCGACCCCGGCCTCGATCCAGGCCTCGGCGCGCTGCTGCTCCGCTCCCGGGGCGAGCGGCCGCAGCGGCTCCGGCCGTGTCAGAACGGTCAGGCGAATCCACGTCACCGTCCCGTCGGCGGTGGCACTGATCCTGGCCGAGCCCGGCGCCCGGCCCACGACGAGGCCCGTCGCCTCGTCCACCTCGGCGACGGTCGGATCGCTGGTCGCCCAGGCGACCGCGATCCCGCTCAGCTCCTGGCCAAGGCTGTCGCGCGCGGCCACGCGAAGATCGAGCATCTCGCTCACCGCCATCGGGCGCGCGCCCAGGATCTGAAGGGTGGCCACCGCGCCGGGCAGCACGGTCAGCTCCGCCAGCGATGTTTCGCTCCCGCTCCGCGCCAGGATCAGCGCCGTGCCGGGCGCGTATGCCCGCGCCGTCCCGGTGAGTGCCTCGACGGTCGCGATCTGCGGATTACTCGAGGCCCAGGTGACTTCCGGACCACTCAGCGTGTCGCCGGTGGGTCCGAGCACCACGGCGCCGAGCGCGGCCGACTGGCCGACGCGAAGCGGCCGGAGCGCCGAGATCGTGATGGAGGCGACGACCGGCACGCGCGCACCCGGCCGCCGGACCGTGATCACGACGCTGTCACGCCCCGCGCCGTTCGACGCCGCGATCTGGACGCGCCCGGGTCTGACGGCGACGACGCGGCCGGTCGCCCGATCCACCCGCGCGACCGTCGTATCGCCCGACGACCAGGCGACCGCGGCCGTCTCCACGAGCCGGCCGGCCGCGTCGCGCACTTCGGCGGTCAGGAGGGTGGCGCTGTCGGGACGCAGCGCACGGGTGGGCCGCCGGGTGATGGTGACGCTCGCCGGCGCGGCGCTGTCGGCGCCCACGGTGGTGCGAGCATAACCGGCCGCGGGAGCGATTTCTTCCGCGGGGCTCGAAGTGTCGAATGCCGGCTGGACCTTCAGCACCAGCCAGACCACGCCGGCCGCGAGCGCGGTCCCGAGCGCCAGCAGTCGGCGCCGCCGCGAGCGGCGCGAGCGGCGGCGCGGCGGTGGAAGTGCCACACCCGTGGACGGTGCGGCCGGGGGGGGAGCCGCGGCACGCACGGCCACGACGCCGATCCGGACCGAGGCCCGCACCCCCTCGCAGACCGCCGTCAGGACGACCGATCCCGGCCGCAGCGCGGCCACGAGTCCCTCGGCCGTCACCACGGCCACACTCGGGTCGCTCGAGCTCCAGAGCACCGCCCGTCCGGGCAGCACCTCGTTCATCTGGTCGAGCGGTACCGCGGCCAGCTCGAAGGTGCTGCCCGCGACGACCGACGCCGGCGGGTCGCCGATCTCCAGGGTCGCGACGCGCGGCGGCAGCACCGGAATCACGACGCTCGCCCGCGCGTCGTCGAGCGCGGCCGAGATGCGTACGGTGCCCGGTGCTCGTCCGACGATGTTCCCTTCCGCGGTCACGGCGGCGATCTGGGGATCGGCCGACTGCCAGACGACCAGGCCGGAGACCGGCCAGCCGCGCTTGTCGTGCGGCGAGGCATCGAGACGGATCTCCTCGCCCACGTGCAGCGGCTCGTTCATCGGCTCGATGGCGATGTCGTCCGCCCTTGGCGAGGCGACCTCCACGCGGAGGCGTGCGGTCACCCCCTTGCAGATGGCCGTCACCATCGCGACCCCTGGCGCCACGGCGGTGGCGATGCCGCCGGCACCGTCGATGCGAAGCACCTTCGGTTCGTCGGTGCTCCACTCGACCATCCGCGACGGCATCCGGGTGCCATGCGGACCCCGGATCATGGCGACGAGGGTGAAGCTGTCGCCGGTCTCGAGCCCGGCCGGGGCGGGCACGATGGAGATGCCGCCGACCGGCCGGACGCCGCTGGCGGACGATACCCGCGTCCAGGGCGCTGGGCTGGTTGGCGTGGGCACCTCGGAACGCGACGCGTCGCCGTCCGGGTGAGCCAATCGGATCAGCTCGGCACGCAGCGGATGGTCCTCGGCGAGCGGTTCGGTGCCCAGCGCCGCCATTGCATCCCCCAGCCGGGGCCACCGCGCAGCCGGATCCTTGTGCAGCATGCGCAGAATGGCCGCCTCGACCTCGGGCGGGCAGTCGTTGGACAGCTCCCGGAGCGGACGCGGCGTTTGATCGACGTGGGCCTGCATGACGGTCAGCGACGATCCGGCGAAGGGCGGCACGCCCGCCACGAGCTCGTAGGTGACCGCGCCCAGCGAGTACTGATCCGACGCGCCGGAGACCTCGCCGCCGCTGCACTGCTCGGGGCTCATGTAGGCGGGTGTACCGACCAGCGCGCCGGTCAGCGTGCGGCTGGGCCGCTCGGCGGCTTTGGCAATGCCGAAATCGGTGACGACCGCGTTGCCCTCTTCGTCGATGAGGATGTTGGCCGGCTTGATGTCCCGGTGGATGACACGCGAGCGGTGGGCATGGGTGAGCGCCGATCCCACCTGGTGGAGGATCGACCGGACGATGGGCAGTGGCAGGCGGCCGGCCTGCTGCATCACCTGCTCGAGCGAGCGCCCCTGCACGTACCGCATGACGAAGTAGTGCAGCCCCTCCGCCTGCCGCACCGAATAGACCGATACGATGTTCGGGTGGTGCAGGTTGGCGACGGTGATCGCTTCGTGCTTGAAGCGGTCCACCATGCCCTCGCCCAACAGCAGGCCCGGCGCCATCACCTTGATGGCGACCTTGCGGTCGAGGGAAATCTCGTGGGCGAGGAAGACGGCGGCCATCCCACCGCGGCCGAGCTCCCGGCCAATCTCGAATTCGCCGAGCGTGGCACGCCGGAGCCGCTCGATGATGTCGGTCAGCGGCGGCGGCGCGTCGTCCGGAAGCGCCGAGGGATCGAACCCGGCCGCGCGTTCGGCCGGGGTGCCGCAGTGTGGGCAGGACAGATCGTCCGGCAGGAGCTGGCGCTCGCACACCGCGCAGGCCAGCGCCTCGCTGCCGCACCGCGCGCAAAAGCGATCTCCACCGTCGAGACCGCCGCCGCAGTGCAGACAGACCAGAGTCGCAGCCATCGTTTTGACCGTCGAGGTTGGGGCGCGGATCTACCCCTAATTCTGCAGCCCGGAGCACGTTAGCGCAACGTGACGCCCGTCACACAACGCTCCGCTTGACATCGGCTTGACGACCGGTCGGCACTGTCGGGGTGATGGAACTACCCGATTGCGAGGACACACATGTCGACGTTGCGCCGCCTTGCCCTTTTCGACTCTTCCTGCTCCGCCCTGCTGCTTCGGGACAGGTTGCCTCCCACGCACAGAACCACCGCCATTCCGAGGCGAGATATTGACGCAAATGCCAGTACACAAGTGACTTGCAAACCTGAACTTGGGGTCAGTGCCCAGTCGTTCACCTCTGAAACAAATAGATCGAGAAGGGAACGGTCCACCATGAGCGCCCTGATGGAGGCTCCCGTCACGGGAGACCGAGGTGTGCACCACCCCGCACCGGTCGAGACGGCGCCCAGCGCATTCTCCCTCCGCCGGCTCCATGCCGAGCGCCTGATCGAGGCCCACCTGCCGGTGCTGCGGCGGATGGACGGCAACCC
>JBBQDU010000030.1:0-18961 GCA_038320055.1 Gemmatimonadales bacterium | reverse complement strand
GCCATCTCCCGATCCCAGTCCCTCGGCTGCTCACTCATGTCGACTCCCGTGTGATTCGATAGCGCTCGATCTTCTTGTAGAGATTCGAGCGGGGCATCTTGATGGCGCGCGCCGTCTCCGCGACGTTCCAGTCGTGCTCTCGCAGCCGCTGGGCCAGGAACACCTTCTCCGATTCCTGCCTGAACGTCTCGAAGCTCGGAATCCCGTCGGGTGAGTCCGCCAGCGCGCCATCGTCCTCCGGCCTCGGCAGCAGACGATCAATGTCGGCCGCGGTGACCGCTTTGCCCGGCGCGAGAATGAGGGCGCGCTCGACCGCATTCCGGAGCTCGCGGATGTTGCCCGGCCACGGGCGCGCCTGCAGCCGCGCCACCGCGTCCTCGGCGAACTTCTTCCCCGGCACGCCCGCCCCCGCCGACAGGCCTTCGGCAAAATGGGCCACGAGCGCCGGGATGTCCTCGATCCGATCGCGCAGCGGCGGCACCTCGATGGGCACGACATTGAGGCGGTAGAGCAGATCCTCGCGGAACCGCTGTTCGGCGATCTCCCCGTCGAGCTCCTTGTTGGTGGCCGCGAGCACGCGCACGTCCACCTGGATCGGTTTCGACCCGCCGATCCGGGTCACCACACCCTCCTGCAGCACCCTGAGCAGCTTGGCCTGGGCGGAGAGCGACATGTCCCCCACCTCGTCCAGGAAGAGAGTGCCCCCGTCGGCCTGCTCGAACTTCCCCGTGCGATCGGCGAAAGCACCCGTGAACGAGCCCTTCATGTGGCCGAACAGCTCGCTCTCGATCAGCTCCGAGGGAATCGCGGCGCAGTTGACCTCGACGAACGCCCGTTCGCGCCGCGGCGACGCCTCGTGCAGCCCGCGCGCCACCAGCTCCTTGCCCGTCCCGTTCTCGCCCGTAATGAGGACCCGCGCCGCCGTCGGTCCCACCTTGGCGATCAGGTCGCGCACCGCCTCCAGCGCCGGACTGTCGCCCACCATCAGATACCGGTTGTCGGCGGCCTCGCGAAGCCGGGCATTCTCCCCGACCAGCTCGGCGTGCGCGAGTGCATTCCGCACCGTCAGGAGGAGGCGATCGGTGTCGAGCGGCTTTTCCAGAAAGTCGAACGCGCCCCGCTGGGTGGCCTCCACGGCGGTGGCGATGGTGCCGTGCCCCGAGATCATGACGATCTGCGCCTGCGGATCGAGGTTCCGAAGGCGGGCGAGCGTCTCCAGGCCATCCAGGCCGGCCATCTTCACGTCGAGAAAGACGAGACGAGGCCGGAACTCGGCGTAGAGAGTGATGGCCTCGCCCCCCGACCCCGCGACGCGCACCTCCAGGTCCTCGTATTCGAGGACCTGCTTGAGCGCCTGCCGAATCCCGGCTTCGTCATCGACGATCAACACCCGATGGCTCATGGGCGTGCGGCTCCATAGAGTGTGGCACCCGTGGGTCGAACGCGCACCCCGCGGACGCCGGCAGGCACCTTCCAGGGAACGGTCCGCCGGGTCGAATCGCGGAGGGCACGCGTGACCAGCGTCTTCACCGCGGCGGCCGGGATCGGGAACTCGCGAATCCTGAACGACCGCACGTCCCATTCGCCAACGCCGGGACCAGTGACCCTGAGCGGCCCTACGGCCTCGACCGGCTCGGTCGGCTGGAGCGCCATCGCGAACGGGCCGATGACCTCGGACGGCAGACGCTTGGTGTTGATCCGGGCGCGCACCTTCACTTCGCCGTGGAGCAGCTCGACCCGCAGCGAGTCGAGCTCCCGCCGGAACTCCGGCGCGAACCCCTGCCCCATGAGCGAGGCGACCTCGGACGGCGTCAGGACCACCGAGTCGGCCCTCCACCCGTTGAGCGAGTCGATCTTGGCCCGCGCGCTGGCGAGCGACCGCGTCCCCGGCCGGCCGGCCGTCACCGCACCCGGTGCCGACGCGGATGCCGGCCCTTCGATACGGCCGAGGAGG
This sequence comes from Gemmatimonadales bacterium, assembly GCA_038320055.1. Taxonomy (GTDB): domain Bacteria; phylum Gemmatimonadota; class Gemmatimonadetes; order Gemmatimonadales; family GWC2-71-9; genus CAVVWJ01. The sequence continues at coordinate 17,007 of JBBQDU010000030.1, read as the reverse complement.
CGCCGGCCCTCGCGAACCACCACGTCGCGGTAGAGCCAGCCGAGGATCAGCGCCGCGAGGAAGACGAGACAGCCCAGCGCCTTGAAGGGCGCCGTCAGGCACCCCATCACGACGCGAGATCGAGCGTGAGCCTCGCCTCGTACCGCGGGCCCCGGGTGGTCAATACGCTCTCGTACAACACCAACTGGCCGCCGACGAAGGGCGCCCGCGCATAGCCGTCGCCGTACTCGTCCAGGCCGCCCGGCGGACACCGGTGACCTTCGCGCACCCGTCCGAGCGTCACGTGCGGGCGGAAGGGCGTTCCCTCGGGAGGAAACCCGATCGCCTCCGAGCCGCGCTCCAAGCGCTCGTGCAGCAGCTCGAGCGCGGATGGCCCGTCGATACCGGCATAGAGCACGCGCGGGCGCGCCAGGCTCGGAAAGGCGCCGAGGTCATCGAGCCGGAGCGCGAGGAGCCCCGCGCCCTCGCTCGCGAACCGCACCGTCTCCTCGATCACGTCGAGCCGCTCGGGCGCCACCTCGCCATAGAACTTGAGGGTGAGGTGCAATCCTTCCTCGTGCACCCACCGCACCGGCCAGCCGCTCTCACGGAGGCGGGCCAGCAGCGCGACGATCTCCCGCCGCGCATCGTCGACGATCGGGATGCCGGCGAACAGCCGCATCAGCCGGCGGAGCGAGCGGCGAGCGTCAGCAATCCTCCCCGGCGATACCCCGCCGGATCCAGCTCGACGGCCGGGAAGCCGAGACCCAGGAAGCGCTGCGTCACGGCCGTCCACTCCGCGCGGACGAGCGCCATCTCGTCCGGCGAGACCTCGATGCGCGCGCGGTCGCCGTGGTGGCGGACGCGCAGGTCGCCGGCCACGCCGAGGCCGCGAAGGTAGGCCTCGCCATCTTCGACCTGGCGGAGGCGCCCCGGTGTGATGCCGAGTCCGTACACGACGCGGCTGGAGAGGCAGGGCGCGGCCGGCGCGTCCCACGTGGGCAGACCCAACGACCGCGAGGCTTCCCGGACCGCCGCCTTGCTCCAGCCGATCTCCGCGAGCGGCGAGCGGACGCGGCGTTCATCGGCGGCCCGGAGTCCCGGCCGGTGCTCGCCGAGGTCATCGGCGTTGGTGCCGTCGATGATCGTTTCGAATCCGCGCGTCCGCGCCACCTCGCCCAGGCGGGACCACAGCTCGATCTTGCAGAAGTAGCAGCGGTCGGTGGGGTTGCCGAGGTAGCGCGGGTCGGCCAGCTCACCCGTGTCGACCTCGACCAGCGGTACGTCGTAGCGGCCGGCAAGCTCGACCGCGCTTCGCCACTGCGCCTCGGGATACGACGCGCTCCTCCCGATGACCGCCAGAAAGCGATCCGGACCGAGCGCCTGGCGGGCGACGACGGCCAGCAGCGCGGAATCGACGCCGCCCGAATAGCCGAGGAGCACCCGCCCGTATCCGAGCAGGTGACGCCGCAGAATATCGAGGTCGTTCATGGGCAGTAACGTAATGCGGTGCCGGGGCAAGTGAGAGCCCGTCCCGGTTAGGTTTTGGCATGCCCCCCGCCACGACGCTCGAGGTCTCACCCGCCCTCCGGGTACCGTTCGCCGAGCTCGAGTTCCGGGCCACGCGCTCGGGTGGACCGGGCGGGCAACACGTCAATACCTCCTCCACGCGGGTGGAGGTATCCTGGGACGTGGCCGGGTCGCCGTCGTTGACCGAGCCGCAGCGGCGGCGCCTGCTGCTCCGGCTGGCGAGCCGGCTCGACGGCTGCGGCACGCTCCGGCTGGTCTCGAGCGGATCGCGGAGCCAACTCCGGAACCGCGAGGAGGTCACCGAAAGGCTGCGGCGGCTCGTGGCCGAGGGGCTCGTCGTGCCCAAGGTGCGCAGGCGGACCAAACCGTCCCGGGCCGCCAAGGCGGCGCGGCTCGAGGGTAAGCGGAGACGGTCGGCAACGAAACGGGATCGTCGGCCTCCGGGCGGGGATGATTGACAGCGCGGCCGCGGAATGGCGGGCGGTTGTCGAATGGCGGGTCACCGGGCGAGATTGTTCGGACCCCCGTCGACTCACCGAACTCGAGCGTCACGCCGCCGCTGTCCGCCGGTCCAGGCTCCGGTACTGGATGGCCTCGCTGACGTGGGTGGTCGAGAGCCTCACCTCGCCGGCTAGATCGGCGATGGTGCGCCCGATCTTGAGGACGCGATGGTAGGCGCGCGCGGACAGGCCAAGCCGCCCAACTGCCTCGCGGAGCAAGCGCTCAACCGGCTCCGAGAGGGGACAGTACCGCCGGAGATCCCTTGCGCTCATGTGCGCGTTGGCGCGGAGGCCGGGGCGATCGTGAAACCGCTCGTGCTGACGCTGGCGGGCCAACTCGACCCGGGACCGGACCGCCACACTCGGCTCCTCGGGTCCGGCCCCGACGAGATCGCGGTAGGCGACGCTCGGCACCTCGAGGTGAATATCGATGCGATCCAGCAGCGGCCCCGAGACGCGCGAGCGGTAGCGCTCGACGTTCGCCTCCCCGCACATGCACTCGCGAGCGGGGTCGCCAAAGTAGCCGCAGGGGCACGGATTCATGGCGGCCGCGAGCATGAAACGTGCAGGAAAAGTGAGGCTTACGGAGGCTCGGCTGAGGGTGACGATGCCGTCCTCCAGCGGTTGTCGGAGCACCTCGAGCACGTTGCGGCGAAATTCGGGCAGTTCGTCCAGAAAGAGGACGCCCCCGTGGGCCAGACTGACCTCGCCGGGCCGGGGAATCGATCCGCCGCCGACCAGTCCCGCGTCGCTGATGGTGTGGTGGGGTGCCCGGAATGGTCGTGAGGCGCATAGCGAGCGACCTCGTTCGAGGACACCGGCGACACTATGGATCCTGGTGGTCTCGAGCGCTTCCTCGAGCGTCATGGACGGCAGGATGGTGGGGAGCCGGCGGGCCAGCATGGTCTTGCCCGCGCCGGGCGGGCCGATGAGCAGCAGATTGTGCCCGCCGGCCGCGGCGACTTCGAGCGCCCGCTTGGCAGCCGCCTGGCTCCGGACGTCGGCAAAGTCGCAGTCGTCCGGGCGCCGCTCGGCCATGAGCGCGGGCAGATCGACCCGCGCCGCCTCGAGCAGGAGGCCGCCGGCCAGGTGGCCGCAGACTTCGGCCAGCGACCGGGCCCCATGCACCAGGAGGCCGTCCACGACCGCCGCCTCCGACAGGTTGTCCGCGGGAAGCACGAGGGACCGGCATCCTGCGGCGCGGGCGGCCAGCGCCATTGGAAGGGCTCCACGGACGGGACGCAGATCGCCCTCGAGCCCTACTTCGCCGACCAGCATGAGGTTCCGGAGACCGTGACCGGACAGTTGGCCGCTGGCGACCAGGACCCCGATGGCGATAGGCAAGTCGAGTCCGGACCCCGTCTTGTGGATGTCGGCGGGCGCTAGGTTGACCGTGATGCGTTTGAGCGGGAGCACGAATCCTGCATTAGCCAGCGCCGCGTTGATGCGCTGGCGGCCCTCCCGGACCGCGCCGTTCGGCAGGCCTACGGTGGCGAACGACGGCAGGCCGCTGCTGATATCCACTTCGACGTCGACCGGATAGGCGTCGATGCCGAGCAGGGCGGCCGAACGGATACTGGCAAGCATGACGGGCACCTTTCGAGGGCCCGGCGACGTTAGGGGAGGACCCCGGGGGCTCGCGGATCCCGCGCCCGCCGCCCGGTTCAGCACCACGCGTGGCGGAGCGCCCCCACAACCCGCCGTCACGCCGTCCGCTCATCGCTGGAGCCGGTTCATGCGTCGCTTGATCGCTGGAGTGCTGTTGCTGTCGTCGCTGACCGCCTGCGCCGTGCCCAAGGCGGCCGGCGCGCCGTTGGCGCCGGTGGAGCGCGCCTGGGAAGTGCCGACGCTCGAGCTGTACAGCGAGTGGTGGCGGAAGACCGAGGAGTGCTCGGGCCGGAAGGGCGACATGAGCGAGGTGAAGTTCTTCGCGGTCGACGCGCCCAACGGCGGCATCGGGCTCAACGGCACCGTGGCCCACGGGTGGTGGGTCCGCCAGGGCAACCGCATCTATCTCCCCGCCAACGCCCTCGGCGAGGAGTGGCTGGTCCGCCACGAGATGCTGCACGCGCTGCTCCAGCGCGGCTCGCATCCGACGACCAAGTTCGTGGACACCTGCCATCTCGCGTCGGTCGAAGTCTGGCGGGACTCCACCCTGCGGGTGGACCCGGCCAACCCGCAAGGTCGCTGAGCGCCGCCCCTCACGAATCTCCCGCGCACCGCGCGCGCAGCATCATCAGCACATCCAGCCGATTTTCCATCGCCCCCGACTGCGCGCTGATGCGGAGCGCGTAGTCGCGGAGCATCGCGTCGCGCTCGGCGCCGCGCGCGACCGCGACGTCGAGCTCCTCGCAGTACGCGGGGATCTCCATCTCGATGACCCGCCGCGCGCTCGTCAGGCTCGCGAAGAACGCCTCGCAACTGGTGGCTTCGGCGGCCTGCCTGCGGTGCACGGCCTCATGGGCCAGCACCTCGGCCGCCTGCGCGGTCCCGACCAGATCGGCCCTGAGCCACGTTTCCGCGATGCCGTTCCGGCAGAAGGTGTAGCCGAGGTAACCGGCCGGAATCGGCGGCCTTCCACCACCCAGGAACGGAAGCAGCAGGAGGGGCAGGAACGTCTGGGGACGCATTGATGTCTCCGGGGATGAAGCGATCTGGCGGTCGTCAGCGACACCTCGTATCATAAGACCCGACCCTCCAAATACCGAGAAGCGGCCACCTACTGCCGGTTCGGCGACGATCTCGCATATTCCGGCATTGCAACGCCATGGCGGGGTCCCGCCTGGAACTTTGCCCGGGCGGCCCCCGTTTTGCTGCCACTGCCTGGCCGGGACGCTCATCCCGCAGTGTCGCATAGGCCATCCGGGCATCCAGCAGACCTTCTCGCAATGCGCGGGAGCAGGAGACGATGATCAAAACCTTCCCCCGAGCCCGCTGGGTAGCCCTCGCGTCCATCCTGGTGCTCACCTTTCTGAGCGGCGGCTGGCTGCTCCGCCCGCGGCCGTCCGCAGACGGGGGCATCTACGAGCAGGCCCGGCTGTTCGAGGGAGTCGTCGGCGCCATCCATCGCCACTACATCGATTCGCTGGGCGAGGGCGATCTCTATCAGCGGGCCGCGGACGCGCTGGTGGGCTCGCTCCACGACCAGTACGCGGAACTGCTCGTCAAGGACGCCTACCGCGAGTATCAGCGGCAGATGTCGGGCACCGAGATTGACATCGAGCGCGGACCCTCGGAATCCGGCTGGGAAGGGCGCCTCAGCGGCGACCTGATCGCGCCGGGCGACGAAGTGCTGAGCATCGACGGCCAGAACACGCGCGGCTGGTCCTTCGACCGGCTGGACGAGGCGATGCGGCGCGGGGCAGGCCCCACCGTCACGATGGTCGTGCGGCCGCGCGGCGCCACCTCGCCCGTGATCCGGCGGTTCACCCGCACCGAGATCCACGTGCCCGCCGCGTCCCGCGGTGTGCTGCTCACCAACCACGTCGGGTACATCGTCCTCCGCCGGATGAGCCAGGGTGCCGCCGACGAGCTGCGGGCGGCCGTCGACACGCTGGTCGCGCAGGGCATGACCTCGCTCGTGCTGGACCTTCGGTCGAATCCGGGTGGCCTGATCCGCGAAGGCGTGGCGGTGGCCGGGCTCTTCCTCGAGGCGGGCGACACGGTGGCCACGTCGATCGGCCGCTCGTCCAAGCAGCCCAAGACCTACCTCGCCACGGCGCCGGGAGACTGGGCCGATCTTCGGCTGACGGTGCTGGTCAACCGCGGCACGGCCAGCTCCTCGGAGCTGATCGCCGGCGCGCTGCAGGACCACGACCGCGCGGTCGTCGTCGGCACGCCGTCGTACGGCAAGGGGGTGCTGCAGACCACCTATCCGATCGGCGAGGACGTCGCGGTCAAGCTCACGACGGCGCGCTGGTACACCCCAAGCGGACGCACGGTGCAGCGGCCCCGCGCCGACAGCGCGGGCGGACCCGGCAATCGGATTCCGAGCACCCGGCCGCGCACGTTCTTCACGAGCCGCGGGCGGGTCGTCCCCGACGCGAGCGGGATCCTGCCCGACCTGCTGGTCCGCGCCGTGCCGCGCTCGGACGGCGAGCGGCTCCTGGCCTCCCGGCTGGGCGACGAGATGGGCCGCTTCCGGGACGTCGTGGCCGGCTATGCCGCCGAGCTTCGCGCGGAGCAGGTCGCGCAATCCGACTCGAATGCGCTGACCGCCGAGCGCCGCGACACGCTGTTCATGCGCCTGGAGGACGCCGGGGTCCATCTGGATCGGGGCACGTACGATCTGGCCGGCGGCTTCGTCGAGGAGCAGTTGGCCAACGAGCTGGCGCGCGCCTTCTTCGGCAGCGACTCCCTGCTCCGGCGCAAGGCGCGGAACGACCGGCAGCTGCAGGCGGCGCTGCTGGTCAACCGCGGATCGAAGACGCAGGACGAGGCCCTCAACGCGGCGATGCGGTTGCAGCTCAGCGGGCGGGTGAGGTAGCGCGCTACCGGGCGGCCCGCCCCGGCTCCGACTCCAGCGGCAGACTCACCACGATCCGGGTCCCCCGCCCCGCCTCGCTGTCCACCTCGATTCGACCTCCCCATCCCTCCACCAGCCGCCGCACGATGGCCAGGCCGAGGCCCGAGCCGCTCGTGGTCGTCGAGAACCGCGGCTCGAAGATCCGCGGCTGCAGCTCGGCGGGAATCCCCTCGCCATCGTCCGCTACTTCGATCCGGCCCGGGCCGACCGTCACGTCCACCACATGCGCGCCCGCGTTGCGGGCGTTCTCGAGGAGGTTGACGACGACCTCCTTCACTTCATCCGGCCGCGCCGCGCCTGCGGCGTCCGGGTGGCAGATGAGCCGCACCTCGCAGCCCTCCTCCGCGAGCCGATAGAGCTGGATCACCTCGCCCACGACGACGCCCAGGTCGATCCGGTCGAGCGGCTGCACGGCGTCGGCCGGCGCCGCGAACCGGCTGAACGCCCGGGCGATCGTATCCAGCCGGTCGATCTCGTCCAGCATCCGCTCGGTCGTGTCGTCGAGCGTCCGGTCGAAGTCGACCCGGCGGTCGCGATAGACGCGGCGCAGGTGCTGGAGCCCGAGGCGCATCGGCGTCAGCGGATTCTTGATCTCGTGCGCCACCTGCCGCGCCATTTCGCCCCACGCCAGCACGCGCTCGGCGCGGGAGACGTCGGTCACATCGTTCAGCGCGATCACGACGCCCCGCACCTCGGGTCCCAGCGAGGCGAGCTGGAACGAGATGCGCCGGCCGCCCGCCTCGAGCTCGGCGGCGCCCTCGGCGCCCGGCTCCTCGAGGAAGCGTCGGACCGCCGTGATGAATGGCGCCCACTCGGCATCCAGCCGGTCCAGGAGCGGCGCCCCCTCCTCCAGGTCGGCCCCCACCAGGTCCACGGCCCGCCGATTCGCGATCAGGACGCGCCCGGCGGGATCGATGCCCACCACGCCGGTCGCCACGGTCCCGAGCACCGCGGCCGTGCGACGGCGCGCCTCCTCCAGGGCGTGCTGGCTCCTCAGGATGTCGGCCGCCATGCGCTCGAAGGCGCCGAAGACCGGCTCGAACTCGATCGGTGGCTTCTCCGTGCGCGCCGGCATCGGCTGGCCGCGACCGATGGCGAGCGCGGAGCGCCGCAGATCGGCCACGGGCCGCGAGAGCGCACTCGACGCCCCCTGCGCACCCAGGAGGGCCGCCGCCACGCCCGCGAGCGTGGCCAGGAGCAGCACGAGCGCCAGGTCGAGCTGACGCACGGCCAGGCTGGAGTCGTCGGCGAGCTGAGGGGTGGCGAGCACGGCGATTTCCGTGGGGCTCCCCGGCGCGAGGACCCGGTAGCCGACTCGCTCGGCGAGCGAGGGGATCGATCCCGCCCGGGTCACCTCGAGCTCCCCTCCCAGGGCCAGGGACGCGTACGCATCGGGGTCCATGAGCTGCGGGAGCACTCCGAGATCGCCCAGGACCTGGGTGCTGGTCCCCGAGAGGCGTCCTCCCACGTACAATCCCAGATCGGCATCGATTCGCCGACTCAGCTCCCGGAGCCGCTCGTCGGGCGAAGGGCCGCCTCCACGCACCAGCCCGCCCGCCGTGAGCACGGCGTCGCGGAGCGTCTGCGTGATCCGTAGATCGCGACTCCGCTCGACTTCCTCGCCGAGCCGAGCGAAGCTCCACGCGGCGAAGCCGATGGCCGGCAGCAGGAAGAACGCGCCCAGCGTCACGGCGAGCCGGATGCGGAACGAGCGCGACAGCCGGCGCCACCGAGGCGGCCGCAGCCGGCCCCCCGAGACGAGCTCCGCCACGAGCCAGAGCAGCCCGAGCACGCCCGCGTCGAGCAGCACGACCAGCGCCCCGCGCACGAACAGCGGGACGGGCCCGCGCAGATCGATGGCCGCGTGGACGATGCGCCGCCCTCCCGGCAGTTCGAGCGCGTAGTCGTTCCGAACCGACCACCCTTCGCGGCGCCAGCGGGTGCGCGGAGTGGCCGAAGACGGGTCCACCGGCGGGCTCAGCGCGAGGCGGTAGAGCGGCGACTGGTGGCTGCCGGGGGCCAGCAGCCGGCCGACCCGCCCGGGGACCACGAGCTCGGAGCGAGGTCCGACGGCGGCCGTCAGCACCTCGTCCGAGCCCACCCGCGCCATCAGGATGTAGTGCACACCCGGCACCCGCAGCACCTGCACCACCCGCAGCGAGTCGCCGGGCGGGAGAGCCCTCACCATGGTGGAGAGCAGCGACGGCGGGAGGTCGAGCGAGTCCAGCACCAGCTCGTCCACGATCGCCCCGCGCGCGGACCACAGCGCCAGGTGGGATGGATATCCCTGCGCTCCGACCGATGAGCCGTGCCAGAGGGCGTACATCTCGGACGCGGTCTCCGGCACCGAGGTGCCCCGGACCACCTGGCCGAACCGCTCGAGCAGCGGCACCGCCAGCGGATCCGGCTCGTTGCCGAGCCGGGCCACGTCGCGCTGCGCCACCTGCACGCGTCCGGCCGACTCCGCGCCCCAGGTCACCAGTGCCGCCGAGCTTCCCGCCACGAGCGCGATCCCGGTGATGGCGGCCCAGCGCGGCGCGGGTAGTGCCACCAGGAACAGCGCCGGTGTCCAGAGAAAGGTGTACCAGTCGGGCCAGCCGCCCCGGGGGCTCCACACCACCACGCCGATGACCGACGCCGCCAGCGCGATGGCCACGCCCAGCGCGATGTGCCCCCATGCGCGGGGCTCCTGCTCCGCCGCCGCCCGCCCGCGAAAGAAGGCCGCGGCCGGCACGATGAGGGCGGCGGCGGACACGGTGAGCGCGAGCTGCCAGCTCAGCCACAGACCGATCGACACGCCGTCGGCGGGCGGCGTGATGCCGCGGCCGAGACTGCTGATGAGGTAGGGCGCGATGAGCAGCAGCGCGCAGCCGAGCGCAATGCCGGGACGGCGGCGCGGGAGCCGCAGGCGCCACAGCCACACCCCGCCGATCGTGAGCAGAATTCCCGCGAGCGCGAGCACGCCGGCCGAGCCCGAGAGGGGCCCGAGCAGGGGGCGGAAGAACGTCGCCGGCGAGAACAGCGGCTGGAGCCCGAGCGCCGGGCCCACCGGTGCCCGCATGGGAAGCCAGACCAGTGCCGACAGCAGGGCCAGACGCGCGAGCGGTCCCGTAGCTACGCTCATGCCGAGGGCGAGCACGACGAGCACCCGCCAGGTGACGGCACGGCTGGCCCGCTCATAGGCCAGCTCCTTGGCGGCGCCTTGCTCCGGCGGCACCGGCCGAACGCTGAAGAGGAGGCGAGGTCCGGCGGTGGTCGGCTCCTCGTAATCGTAGACGTCGGCGCTGTCCGGCGCCGTGTTCGGCGGATAAACGGTGAGGCCCACTTCCGTGCGCGCCCGGAACAGCTCGGCTAGGCTTCGGCTCCGGTCGGGGACCGCGGGATGCGCCCAGATCAGCACACCCGCCACCGCGGTGCGGCCGGCGGCGCCGTGGCGCCTGGCCTCGAGCTCAACGTAATATCCAGTCGTGCGCGAACCGATCGAGTCTCCGCGAGCGGCCGCCGGCAGCCGATGGCGCCCCGCCCAGGCCCATGGAAGGCCCTGGGCATCGAGAATCATGACGCTCATCTCGGGTCCGCCCGTGGGCATCAGGCGCTCGAGGTTCCGGAAGGCACCCGCCCGATCGTCGGGCTGGGACGCGGCGGCCGCGGCGAGGCGCTCGGCGCGATGGAAGGCGGCGTGGAGGTCGCCGGCCAGCCGGTCGGACGCGGCATCCACCCGGCGCTGGCGCTGGTCGGGCCAGTGGCCCTCGATGGCCGCGAGCTGCCTCTGCGACGCGGCCAGCGCCAGGGCGAGCGCGGCGAGCGCCACCAGCAACCCGCCGCGCCGCCACCCGCCGAGCGGTCGGCCGACCATCAGCGCCGCGGCCAGCGCCAGCACGACGGCGGCCACCCACGTCCACGCGGGCGTACGCAGCCATTCGGCGGCCGCCCCGGTGGCCGCGATGACGACCACCACCCACGACCACGCGCGATGACTCAAGCCGGACGCCCCTGGCGCTTGAAGGAAATGACCCCCGGTGCCGTCCGGGCGCGGCTGCACGAGCGCCCGGCCATGGTCGTGCCGGTGGGCACCACCGAGCAGCACGGCCCCCACCTGCCGCTCGGCTGCGACACGGTGATCGTCGAGCGGCTGGCCGACGATCTGTCGGCCAGGTTCGGGATCCTGCGCGCGCCGACCGTGGAGTACGGAGTCCACGCGCCGGCCCACGCCTTCCCGGGCGGCGCCTCGCTTCGGCGCCGCACGCTGCATCGGGTCATGAACGAACTTATCGAGTCCTGGGAAGGTGGTGCAGGTGTTCGGGAATTCATCATGCTGACCGCGCAGGCCAGCGATGCCCATCTGGAGGCGCTGAGCACCATCCGGTCGGACCAGGCAACGGTCCAGGTGATGGACGTCTTCAGCCTGGATTTCGGTCCGATGCTGGAGCGGCCGGGCGCCCCGATCCAGGGCGGCGAGCTCGACACATCCCTGCTGCTCTTCATTGCCCCCGAGATGGTCCAAATGGAGCTCGCCCAGGATTTCGCGATCACGCCGGGCATGCTGGGGCGGTATCGGCCGGGACACAGCAAGAGGCTCCCCGACGGCTCGCCGGGATCGATCGGATTTCCGAGCCTCGCGTCCGCCCAAAAAGGGGAGCTGCTGTATAGATTCATCCTCGACCGCATCGGTAACTGTCTGACCGGACCCTGAGGTACTGGAGACGGTATGCGCCGCGCAGCACTGCTTCTGATGTTGCTGCCCGTCCTGCAGGCGGTCGCCCAGGAGCCGCCGGAGACGAAGCTGGTGGTCGCGCAGGGCGGGCAGGAGATCGGCCGCGAGGAGTTCACGCTCCGCGCGACCCGCGCCCGCGGGCTGCCGGGCTCGACGATCATTGCCGCCGCACGCTATCCCTCCACCGGTCCTACCACCCGGCTCGCCGCCACGCTCGAGCGGACGACCGACACCACACTGGCCAAGTTTCAGCTCGACGTCGAGAGCGGGGGCGCCGTCACGGTGATCCTCGCGGCCGGCTCCGGGGCGCGTCTCATCGTGAGGACGGTGGCCAAAGGCTCAGAGTCCGGGCGCGAGCTGCCCGGGGGCCCCGACGTGGTGCTGCTGGACGACGGCGTGTTTGCGCTGTACACGCCGGTGGCGGAGCTGGCGACCGCTGCGGGCCGGCCCTTGTCCGCGATCTTCCCGCGTGCCGGCAAGCGAGCCGCGTTCACCGCGCGTCGCACGTCGGGAACCGCGGGCGGCGCGAGCCACATCGTGCTCGACGGCGACATCACCGGCACCCTGGACACCGACGCCCAGGGCCGCCTCGTGCGGCTGGAGCTGCCGGCCAAAGGCATCGTCGTCACGCGAGCCGAGTAGATCCCCTCCTGCCAGTCATCCCGCGACAGTGTTCAATTGAACGGGCTCGTCGCAATCTGAAACCTGGGCGGTGATGGGCCCGTACAGGGCCCAACACGCTCTCACCGAACAAAGGCTCACGCCATGACCCGTTGGTTCGGCTTCCTTGCGCTGCACTTGCTCTGTCCGCGAGCCAGCGTGGCGCAGGACACGACGGCTACCGTCGTCCCCGCCCCGGCCGTGATTCTGTCGCTGGGCGAGGCCCTCGCCCAGGCGCGGGCCAACAGTCCCGCGTACCGGCAGACGGTGAATGATGCGGGTCCCGCCAAATGGGGCGTGCGAAACGCCTACGGCAATCTGCTGCCGTCGGTCAGCGTCGGCTCGGACGTGGGCTACACCGGCTCGGGGCAGTCGAACTTCGGCGGCGGCTTCATCCGACCCACGTCGGCCTTCGTCACGTCCGGGTACAACCTGAGCCTCCAATGGCAACTCAACGGCCGGGCGCTCACCTCGCCCGCCGAGCAGAAGGCGCTTCGGCGCGCCACGGACGAGGACATCAGCGGCGCCGGGATCGCGCTTCGCGCCGAGATCGAGACGCAGTATCTCACCGCGCTTCAGACAACCGCGCAGGTGGCCGTGGCGCGCCAGCAGGTCAGCAGGAACGCCGATTTTCTCACGCTCGCCCAGGCGCGGTATCAGGTCGGCCAGGCCACGCTGCTCGACGTGCGCCAGGCCGAGGTGGCCAAGGGGCAGAGCGATGTCGCTCTGCTGAGGGCCACGCAGGCGGAGAACGAGGCCAAGCTCGAGCTGCTCCGCCGCATGGGCGTGGAACCTCCGGTGCCCGTGGACCAGATCGCCCTCAGCGATTCCTTCCCCATCACCGAGCCGACCTATCAGCTCGACAGCCTGCTCCGGCTGGCGGACCTGCAGAATCCCGCGCTCCGCTCGCTTCGCGCCCGCCGCACCGCCGCCGCCTACGGCGTCCGGTCGGCGAAGAGCGACTTCCTTCCGACCCTCTCGGCGCAGGCCGGCTGGAGCGGGTTTACGCAGCAGTTCACGAGCGAGAACTTTCTCCTCGATCAGGCGCTGGGCGACGCGCAGTCGCAGGCCGCGAGCTGCCAGTCCGACAACGAGGTGCGGGCCGCGGTCGGGCTCGGCACGACCGACTGCTTCGGCGTGGCGGGCCTCAACGGCACGGGCACCGCGCTGCAGGATCCAGTGAGCCAGCGGATCCGGCAGACCAACAACGTGTTCCCGTTCAACTACACTGGGCAGCCGTTCCAGGCGAGTCTCCGGATCTCGCTGCCGATCTTCACCGGCTTCGGGCGCTCGCTCCGGCTCTCGCAGGCGCGCGCCGACGCCCAGGACGCCGACGAAGGCGCCCGCGCCCGGCGTCTGCAGGTGCGGAGCGACGTGCACGCCCGCTTTCTCGGGCTCGGGACGTCGTATCAGGCGATCGCCGTCCAGGATGCCAACCGCGCCGCCGCGCGGGACCAGCTCCGCCTGGCCCGGGATCGCTACCGGCTCGGCGCCGGGACGTCGCTGGAAGTCGCCGACGCGCAGAACTCCGTGCAGCGCGCCGAGGGCGACTACGTGAACGCGGTCTACGACTACCACAAGGCCATCGCCGCGCTGGAAGCCGCGGTCGGTCGTCCCCTTCGCTAACGAGGAACGTCCATGTCGCGCGGGATGAAGATCGGTCTGGTGGTGGCGGGCGTCGTGCTGCTCGCGGGCGGGGGCGTGGCCTATCGGATCAACAAGCAGAAGCACGCCGGCACCGAGGTGCGGCTGGAGCAGGTGGCGCGCCGGGATCTGGTGAGCGCGGTGATCGCGAGCGGGAAGATCGAGGCAAAGACATCGGTGGACATCAGCTCGGACATCACGGGCCGGATCATCCGGATCGCCGTCCGTGAGGGCGATCTGGTGGCGAAAGGCCAGTTCCTGATCCAGATCGACCCGGCGCAGTACCAGGCGGCGGTGTCGCGGGCGCAGGGCGTGGTGGCCTCGACCGAGGCCACGCTGGCCCAGACCCGCGCCAACCTCGACCAGGCCGAGCGGGCGTGGAACCGCGCGCGGCAGCTGACGCAGCTGGGACCCAACCTGATCGCGCCCGAGACGGCCGAGCAGGCGCAGACTTCGTATCAGGTGGCGCAGGCCACCTTCCAGGCCACGCGCGCACAACTGGAGCAGTCGCGCGCCGGCCTGCAGGAGGCGCGGGACAACCTGGCCAAGACCCGGCTCACGTCGCCGATCGCGGGGCGCGTGGTGCGGCTCGCGGTGGAAGCAGGAGAGGTCGCGGTGCCGGGCACGTTCTCGCGGGAGACCGGCCTGCTGATGACGATCGCCGACCTGTCGGTCATCCTCGCCAAGGTGCAGGTGGACGAGACCGACGTGGTGCGGCTCGCGGCCAACGATTCGGTGGAGGTCACCATCGATGCCTACCCCGACACGACCTTTCTCGGCCGGGTGACGGAAATCAGCCACAGCGCCCGGCTGACCGCGACCCAGACCGCCTCGGGGTCGAACGACCGGGCCGTGGACTTCGACGTCGAGGTGACACTCGATAACCCGCCGCGCGAGAGCCGGCCGGACCTGAGCTGCACCGCGCGCATTGTCACCGACATGCGGCAGCGCGCGCTCAGCATCCCGATCATCGCGCTCACCGTGCGGGACCACGAGCGGGTGCCGAACGAGAATCCCAACGTGGATACGCTGAAGCTCAAGCGCCTGGGCAAGGAGGCCGAGGGCGTGTTCATCGCGCGCGACGGCGCCGCCACGTTCCGCCCCGTGAGGGTCGGCATCGCGGGCGACGAGTACTTCGAAGTGCTCGACGGGCTCCGCGAGGGGGAGACGATCGTGGCCGGGACGTACCAGGCCATCCGCGACCTCAAGGACGGCGCCCGGGTGCGCCAGGCCGACACCACCAAGCGGCAGCCGCCGACCGACTCATGAGCGCGATCATTCGCATCGTCGACCTGGTTCGCGAGTATCGGATGGGAGACGAGCGCATCCTGGCCCTCCGCGGCGTGAGCCTGAGCATCCGGCGCAACGAGTACCTGGCCATCATGGGCCCGTCGGGCTCGGGCAAGTCGACCCTGATGAACGTGCTGGGCTGCCTTGACACGCCGACGGCCGGAGAGTACTGGCTGAACGGGCAGGAGGTCTCCGGGCTCACGGACGACGAGCTTGCCCGCGTGCGGAACCGGGAGATCGGATTCGTGTTCCAGACCTTCAACCTGCTGCCGCGGGCCACGGCGCTCCACAACGTCGAGCTGCCGCTGGTCTACGCGGGGGTCCGCGCCAACGAGCGCCGCGAACGGGCCGCCGCAGCCCTGGAGCGCGTCGGGTTGGCGGACCGCCGGCAACACCGGCCGAACGAGCTCTCGGGCGGTCAGCGGCAGCGCGTGGCCATCGCGCGCGCCCTGGTCAACGCGCCGTCGATCCTGCTGGCCGACGAGCCCACCGGCAACCTGGACAGCGTCACCAGCGAAGAGATCATGGGCGTGTTCGGGGAGCTGCACGCGGCCGGACAGACGGTGCTCATGGTGACCCACGAGCCCGACATCGCCGCGCACGCGGAGCGGGTGGTCGTGCTGCGCGACGGGCGGGTGGAGAGCGACCGCTTCACCCGGGGCGCCGCGGCGTAAATGCGCCTGCTCGAGGCCGTTGGCATGGCCTTCCGGACCATCCGGACACAGAAGCTCAAGAGCATCTTCTCGCTGGTCGGCGTGCTGATCGGGGTAACGTTTCTGATCGCGGTCGTCTCGATCGTCCAGGGGATGAACCGGTACATGGTGGACCGGTTCGCCAACACCCTCGTGGGCGCCAACACCTTCGAGCTGCGGCAGCGGCCAAGCATCGTGACGGGCAACGTGCCCGATGACGTCTGGCTGGAATGGCGGCGCCGGCCGCGCATCAGCTACGCGGACGCGGACCGGGTGCGGGAGCGTCTCCGGACCCCCGCCACCTTCGCCAAGTTCTGCGAGGATCGGGTGTCGGTGCAGTACCAGGGCAAGACGGCCAAGGACATCCATCTGACCGGCAGCGAAGCCGCCTACTTCGAGATCCGGAACTACGAGATCGCCGCGGGCCGGGCGTTCACGCCGCAGGAAGTCGAGAGCGCGCTGCCGGTGCTGGTCATCGGCCACGAGGTGGCGGAGAAGCTGCTGGCCGGGGTCGACCCGGTCGGGAAGACGGTGCAGATCGGGGGGCTGCCCTACCGAATCATCGGCGTCGTCGCGAAGCAGGGCACGCTCTTCGGTCTCAGCCTCGACAAGTTCGCGGTCATGCCCTTCAACGCGCCGGCCCGCCGGCTCATCTGTCCGATCAACATCCTGGACGCGCTGATCGTCCGCACGGACGACCCCGCCTCGATGCAGCGCGCCATGGCGGAGGCCGAGGCCGTGATGCGGAGCCGGCGGGGCCTCAAGCCCTGGCAGGGGAACAATTTTGCCTTCCAGACCGCCGAGGGTGCGCTGGGGACGTGGACGAAGATCTCCCGCATTCTCTTCCTGGCCCTGCCGGGTCTCGTGGCCATCTCGCTCGTGGTGGGTGGCATCGTCATCATGAACATCATGCTGATGGCGGTGAGCGAACGGACCCGGGAGATCGGCATACGGAAGGCGCTGGGCGCCCGCCGCCGGGACATCCTGGCCCAGTTCGTCGTCGAGTCAGCCACGCTCTCCGGTGCGGGCGCGCTGCTCGGCGTGGGTTTCGGTCTGGTGCTGGCGTTCGTGGTGCAGGCGCTGACGCCCCTGCCGGCGGCGGTGGCGCCGTGGTCGGTGGCGGCGGGGATGGTTCTCGGAATCGGCGTGGGCGTGGCGGCGGGAGTCTATCCTGCCAGCCGGGCCGCGCGACTCGATCCCATCGTCGCACTGAGGGCCGAATGAGCCGGTCGCGCCACACCAGCGTGGGCAGCACGGTGGCGGAAGGGGTGGGGATCGCCCTCGACTCCGTGCGATTCAACAAGGTCCGGGCGGCGCTCACGGTCCTCGGCATCGCGATCGGCGTCACCGTCGTCATCGCGATGGGCGCGGCGATCACGGGCATCAACCGCAGCATCACGGCCATCCTCGAGTCGGCCGGGCCCAAGACCTTCTTCGTCCAGCGCTACTTCGATGGCGGGCTGGAGGTGTCGG
>JBBQDU010000029.1:0-20240 GCA_038320055.1 Gemmatimonadales bacterium | reverse complement strand
GGGTGTGGAGGTGGCGCCCCTCGACGATGCCGGACGCGCCGAGCCCGCGCGCGGCGCGAAGCTGAGCTGCGACCTGCTCGTGCTCGCGGCCGGGAGTACGCCCGAGGTGAGCCTGCTGCGCCAGTCCGGCTGCGCGTTCGAGCTGGATGGGTCCGGCGAGCCGCGGCTCCGGGAGACCGTGCCGCACGTACACGCGGCAGGCGCGGTGCTGGGCACGATGCACGTGGCCGATCAGCTCCTCGAAGGCGAATCGGTGGGGCTCGCCGCCGCGCGGGCTGCGGGCGTCGCCGGCCCCGAGGTCGCGGAGCGGGCGCTGGCGCTCCGCACGCGCCTCGCCGCGCGGCACGCCGGCAACGGACGCGACAACCATCGCCCTGTGGCTCCGCTCACCCGCGCCCATGTGGGTCATGGGAAAGCCATCCTCTGCACCTGCGAGGACGTCACCGCGGACGACGTGGCCTACGCCGTGGCCGAAGGGTTCGATCACGCGGAGCTGGTCAAGCGCTACCTCACCGTCTCGATGGGTCCCTGCCAGGGCAAGATGTGCAGCCGCGTGGCCGGCGAGCTGTGCGCCGCCGCCACCAGCCGAACGGTGGCGACGACCGGCACCACCACCGCCCGCCCGCCGGTGCTCTCGATACCCTTGGGCGTGCTGGCGGGACGGAAGCTGGAGCCGGTGCAGCGGACGCCGATGCACGAGCGGCACGAGCGCGCGGGCGCGGTGTGGATGGACGCCGGCGCGTGGCGGCGCCCCCGGCTGTACGGCGATCCGGCCGACGAGTGCCGCGCCGTCCGGCAGGGCGTCGGCATCATCGACCTGAGCACGCTCGGGAAGCTGGACGTGCAGGGGCGGGATGCCGGGCTGCTGCTGGAGCATGTGTATACCCATCGGTTCGCCGCCCTGCCGCTCGGACGGGTCCGCTATGCGGTGGCCGCCGACGACAGCGGCATCGTGCTCGACGACGGCACCGTGGCGCGGCTCGGGTCCGAGCGGTTCTTCGTGACCACGACCACGTCGGGGTTGGCGCAGATGGACGCCTGGCTCAAGTGGTGGAGCGAGGGGACGGGCTGGTGCGCGCACGTGGCCAACGTCACCTCCACCTACGCGGCCGTGAACCTTGCCGGTCCGCGCGCCCGCGACGTGCTGGCCAAGCTCACGTCGCTCGACGTGTCCGCCGCCGCGCTCCCGTACCTCGCCGCCGCCGAAGGTCGGGTGGCCGACATCCCCACGCTGCTGCTCCGGATCGGCTTCGTCGGCGAGCTCGGCTTCGAGATGCACTTTCCGGCCGACTACGGTGAGGCGATGTGGGACGCGTTGCTCGAGGCGGGCGCCGAGTTCGGCATTCGGCCGTTCGGGGTGGAGGCGCAGCGCATTCTTCGGCTCGAGAAGGGACACCTCATCGTCACCCAGGACACCGACGCGCTCACGACCGTGCTGGATGCGGACATGGCGTGGGCGTGCAAGTTCGACAAGACGGATTTCGTGGGGAAGGCCGCTCTCGAGCGCGTGCGGGAGCGTGGCGTCCGCCAGCGGCTGGTCGGCTTCGAGGTGCCGGCGGGCCGGCTGCCCAACGAGGGCGATCAGGTGGTGGACGACCGGGGCCAGCCCATCGGCCGGGTCACCAGCGCGCGCCACAGCCCCACGCTCGATCGCGTGATCGGCCTGGCCTGGCTGCCGCTCGAGGACGGCCCCTCCACGGCGTTCTCGATCCGGACCGGCGGCGCGATGGTCGCGGCCAACGTCGTGCCCACGCCGTTCTACGATCCGGCCGGCGCCCGGATGCGGGGCTGACCATGGCGACCGTCACCCGCCGTTCCGCGCTTCATCACCGGCTGGTCGCCGCGGGCGCGCGCATGCATGCCGTCCGCGGCTGGGAGCAGGCTGAGTCGTTCGACCGGGATGCCGAAGCGCGCGACCTGCGCGCCGGTGTGGTGCTGGCCGACCTGAGCGCGCAGCATCTGCTGCTGGCGCAAGCGCACGACCTGTCGGCCTGGCTGCCGGCGGTGCCGGAGATCGGCCGCGTGGCGCTTGTGGCCAACAGCGGCTCACCGGTGCGCTGCTGCCGCCTGACGGCCGAGACCGCGCTCTTCCTCAGCGCGCTCCCGGTCGAGCTGCCCCAGGCGCCGGCCCACTGCGGCCACCTGACCGACCTCACCTCGGGTCGGACGATCATGGCCGTCGCGGGGCCGCTGAGTGTCGATCTGCTGCGGGCGGTCACCCAGGTGGATCTCCGCGACCGCATGATGCCTGACCGGCACTGCGTGCAGAGCTCCGTGGCGCGAGCGCCCGCGACCCTCGTCCGGTACGACCGCGGCGGCGTACCGTCGTATGAGATCCTGGTGCCGCGCGAGGTCGGCGAGTTCGTGTGGGAGACGCTGCTCGACGCGGGAGCGCCGATCGGCGTGCGCCTGGCCGGTGCCACCACCCTCGGAGGAGACTGACGCATGCGCCAGCTCTTCGGCCGACGGCGGATGTGGCGCTCGCACGAGCTGGCTCCCAAGTACGACGTGGTGATCATCGGCGGCGGCGTCCACGGGCTGGCCACGGCCTACTACCTCGCGAAGCTCGGCGTCGCGCGCATCGCCGTGCTGGAGATGAACTACATCGGGAGCGGCGGCAGCGGCCGCAACACGGCGATCATCCGCGGCAACTACCGCACGCCCGAAGGCGTGCCGTTCTACGCCCGCAGCGTGCAGATGTACGAGCGCCTGGGCGAGGAGCTGGACTACAATCTCCTGTTCTCCCAGCAGGGCCATCTCACCCTGGCCCATGCCGAGGCCGCCGTCACCGGGCTTCGCATCCGGGCCGAGGTCAATCAGCTCATGGGGGTGGACAGCCGGCTCGTGTGGCCGGAGGAGATCGGGCGGATGGTCCCCGGCCTCGATCTCAGCGACCACCCGCGCTATCCCATCATGGCGGCGCTCTACCATCCACCGGGCGGCATCATCCGGCACGACGCGGTGGTCTGGGGCTATGCGCGCGCGGCGGACCGGCGCGGCGTGCACATCCACCCGTTCACCCGGGTGACCGGCATTCGCCGGGACGGCAAGCGCATCGCCGCCGTCTCGACCA
Organism: Gemmatimonadales bacterium; assembly: GCA_038320055.1. Lineage (GTDB taxonomy): Bacteria > Gemmatimonadota > Gemmatimonadetes > Gemmatimonadales > GWC2-71-9 > CAVVWJ01. The sequence continues at coordinate 17,167 of JBBQDU010000029.1, read as the reverse complement.
CGCGCGGCGAGATCCGGACCGACGTCGTCATCAACTGCACGGCGGGCTATTCCTCGACCATCGCCCGGATGGTGGACGTGGACCTGCCGATCGCCAGCCATCCGCTCCACGCGCTGGTTACCGAGCCGCTCAAGCCGTTCCTCCACAAGATCATCGTCTCGGCGACGCTGCACGTCTACGTCAGCCAGACCGATCGGGGCGAGCTGGTCATCGGCGCCGAAGTCGATCCGTACACGTCCTACAGCACGCGCGCGAGCCTCGGCTTTCTCGAGAGCGCGGCCCAGCACACGCTCGAGCTGTTCCCGAGCCTCGCGCGGGTCCGGGTGCTCCGGCAGTGGGCGGGGGTGTGCGACATGACCCCGGATTTCAGCCCGATCATCGGGCCCGTGCCCGAGCGGCCCGGCTTCTTTCTCGACGTGGGGTGGGGCACGTGGGGGTTCAAGGCGGCGCCGGTGGCCGGGCTCATGACGGCCGAGTGCGTCGCGCGGGGCGAGGTGCCGAGCCTGGTGCGTCCGTTCGCGCTGGACCGGTTCTACGACGATCGGCTGGTGGGCGAGAAGGCCGCGGCCGCGGTCTCCCACTAGCCGGGCGACTCACAGCAAGAAGGAGGACCCATGGCCACGGCAGCACCGGTGCGGAAGGGCCGCGAGACGACCGGCTCGAAGACCAACAATTCCCGGAAAACGAGCCCTGTGCCCGTCGAGGTCCGCCGCCGCATCGAGGAGGGGGTCGAGTTCTTCCTGTGCTCCTTCGTCGAAATGAGCGGGATTCCCAAGGCCAAACTGGTCCCCTCGACCCACGTCGACGACATGGCGGTCGAGGGCGCGGGCTTCGCCGGCTTCGCCGCGGGCGACATCGGACAGGGTCCGCACAGCCCCGACCTGATGGCGATCCCCGACTTCCGGAGCCTCACGGTCCTGCCGTGGCGGAAGAACATCGCCTGGGTCGCCGGCAACGCGTTCGTCGAGGGCCAGCCGTCCAACTACTGCCCGCGCACCATTCTCCAGCGGGTCCTCGACAAGGCCCGGAGCCAGCAGATCGTCTTCAAGACCGGCGTGGAGCCCGAGTTCTTCCTGGTGCGCCAGGAGGACGGCCGGTTCGTGCCGTGGGACACGGCCGACAACGCCCAGAAGCCCTGTTACGACCTGCGCGTGCTGAGCCACAATCTCGACATCTGCACCACCCTCGTGAAGCACATGCAGGCGGTCGGCTGGGATCCGTACGCCAACGACCACGAGGACGCCAACTGCCAGTTCGAGATCAACTGGACGTACTCGGATGCGCTTACGACCGCCGATCGCCACGTCTTCTTCCGCTACATGGTCAAGCAGATCGCGGAGCAGCACGGGCTCCAGGCGACGTTCATGCCGAAGCCGTTCCACAACCTGACGGGGAACGGCGCCCACTTCCACATGAGCCTCTGGGACCAGCGGACCGACCGGAACCTCTTTCTCGACGAGTCCGACGCGATGGGCCTCAGCAAGATGGCCTACCACTTCATCGGAGGCATCAAAGCCCACGCTCGCGGGATGGCCGCGGTGACCAATCCCCTCGTCAATTCCTACAAGCGCCTGATCGTCGGCGCGCCGCGCTCCGGCGCCACCTGGGCCCCGGTGTACGTGACGTACGGCGGGAGCAACCGGACGCAGATGATCCGCGTCCCCGGGCCGGGTCGCATCGAGGTCCGCACCATCGACGGGGCCACGAACCCGTACCTGGCCGCCGCCGTGACGCTCGCGGCCGGCCTCGACGGCGTGGCGCGGAAGCTGGACGCCGGAAAGCCCAACACCCGAAACCTCTACGAGGTGCCGCCCGAGCAGCTCCGCGAGGAAGGCATCGAGTTCCTGCCCAGCTCGCTTGACGAAGCACTCGACGCGCTGGCGGGTGATGTGGTGGTCAAGGAGGCGCTGGGGGAGGAGTACGCCGACTACTACATCAAGACGAAGCGCGGCGAGTGGACGACCCACCACCGCATGGTATCGGATTGGGAGCGAGAGCAGTACCTCGTGGCCTTCTGAGCGCAGGTTCACGGCGCCGGCCGCCATGCGCGGCGCCAGGGTCGCAACGCCAACGACGAAAGGTGTCCATCGATGCCTCAACCGCCTTCCCGCGCCGGAGCGGCCGCCCCGGACCCCAGGATCGACGCCCTGTATCACAGCGACGTGCGCATCATGTACAGCTTCGTCGTCGGGATGTGGGTCGTGCTGTGGTACGTCTTCTTCGCCGTGGCCCGGCACGTCGCCGACACCCGGCTGTTGATCGTGCTGTTCGCGCTGAACGCCCTGGCCTGTCTCTTCAACACGGTCGGACTGGTGCAGAACGTCCGCAGGCTCGGGCACGAGCGTCTGCGGTTCTACTCGCAGGACCTCTACTGGCAGGATCAACGGAAGGCACAGCAGGCCCTCGGAGCCTAGGGAGGCAACATGGACAAGTCGGATGAGTGGGTGGCCTACCAGGACTACCAGGAGCCCCAGCAGAGCCGGTTCATGCAGGTGTTCGACGTCGTCTTCATTCTCGTGCTGTGCTACGTGTTCCTGCTGCTCCCGATCCTCCTGACCGGAAAGGTGCTGGTGGGATCATGATGGATACCGTCATCGCCGCGCTCGCGCAGACGGCCGACACCGCCGCCACCGCGGCCGCCACCGCCGAGGCCCCGGTCCTCGACTACACGTTCACCTGGCCGACGTTCCTCCTCTGCCTCGGCCTGGTCCTCGGCTACTACGTGTTCGTGCTCAAGCTGTCGGACAAGGAGTTCCGGGGCATCATCAACGAACGGTTCGGCCCGCCCGGCGGCGGGCGGGGAGGGCTCCGGCCATGAACACCATGGATCTCGTCAACTACGCTGCGTGGGGCGTCTCGATCGCCCTGGTGGGATGGATGGCCTTCGACACCTATCAGGTGGAGACGACCTACGATCAGGAGCTCCTGGTGAGCTCCGTGGAGGGGGAAATCGAGCAGGAATCGTTCGGTGACGACGTGCCGTCCACGCAGAGGGGGGTCGCATGACGCTTACGGAAGGAACGTCGGGCGCCGCCGCGCCCCCAACGGCGGCGGGGGCGGATCGGCTCCGTCTTTCTCGCCTGCTCGGCCCAATGCACGTGTGGGCCCTCGGCGTCGGGATCGTGCTGGTGGGTGAGTTCATGGGGTGGAACTTCACGGTCGCGAAGGGCGGGATCTTCGGGGCGCTGGTGGCCTGCTGGTTCGCCGGCATCCTGTACTCCTGCGTCGCCATGATCGACTCGGAGGTCAGCTCGACGGTGGCCTCGGCCGGCGGTCAGTACGCTCAGGCCAAGCACATCCTCGGGCCGCTGGCCGCGTTCAACGTCGGCCTGTTCCTGATCTTCGAGTACAGCATGCTCGAGGCCGCCGACGCCATCGTCATCGGCGCCATCGCCCAGAAGGTGAACCCCGCCCTCAGCGCGACCGCGTTCGTCGTCCTGACCATCGTGGGTCTCTCGTGGCTCAACTACCGCGGCGTCCACACGACGCTCACGTTCAATTTCGTGATCACCGCGGCGGCCTTCGCGTCCATCGTCATCCTGCTGTTCGGAGCGGAGTTCTGGGCCCCGACCAAGATCCTCAGGATCGACGAGCTGTACGCCGTCACTCCCCAGGGCGTGGATCCCAAGGCGCCGTTCGGGTGGCTGGGCTTTCTCGCCGCGCTTCAATTCGGCATCTGGTACTACCTCGGCATCGAGGGCACCTGCCAGAGCGCCGAGGAGTGCCGCTCGCCGGGACGCGCGCTCCCAATCGGGACGATCGCGGGCCTGGTGACGCTGCTGATCGCGGCCACCATCACCTGGTACGTCGGCACGGGCCTGGTGGACTGGGTGACGCTGGGGTCGTCCGCCTATCCGCTGTACGACGCGGCGCTCAACACCGGCAAGCAGTGGCTCATCGTCACGCTCGGGATCGGCACGGTGCTCTCGTGCCTGGCGTCCGCCAACGGGTGCATCAACGACTCGTCGCGCGCGTGGTTCTCGATGGGGCGCGACCAGTTCATTCCGCGGTTCTTCGGCGCGGTGCATCCGCGCTACCGGACCCCGTACCGCTCGATCCTCTTCCTGATCCCGATCGCGATCTCGTTCGGCTACACCGGCCTGCTCGACCAGGTGGTCACCTTCTCGATCATCTCCGGCCTGCTGCTGTACGGGATCATGCCGTTCAACATGATCCGGTTCCGGAAGATGTATCCGATGGACGCCATCAAGCGGGGATACATCCATCCCTTCCACCCGTACACATCGTACGTGCTGCTGGTGTTCACCGGCGTGACGTTCGTCGCCACGTATTTCGGCTATTGGAAGAACCTGGTCGCCGCGATGCTGTTCTACATCGCGGCGTCGATCTGGTTCGTGGCCCACCGCTACCGGATGGTGAACCGGTCCAAGCTCTACACCATGCCATGGCCACGGCCGAAGGGATACTGATCGCCTCGACGCTCACCGGACTGCTCGGCTGGCGCTCGCTACGCGCCACCCGGGCGGCCCGGAGCGAGCAGCTTCACTTTCTCGACCCGTTCCTGCCGGCCCTGGAGCAGCCGGAGGTCCGGGCGAGCGCGCTCGGCTATCCAGTCGCGCGGGGGCGGCTGGACGGTCACGCACTTCGCCTGGAGCTGATTCCGGATACGCTCGCCTTTCGCACCCTGCCGGTGCTGTGGCTCGAGGCCCGTTGGGCGCGGCCGCACGGCGGCCGCCTCAGGGTCGTCGTCCGACCCACCGGCGCGGAGTACTTCGGTCACGACCACACGCTCACCCGGCGCTTCGATCTGGGCGACTGGCCCGTCCCCGCCGAAGCCTGGGGCGAGCGTGGATCCGGGGACTTGCTCCAGCGGCTCCTGACGCTGGACCCCGCGGCGTTCCCGGCCCTCAAGCTGGTCTCCGCCCGCGAGCACGAACTTCGGGTCGTGCTCAAGTGCGCCAAGGCGGACACCTCGGGTTATCGAGTGCTTCGACGGGCGAGATTCCTCTCGCCGGTGGTCGATCCGGCCTTCGTGGACGAAACGGTGCGTGTGCTCCGCGGCATCGAGCAGGCGCTGGGCGTGGCCCCGGTGCTGCCGTGACCGCCTCCACGAATGCCGCCGCCGGGGCTGGCCCGGCCGGGACGCGCAGGCCGCTTCCCTCGTGGGTCGTCACCGCTGCGGCCTTCGTGCTGCCGGGCGCCGGGCAGATGCTGAACGGCGATCCCATGCGGGGCATCGTCGTCCAGTCCTTCATGATGTTCCTCGCGCTGATCACCTACAAGGTGACCGGACCGGAGATCTCGATCTTCGGCAGGTTCGCCGGCGGCATCTTCGTGTACGTGTTATCGGTGCTCGATGCCCACACGATCGCCAGGCGGCGGAGTCGTGCATACGACCGGCTGATCGCCGCCGCCACCCCGGGAGGCGCGCCCTCCGCACGTTCGCGCCGGAAGGTCAGACGGAGCGGCCGACGATCTTCATGAAGTTGCGATAGAGGCGGTGGGCCCGGTGGCCCAGCGCCTCGGCCTCGTCCGGTACCCGCGCAAACGGACTGCCCCCCGTGCTGCCTTGCATCTGCCGCATGGCTTCCGCATAGGCCGGCACCTCCGCCCACTCCTCGACCATGTCCGCGGTCACCTCCGGATGGAACTGCAGTCCATAGGCGCGGGGTCCGTAGCGAAACGCCTGGTGCCGGCACGCGGGTGAGGTGGCCAGGAGCGTCGCCTCCTCGGGCAGGGCGAACGTGTCGCTGTGCCACTGGACGACCGGCACCTGTCGCGGCCACCCGGTGAACAGCGGATCGGCGGCGCCGGCGTCGGTGAGGCCGATCTCGAGCAGGCCGACCTCGGGCGCCGGATTCCTGGTCACACGCGCTCCCAATGCGCGGGCCAGCAACTGCGCGCCGAGACAGACGCCGAGGATCGGAAGGCCGCCGAGCGCGGCCTCGCGGATGGCCACCGTCTCCCCGGCCAGCCACGGAAACCGGTAGTGCTCGTCCACGTTCATCGGACCGCCGAAGACGAGGAGCGCGTCCGTCCCGTCGAGCGCCGGAAGCGCGTCGCCCTCGTCGAGCTCGACGGTGGTCACGTCGGCGCCGTCCTCGCGAAGGAAGTCCCGCCAGATGCCGGGGTGCTCGCAGGCCAGGTGCTGGAAGACGGCGATGCGCATATTTAAGCCCCGGTGTGCGCCGGCCGGAGTTGCGACCGCGGCGCTCGAGATGCAACTTGCACGGACCCCATCACCCCATTCCGAGGTCAGGGCGTGGACCCTAAGTCTACGTTCATCAAGCGGTTCGGTGACCTGATCGCCCTGCTCCGGGTCGATCCGGCCAACGACGCGGCCCAGGATCTGGCGCTGACCGCGGCGGCCGCCGCGGTCGAGTCGGAGCCGCTCGAGGTCGAGGGCGGCGTGGTGTGGAGCGTCATTCCCGACGAGCTCACCCTGAAAGGCCGGCTCATCGCCCGGCAGGTGGAGCTGGTCCGGATCGCTGCCGGCACGGAGCCGCACGAGCTGCTGGCGCTCGCCCGTGCGCTCTCGCACGATCTGGTTCAGGTCAAGTCGTCACCCAACATCACGGTCGAGCTGGTGCAGCATCTGACCCCACCGCCTGCCCCGACGCCGGCCTCCCGCAAGCCGGACGAGCCGCCGGGGCCGGCGCAGGAACGGCGCCCCATCGAGCGCCGGACCTGGGAAGAGCGCCGCCGGCCGGGCCGTGCCCGCCACCACGGCATCGACCGGCGCCGCGACACCGAGCGCCGGGTCGCCGGCGAGCGCCGCATCTACCTGATCAAGGGCCAGCGCGACGAGATCGCTCAACTGCACGGGCAGCTCGGCCAGGGCGCGCGTAGTCTGGCCTGGGAGGCGGTGCTCGCCACCGCGGCGGCGCTGATCCGACTGGTTCCCAGGGTGCCCAGCGCCGACCGGCGGAGCCTCGGCATCCAGGTGCGGCGCGCCATTCCGCGCCGCGCGCTCGAGTCGCTCGTCGACCTCGCGGAACGGGACCCTGCCCTCCGGCAACGCGCCGCGGAGGTGCTGCGCTGGGTAGGGCTCGACGCGGCCGAGGTGATTCTGGAGCGCCTCGTCGAGGGGGAAGCTCTAGGCGTCCGGACTTTCTATTATCACGTGCTTGGGGGGATGCCGGAAGTGTATCCGCTGGTGACGCCGCTCCTCGCCAGCCGCCATTCCTACGAAGTCCGCCACGGCGCCGCGCTGCTCGGCCGGCTGGGCCAGCCCACGGCCATCGGCGAGCTGGCCCCGCTCATGACGCACGCCGACGAGAGTGTCCGGGTGGCCGGAGTGCGTGCCATGGGCGAAATCCACGATGGGCCGGCGGCGGAGCCGCTTCGCCAGGCCCTCCACCACCCCGATGGCCGCACCCGTGCCGCGGCCGCCGAGGCGATCGCCCGGTGGCGAGGCGGCGCGCTGGCCCTCCTGCTGGTCGCCGCTCTGGAAACCGAACGCGACCGCGATGCCTGGCATGCCCTGGTCGCCTCGCTCGGGATTCTCGGCACCGTCGAGACCTCGGCCGCGCTGGCCGGGGTCGCCCTGACCCGGCGAAGCCTGCTCCGCCGCCAGGGCTACTCCACCGCCCAGCGTCTGGATGCGGTCGAGGCGCTCGGGCTCAGCGATTCCCCGCCGGCCCGCGGCACACTCGAGCGGCTGGCGCGGGACGCGCAAGGCGGCGTGCGGTATGCCGCCGACCGCATCCTCCAGGCGGAGCGCCAGCGCGCCGGCTAACCGGCTGCTTCAGCGATGCACGTCGAACCCGTCGATGTGCAGATCCAGATTGTGGTTCGCGCGAATCCCCACCACGCCGTTCACGTCCGCCGCCTTCGCCTCCATCGTGTGCACCGGCTCGCCGTTCACCATGAAGACGACCTTGCTGGGGTCGCGCTTCGCGTCGATCTCGAGCTTGTTCGTGGCCGTGCCCTTGGCGTCCAGCTGCTTGACCGCCGGGGAGGCGACCCAGCCCTTGGTGATTTCCGTCGTCTTGTCGCCGTCCCGCCGCTTCACCAGATAGGTCCCGTCCTGGCGCACGAGGAAGTAGATGTATTTCTGCCCGGCACCGTCGAGCGCCTTCCCGCCGAAGAACAGCCCATAGCCCTCGGCGTGCGCGGCCTTCCTGGTCTGGGTGAAGGTCGCCAGCGTGTGGAACGCTCCGTTGCCGCGAGTCTTTTCCTTGTAGAGGATGATGGCGGGACCGAGCGTGACGTGCACGCCCTGCCCCATCGTGACCACCTTCGCGTTCGCGGCGCCGGCCTTGTCGTCGGACCGGACGGTCCAGCCGGCGGGCACCGCGCCCCCACCCGACACGGCGTGGTCGGGATCGGCGTGTTCGCCATGCTCCTGGGGCTGGTGGCCCGACTCCTGGGCGGTGAGCGGCGTAAGCCCGGCCCCGAAGAGGAGGGCGGGCAGAAGGAGCAGGCCGGAAGCGGCTGTGGTGCGCATGTCGAATACCTCTCCAAAATGGAAGAAAATGGGTTGCGGAGCATCGCCCGGCGGGCTAAGCTACGGCCCTGCCGAACCCCAGCACCGGAGACCCACGATGATGTACTGGATCGGAGTACTGCTGGCCACCATCGGAGCCACTCTCATCCTGAGCGCCCTGGCCTTCGTGTCGACGCTCGTCGGCGTCCTCGTGAACGCGATGATCGTGATCGTCAGCGGTCCGCTGATCGACCGCGTGCTCGAGCGGCGCGGCGGCGCGGTGGCGCGCTAGGTCGAGTCGTCGGCGGCATCAGGCGTCGATGCGGTGCGCACCGCGGCCTCGTAGTTGATCTTTAGGCTGCCCAGCAACTCCCGAAGTCCCCGCACCTTCATCGGTAGTCCGCCGCCTCGCCGGGTCATGGTGCCCATGAGCCCGGCGGTGTCGGCCAGCCCCGTCAGACTCAAGCCGCTGGCCTCCGCCTTCATCTGGTCGAGCAGCCGCGCCAGACCGCGCACCACCACGTCGTCCGCTCTGAGCCCGGACATTTCTTCGATGACGCTGTGGATGCGCCCGAACTTGGGCGGGAGCGTCTGCAGGAAGGCAGCCTGGGCCAACTGTCGAGACGAGAGCTTGAGGGCCATGACTGAATCTCTCGTGCATGCGTTGCGTAAGGCAACAGGTCGCGAGCGGAGAACCTGACGCCGCGACGTAGGTATGTCTCGCTACTACCTGCAGGTATCTCTCCATGAAGCTCTCGGACCTGTCGATCCGCCGTCCGGTGCTCGCCAGCATGGTGAGCCTGGCGCTCGTGCTGTTCGGTGCCATCGGATACACCCGCCTCGCGGTCCGCGAGTTCCCTGACGTCGACCCCCCGATCGTGTCGGTCAGCACCGAGCTGCAGGGCGCCAATCCGCAGGTCGTCGAATCGGCCGTCACCGACATTCTCGAGGAGGAGCTCAGCACGGTCGAGGGGCTCCGTACCCTGACGAGCTCCAGCGCCGAAGGGTTCAGCAACATCACCCTCGAATTCAACCTCGAGCGCCCCGTCGAGGCCGCCGCCCAGGACGTGCGCGACAAGGTGGCCCGCATTCGCGGCCGGCTGCCCGAGGACGTCCGGGAGCCGGTCGTGGCCAAGCAGGAGGCCGACGCCCAGCCGTTCTTCTGGCTGGCCCTCTCGGGCGAGAACTACGACCTGCTCCAGCTCTCGGATATTGGCGACCGCCTGGTCAAGTCCCGCCTGCAGACGCTGCCGGGTGTGGGCCAGGCCCGCATCTTCGGCGAACGGCGCTTCTCGATGCGCGTCTGGCTGTCGGCGGCCGAACTGTCGGCCCGCGGCCTCACGGTGCAGGACGTCCAGGCGGCCATCCGGTCCCGCAACGTCGAAGTGCCGGCCGGCCGCATCGAATCGAGCCGCCGCGAGTTCACCGTCCGCTCCCTCGGCGAGCTCAAGACGCCGGGCGAGTTCGCCGAGCTGGTGGTGTCGAACGCCAACGGCGTGCTGGTCAAGCTCCGGGACGTCGGCCGCGTCGAGCTCGGCGCCGAGGACGACCGCAGCGCCCTCCGGTACAAAGGTACCTCCGCCGTCGCCATCGGCGTGGTGCGCCAGTCGAAGGCGAACATCATCCAGGTGGCCGAGGCCATCCGGCGCGAGCTGCCGCGGGTGCAGGAATCGCTCCCGCCGGGCGTCACGCTGAGCATCGCCTTCGACCAGTCGATCTTCGTGTCGCGCTCGATCCGCGAGGCCGAGGAGACGCTGATCCTCGCCGCGGGCCTCGTGGTGATCATCATCTTCGTGTTCCTGCGGAACCTCCGCGCCACGCTCATTCCGGGGCTGGCCATCCCGACGTCGATCGTCGCGGCGTTCGCGATCATGTACTTTCTCGGCTTCTCCATCAACAACTTCACGCTGCTGGCCCTCACCCTGGCCATCGGCATCGTGGTGGACGACGCGATCATCGTGCTGGAGAACGCGTACCGCCACCAGGAGGAGCTCGGCGAGAGTCCGGAGGAGGCCGCGGTCAACGGCACCCGGGAGATCGCCTTCGCCGTCATCGCGACCACGATTTCGCTGGTGGCGGTCTTCACGCCCCTGGCCTTCCTCAAGGGCTCGACCGGACGGCTCTTCAACGAATTCGGCATCGCGGTGGCGGGATCGGTGGTCATTTCCGGCTTCGTGGCCCTGACCCTCACCCCCATGCTCTGCGCCAAGATCCTCAGGGTGCCCCAGCGGCACGGCGCGCTGTACCGGGTGCTGGAGAACGGCTTCAACGCCCTCGCCACCGGGTACGGCCGCACCCTGCGTTGGGCCGTGCGCTGGCGCTGGGCCGTGGTCGTGGCGGTGCTGCTCCTCACCTTGGGCGCGGGGCTGGTGTTCCGGTCGCTCAAGCGCGAGTTCGTGCCGCCGGAGGACAAGGGCTGGTTCTTCTCGATCATCATCGCCCCGGAGGGCGCCTCCCTCGCCTACACGGACGGCTATCAGCGCCGGGCCGAGGCGGTGCTCGCCAAAACCAAGGACGTCGCCAGCTACTTCAGCGTCGTCAACATCGGCGACGGGGTGAGCCGCGGGATCATCTTCACCAACCTGGTGGACTTCGACCAGCGCACCCGGTCGCTGGAGGAAATCATCGGCGAGGTGCAGGGGGGCTACTTCGCGATTCCGGGCGTGCTCGCCTTCGCCAACAACCCGCCGGCCTTCGGGTGGGGGAGTCCGGTCAACTTCGTCATCCAGAACCCGGACTTCGACCTGCTGGTCCGGGGGAACGACACGCTGCTCGCCCGCGCGCGGCAGGTGCAGGGGCTCACCAACGTCGACAGCGACCTCCGGGTCAACAAACCGGAGCTCACCATCCACTTCGACCGCGATCGTGCGGAGGACCTGGGCGTCCCGGTGGGCGACGTGGCCACCACGCTGCAGGTGCTCCTCGGCGGGAACCGGACCAGCACTTTCACGCGAAACAACAAGCAGTACGACGTCATCGTGCAACTCGACCCGCAGGCCCGCGCCACGCCGAGCGACATGACGGGACTCTACATCCGCGGGCGGGACAACGAGCTGGTCAAGCTCGAGGCGCTCGCGAGCATCCGGGAAGGAGTGGGCCCGCGCGAGCTCAACCACTTCAACCGGGTGCGTGCCGCGACGCTCACCGCCGGCCTCGCGCCGGGCTTCACCCTGGGCGAGGCGATCGATTCGCTCAACGCCATCGCCACCGAGGTGCTGCCCAAGGGCAGCAGCACCGCGCTTGCCGGCGAGTCGCGCGAGCTCGACGAGAGCGGCTCGTCGCTCTATTTCGCGTTCATCCTCGCGCTGGTCGTGGTGTTCATGGTTCTGGCCAGCCAGTTCGAGTCGCTGGTGCATCCTTTCACCGTGCTGCTCGCCGTGCCGCTCGCCGTGACGGGGGCGCTCTTCACGCTCAAGCTGGCCGGCGCCACTCTCAACCTGTACAGCCAGATCGGCATGATCCTGCTCATCGGCCTGGTGACCAAGAACTCGATCCTGCTGGTGGAGTACATCAACCAGCTCAAGGAGCGCGGCCTCGATACCGTCGAGGCGGCGCTGGAATCGGGACGGATCCGCCTCCGCCCCATCCTGATGACCTCGGTCGCCACCATCATGGGCGCGACGCCGATCGCCTTCGGGCTCGGCGCAGGCTCGATCAGCCGTCGGCCGCTCGGGTACGCCATCGTGGGCGGCGTGCTCTTCTCCACGCTGTTGACTCTGTACGTGGTACCGGCGGTGTACGTGATCTTCGACGGGCTCCGAAGCCGCGTGGCCAGGCGGACGCACACCGCCCACCGGCCCCTCGCACCGGCGGAGGCCGAGTGATCCTCGGCGTATTGCTGGCGCTGCAGGTGACGGCGCCGCCCCGAGACACCGTGCCGCCCGCGGGAGACGCCGCTCTGCCTCGCGCAGGGGCCGCGACCTCCGGGCCCGGCGCCGCCGCCCCGCGCGTCACCCTCCCCCAGGCGATCGCCCGCGCTACCCGCCTCGACCCGGACTACGTCCGCGCGCTCGGCCAGATCGACAATGCCGAGTGGGGCCGCCGGGCCGCGTTGGCGGTGTTCATCCTGCCGTCGCTCACGGTCTCCATCGACGCAACCAAGTACTCGACCGAGTTCTTCAACATCGGCACGGGCCGGAACCAGGCCGAGGCGGTGAACGCCACCGTCAGCGCCAGCTACGACCTGTTCAGTCTCCGGAAATTCACCGACCTGAGCCGCACCCGTGCCGAGCTGGAGGGCGCCGAGGCCACCGGGCTCGAGCAGCGCTTCCGCACCGCCCTGCTCACCGAGTCGGACTACTACGCCGTGCTCCAGAACCAGGAGCTCGCGCGCGTGGCGGCCGACCGCACCCGGCGCGCGGAGGAGGGACTGGGGGTCGCGCGGGCGCGCGTCGTGTCGGGCGCCGCGGTGCAGAGCGACTCGCTCCAGCTGGTGCTCGAGCTGACGCAGGCGCGCACCGAGCAGATCCGCCGCGCCGCCGCGCTCACCGTGTCCCGGTTGCAGCTCGGCCGGCGGATCGGCGAGGCCGGCCCCGTGGACGCCGAGCCGGTGGACACAACCGGGCTGCCGGAGCTGCCGATCGGCCTGGACGACGCGGTCGAGCTGGCCCTGGCTCAGGGGCCGCAATACCGCGCGGCGCGCGCCAGCGAGCGCGGCGCCTCCGCGTTCCTCAAGGGCGAGCGCGGGCGCTACCTGCCGCAGGTGACCGTGGCGGGGACGCACCTGCGCTTCGACGACAGCTTCTTCCCCAGCGCCCGGAACGTCTCGGCGCTCTCGCTCACGGTTTCGCTCCCGATCTGGGACGATGGCCGACGCGAGCTCGCCGTCTCGCAGGCGCGCGTCAATCGCGAGGTCGCGCGCGCCATTCGCGCCGATCTGGAGCGAGCGGCCCGGCCCGATGTCACCCAGGCGGTCGAAGCCTACGGGACGGCGCGCGCCACGACGGCGCTCTCCACGACCGGCGTGCTGGTGGCGCGGGAGAACTTCCGGGTGCAGGAATCGCGGTACCGGGCCGGCTCCACCACGATTCTCGACGTGCTCGACGCCCAGCTCCGCCTCACCCAGTCCGAGGCCGATCTGGTGCAGGCCCGCTACGCCGCGCGGCTGGCGCTCGCGGGCCTCGAGGCGATCCTCGGCCGCCGACTCTTCCCGAATGGGGACGTACCGTGACAGCGACGCATGGTTTGTCGAAGGCGACGGTTTCCGCGCTGCTGCTGGTCGCGGCGCTCACCGCGTGCGGCAAGGCGGACTCGGCCGGCGCGCCCGGCGGCGGCGACGGTGGTCAGGGGGGCGGTCCTCCGGCCATGCCGGTCGAGGTGGCCATGGCCCGGTCCGATACGGTCGTGGACGCCATTGTCGCCACCGGCCAGGTCGAGGCGCTGCAGTCCATCGAGCTTCGCCCGGACGTCGAGGGGCGGATCGTGCAGATCCTCGTGCGGGAAGGCGCGGCGGTGGCGCGGGGCACGCCGCTCTTCAAGGTGGACGACGCCGAGCTCAAGGCCCAGGTGGCGCGGGCCGAGGCGGACCGTGATCTCGCGAGCCAGTCGCTGGCGCGCACGCGCGATCTGCTGGCACAGAAGGCCTCCTCGCAGTCGGAGCTCGAGCGGGCCGAGGCGACGGCGCGTAGCAACGCGGCGCAGCTCCAGCTGTTGGCGGTTCGGCTCGCGCGGACCATCGTGCGGGCGCCGTTCGCCGGCGTCGTCGGCCAGCGCTTCGTGAGCCTGGGGGACTACGTGACCACCGACACCCGGCTCCTGACCCTGCAGACCGTCTCGCCGCAGCGCGCCGCCTTCGACGTGCCCGAGCGCTACGCCGGCCGGCTGAAGATCGGACAGGAAGTGACGTTCCGCGTGGCTGCCCTGCGGGGCCGCGAGTTCACCGGTCGAGTGGATTTCGTCGATCCGGTCGTGCAGCTTCCGGGGCGGACCATCACGGTGAAGGCGCTGACCTCGAACGCAAAGCGGGAGCTGCAGCCCGGCATGTTCATCGAAGCCCGGCTCGCCACCGCCGTGCGTCCGAGCGCTGTCGTCATCCCGGAGGACGCCGTCATCGCCCTGCAGGGCTCCACCTACGTCTGGGTCGTGGCCGACGGCAAGGCCACCCGCCGGCAGGTGGACCTCGGCGTCCGAACCCCAGGCTTCGTCGAGGCGCGCTCCGGCGTGGAGGCCGCCGAGCAGGTGGTGGTGGGCGGCCAGGAGCGCCTGGGCGAGGGCGCTCCCGTCAGCCCTACCGTCGTCGATCGGGCGCCGGTCAGGGCACAGGAGAGCTGACCCGCACCCGGAGGTGTTCGTGCTCGAGCCTGGCGAGAAGGCCCCCGCGTTCGTGCTGAACGATCCCGCCGGCCGCCGGGTCGCGCTCGACGACTTTCGAGGGAAGCACGTCATCGTCTATTTCTATCCCCAGGACGACACGCCCGGCTGCACCAAGGAGGCCTGCGGCTTCCGTGACGCGTGGGACGACCTGCGCCGGCTCGGCGTGGCCGTCCTGGGCGTGTCGGCCGATGACGCGACCTCCCACGAGCGATTCGCCGCCAAGTACCGGCTGCCGTTCACGCTCCTGTCCGATCCCGACCGGAGCGTCATGCGGGCCTACGGTGCGTACGGCGAAAAGACCATGTACGGCCGCAAGGTGGTGGGAGTGATCAGGTCGACCGTCTGGATCGGTCCGGACGGCGCGGTGCGGCGCCACTGGGCGCGCGTGCCGAACGCCGCCACGCATCCGGCCAAGGTCCTGGCGGCGCTCAGCGAGGTCGTTTGACCGGTCCGCCCCGTTATACTTGACCTTTCCCACTCACGGACCCGGGCATGACCGCGCGCAGCACCAACGTTTCCTCCTCCGCCGGCCCGTCGCGACCTTCGGGCGCGGGCGGGCCTCCCGCTCGCTCACGCTCGGCCGTCATCTGGGCGTGGGAGTGGACGAAGTCGATCGTCGTCGCCCTGGTCGTCTGGTTCTTCCTGCGGACATTCCTGGTCGAGGCGTTCCGGATCCCGTCCGGCAGCATGGAGAACACCCTGCTGATCGGCGACTTCCTGTTCGTCAACAAGGCGCTCTATGGGGCGGAGGTGCCGCTGATTCACACGCGCCTGCCCGCGGTCCGGGAGCCCGTGCGCAACGACGTCCTGGTGTTCGATTCGGTGGAGGAGGAAGGGCTCAAGGTCGTGAAGCGGCTGATCGGCGTTCCGGGCGACACCCTCTCGATGGAGGCGGGACAGCTGTTCCGGAACGGTCGCCGCGTCGATGAGCCGTACGTCATTCACGGCGATGCGCGCCGCTCGGAAGATCCGATCCAGCGCGCCAAGATGCGCGAATGGCAGGTGCCGCATCTCGTGCAGCGGGATACGGCCGCCTATCAACCGGATCTCCAGGACTGGGGCCCGATCGTGGTGCCGCGCGACTCGCTCTTCATGATGGGCGACAACCGCGACAGCTCCTACGACGGCCGCTACTGGGGGTTCCTGCCGAGGGCCAACGTGCGGGGGCGCCCGCTGGTGGTGTATTTCAGCTACGATCAGAACAGCTGGAAGTCGCTCCCGTTCCTGACCGCCGTCCGCTGGGGCCGGATCTTTACGGAGCCCAGGTAGGCGTCGCGCAACTAGACGTGGCGGGGAGCCTCGGGCAGGGACGAACGGTTGAGGGTCCGGGGGATGTAGGCGGCGGTGCGTCCGCAGGCGACGCAATGCAGGGTCACCCTCCCGCCCTGCGCATCTTCGGCGGATGATCGTCCGGGTATGCGCTCGACCTCGCTGGACTCACAGGAGGGACACACCAGCGGTTTCTGGTCCCGATCCGCAGCGATCAGAATCAGGGCCTCAGGCGCGCGAAATTCCTTGATCCCCCGACGTCCCACAGTCGGCCCTTCCGGCGGGATATGGTGGCACGGAAGTGGCTATCCCACCTTATGCCTCAATTTACCGGATGCTCGCCGGGTGCGCAAAGGTACGGATGGACCCCCAAGGGGAGGGCGCTCGCAATGAGACACATGGCCACGGCTCTCGGTGTGACGCTGGTCACAATCCTTGGGGGCGCGACTCCCGCTGCCGCCCAGACGGTCCACGAGGTGCGCCTCATCGCCAACGCGGACAAGCACGACTTCCGATTCGAGCCCGCCCGGCTGGCCGTGCGTGCCAACGATGTGGTGGTGTTCCGGGTGGCCAGCGGAGCGCCTCACAGCATCGTGTTCGAGGAAGCCGGAATGTCCTCGGGGGTGCGCGGGGCGTTCAACACCGCCCTACAGGGCCGCGCCGGCGAGTTGAGCAGCCCCCTCCTGACGGCCACCGGTAAGGACTTTCGGTTGGTCGTCCCGATGGTGCCGGCGGGGAGATACCGGTTCTACTGCCTTCCCCACCGCGCCTACGACATGCGAGGCGAACTGCTGATCCAGTAACCCAACCATTTGTCCCTCAGTGCTTTACTGAATCAGCCCCGCGCTGGACCGGCGGGGTTGTTTCGTTTCTGGTCACAAATATTGACGAAGTAGTGATACAAACTACTAGCGCGACGGCAGCCGCCGTGCGAAGATTCGGCCTTCGCCCGGGCGCGCTCACACGCGCCCCGCACTTCTGCAGGCCCGGAGGGAGGCGTGGTGTCTGAACTCGGTGGTTCCCAGATCTCGACCCTGCTCGAAACGCTGCCCGGCATCGCCAATGTGTTGCGCAGTCCCGTGGCGGACGCGCTCGGCAACATCATCCGGGCTGGTGCCCGCCTGGCGGAGTTCCAGGTTCAGGACGCGGAGGAGCTGGTGCGCTACGCGACCCGCCGCGGACTGCTGGGGCAGGAGG
>JBBQDU010000028.1:0-20568 GCA_038320055.1 Gemmatimonadales bacterium | reverse complement strand
GCCGCGGCTCCGGGCGTAGAACCGGGCGACCTCGTCCAGCCGGCCGACGGTCGCGCCGTGGGTGCACTTGACGTCGTCCGCGAAGATCTCGAGCTGGGGCTTGGTGTCCACCCGGGCATCGTCGGTCAGGAGCAGGTTGCGGTTGGTCTGCTTCGCGTCGGTCTTCTGCGCCTCGGGCTTCACGAACACCTTGCCGTTGAACACGGCGCGCGACCGCCCGTCGAGGATGCCCTTGTAGACCTCCCAGCTCCGGCAGTTCGGCTGGTCGTGGTAGATGGCGGTGTGGGTATCCGAGGTCTGCTCGCCCCGGGTGAGGTAGAGCCCGTACATCAGGGTCTCGATGTTCTCGTCGTTGAGCCGCACGTGCAGGTTGTGCCGCGCCAGTGCCGCCCCCATGGCCAGCGAGAACGAGCGATAGTGGCTGTCCCGCGCCTGGTCCACATGGGTGAGGGCCACGTGGTATGCGCGCTCGCTCTCCCGCTGGATGCGGGTGTGCTCCACCCACGCGCCCGCCGCCACCGCCACCTCGGTGACCGGGTTGGTCCAGTAGGTCTGGCCCGGCGCGAGCGTCACGTAGCTCTCGATGACCGACGCGCGCGCGCCGCGCTCCACCACGAGCAGATTCCGGGGATGCGACACGGTCCCGCCCGCGGCAGCGGTCGTGACGTAGAGTAGGTGCACCGGCGCGGCGAGGTCGGCGCCAGCGCCGACGTGCACCACGCCCCCTTCGGCCAGGAAGGCGGTATTGAGAGCCGTGAACGCCGAGCCGTCCACCGGTGCGTGGCGCGCCAGATGGCCCTCCAGCAGCGCGCCGTCCGAGCGAAGCGCGTCGGCCAGACTGGCCACGCGGACGCCCGCCGGCAGGGGGCCGACCGAGCTCAGCGACTCCTGGTAGCTCCCATTCACGAACACCAGCGTGGTCCAGTCGGGGTGGCCGAACACGAAGGGCGCCAGCTGGTCGCGGGTGACCTCCTCTCCACCGGCCGCGGCGGGCCGCCACGTCCCCTGCACGATCGGGCCGATGGGCGTGAACCGCCATTCCTCGTCCCGGGCCGCGGGAAAGCCCGTACGCGCAAACCGCTCCATCGCCGCCCGGCGGATCGGCTCGAGCCATTCGGGCCGCTCCACGGTGGCGGTCCCGGCGCGGGTTTCGAACGCCTGCACGAACGTCTCGGTCATGACGCGGCTCCCGCCGTCTCTTCGAGCCACTCGTATCCGCGGGCCTCCAGCTCGAGCGCGAGCTCCTTGCCGCCGGACTTCACGATCCGCCCGTTCGACAGCACGTGCACGTAATCGGGCACGATGTAGTTGAGCAGCCGCTGATAGTGGGTCACGACGATGGTCGCGTTGTCGGGCCGCCGAAGCTTGTTGACACCGGCCGCCACGATCCGGAGAGCGTCGATGTCGAGGCCCGAATCGGTCTCGTCCAGGATGGCGAGCCGGGGCTCGAGCACCGCCATCTGGAGGATCTCGTTCCGCTTCTTCTCGCCGCCCGAGAATCCGGCATTGACCGCCCGGCTCATGATGGCAGGCTCCCACTCGACCATCTTGAGCTTCGATTCGAGCAGGTCGAGGAAGTCCATCGAGTCCACTTCCTCCTGGCCGTTCGCCTTGCGGATCTCGTTGTAGGCCGCGCGCAGGAAGTAGGCGTTGGTGACGCCCGGGATCTCCACCGGATACTGGAACGCGAGAAAGACGCCGGCCTGCGCGCGCGCTTCGGGCTCGAGGTCGAGAAGGTCCTCCCCGCGGTAGAGCACCGAGCCGCCGGTCACCACGTAGGACGGATGCCCGGCGAGCACCTGGGCCAGCGTGCTCTTGCCGGAGCCGTTCGGGCCCATCACCGCGTGCACCTCGCCCGCGTTGACCGTGAGGTTGATGCCGCGGAGGATTTCCTGGTCGCCCGCGCTCGCGCGGAGGTCTCTGATTTCCAGCACCGTATCGTCTCCCTGGGTTAACCGACGCTGCCTTCGAGGCTGATCCCGAGCAGCTTCTGCGCTTCCACCGCGAATTCCATGGGCAGCTCCTTGAACACTTCCTTGCAGAAGCCGTTCACGATCATCGAGATCGCGTTTTCGGTGTTCAGCCCGCGCTGTTTCAGATAGAAGATCTGGTCCTCGCCGATCTTCGAGGTCGAGGCCTCGTGCTCGGTCGAGGAGGACGAGTTCTGGACGTCGATGTACGGGAAGGTGTGCGCCCCGCAGCGATTCCCGATCAGCATCGAGTCGCACTGGGTGTAGTTGCGCGCCCCCTCCGCCTTCGGCAGCACCTTCACCAGGCCGCGGTAGCTGTTCTGGCCCTGGCCGGCGGAGATGCCCTTCGAGACGATCGTGCTGCGGGTATTCTTGCCGAGGTGGATCATCTTGGTGCCGGTGTCGGCCTGCTGCCGGCCGTTCACCACGGCGACGGAGTAGAACTCGCCCACCGAGTTGTCGCCCTGGAGGATGACGCTCGGATACTTCCAGGTGATCGCCGAGCCGGTCTCGACCTGGGTCCAGGAGATCTTGGCGTTGGCGCCCGCCTTGCCGCGCTTGGTCACGAAGTTGTAGATGCCGCCCACGCCCTTCTCGTCCCCCGCGTACCAGTTCTGCACCGTCGAGTACTTGATGCTGGCGTTGTCCAGGGCCACGAGCTCGACCACGGCGGCGTGGAGCTGGTTCTCGTCGCGCTTGGGCGCGGTACAGCCTTCCAGGTAGCTCACCGACGCGCCCTCGTCGGCGACGATCAGCGTCCGCTCGAACTGGCCCGTCTCGGCGGTGTTGATGCGGAAGTAGGTCGACAGCTCCATCGGGCACTTCACGCCTTTGGGGATGTAGACGAACGACCCGTCGCTGAAGACCGCCGCGTTGAGCGCGGCGAAGAAGTTGTCGCTGGCCGGCACGACGGAGCCCAGATACTTCCGCACCAGCTCGGGATGCTCGCGGACCGCCTCGCCGAAGGAGCAGAAGATGATGCCCTGCTCGCCGAGCTTGGCCTTGTACGTGGTCCCGACCGACACACTGTCGAAGATGGCGTCCACCGCGACCACGCCCGCCAGGAGCTTCTGCTCGCTGAGCGGGATGCCGAGCTTGGTGTAGGCGTCGAGCAGCCTCGGATCCACCTCGTCGAGGCTTCCGAGGGGCTTCTGCGTCCGCGGGGCCGAGTAATAGCTGATGGCCTGATAGTCCACCGGCGTGTAGGTGACGTTCGGCCAGTGGTGCGGCTCGGACATCTTCTGCCAGCCGCGCAGCGCCTTCAATCGCCACTCGAGCAGCCACGCGGGCTCCTGTTTCTTGGCGGAGATGAGGCGCACGGTGTCCTCGCTCAACCCCTTCGGCGCGACGTCCGACTCGATGTCGGTGACGAAGCCGTACTTGTATTCCTTGTTGACCAGGCTCTCGACGGACGAGCTCATGAGTTCTCCTGAGCGGGCTTGAACCGCACGTGATATTCGCAGGCACTGCAGCCGCGGAGCATGTGCTCCCGGCGAACCACCTCGGCCTCGAGGACGTCGGCGAGGAATCGCGCCTCCGCGGCGCAGATCTCGGGGAATCGCTGCGCCACGGCGGGAATGGCGCAGTTGTGTTCGGTGAGGGTGCCGTCGGCTTCGCCCGCCGTCACCTCGGCCATGTACCCCTCGTCCGAGAGCACCCGGCCCAGGACGTGGAGCCGCTCGACGGGAGAGGCGCCGGCCAGCTCGACCCGCAGGCGCCGGGTCAACCCCGCGAAGTGCGCCTCGAGCAGCGCCACCGCGGCGTCCCGCCCGTCGCGCTCCACCACGTGGTCGAGCAGGGCGGTCAGCGTCTCGCCGTAGCGGCGCGGAAACAACGCCTCACCCGTCGGGGTCAGGCGGTAGGCGAACGCCGGCGCGCCGACGCCCCGATGCTCGCGCTCGTACTCGACAACCGCGTCCGCCTCAAGCTCCTTCAGATGATGGCGCACGGCGTTCAACGACACTCCGAGCCGGACGGCCAACGTCTTCGCGGTCAGGCGACGCTCCCGCTTGAGCTGGAGCAGCAGCGCACCGCGCAGGCCTTTGTGCCCGTGCAGGCCAGCGGCGGTGGGGGCGAGGGGGAAGGAGGTACCCATTGTGGGGAATGGTAAGTAAAATGGTCGGGATTGTCAATTTGAACCAGATTATTGGTGCAAAAGCATAATTTCTTATCGTATCAACAGTTAGATCCTTCAGCCAGCGTCTTCCCGACCGATTCGGGGACCGGTTCACATCGCCGGCGGCAGACTGGGCTGCGGAGCCCATGACACAAGCTTGCTAAATCGCACCTCTATCAAGGCTCAACACGGCGGGGATGGATAGACATTTGCCATTATCAGTATGAACTACTACTCCTATTTTCATGTCAGACTGACGCGCCCCGCTGGCCGGGAGGCCTCTTAACTCCCATATTATGGGCAGATTGCAGGACACCTCCCCGCCAGCAACTGCCGCGGAAAGGCACGTGCTTGATGACCATCCATCGCATCCGGCTCCTGGGCGATCCGATTCTTCGCGCCAGGTGCGAGCCGATCACCAAGCCCCGCTCCACGGCGGTTCGGGTCATCGTGGACGACATGCGGGAGACGCTCCAGGACTGGCAGTCGCGCTTCGGCAACGGACGGGCCATCGCGGCCCCCCAGATCGGGGCGCCCGTACGAATGATCCACTGTGAGATGGAGCAGCCCTGGACCCTGATCAACCCGGAGATCGTGGACGTCGGGAACGAAGACTTCGAGGTCTGGGACGACTGCTTCTCCTTTCCCAACCTTCTCGTGCGGGTGTCCCGCGCGCACCGGCTCCGCCTCAAGTATCAGGATCCGAAAGGAGAGTGGCACGAGGTGGATCTCGAGGGCGACCGGGCGGAGCTGGTCCAGCACGAGATCGACCACCTCGACGGCGTCCTGGCCGTGGACCGTCCGCAGGGGCTCGATCCCTTCTGTCTGCGCGAGGAGTGGCACCGTCTGCACGGCGCCGATGGCCGATACGGCCCGGCCGAGGACCGCAATACCAGCTACGCCACGCCACTTACGGGGCTGCTGTAGCCGGTCGGTTCTCCGAGGCGGCGAACCGGAGCGGGCAGGTGTCACCACCCCTTGCGCCACCCCACGCACCTTCGTATACCTACTCCGAGTCGCGCCCGGGTCCGGCGCGCGGCTGACATCGGCCATTCTTGGAGGACGGGGCGCAATGACGTACGTGATCGTCGAGGCATGCATTGGGGTTAAGGATCGCGCGTGCGTCGACGTCTGTCCGGTGGACTGCATCTACGAGGGCGAGGACCAGCTGTACATCCACCCCGACGAGTGCATCGACTGCGGCGCGTGCGAGCCCGAGTGCCCGGTGACCGCCATCTTTCCCGAGGAGGACGTGCCGGAGAACATGACGGCCTTCGTCGAGAAGAACAAGGAAGTCTTCAACGGCGACAGCCCCCCGGGCCGGCCCCAACGCTAGCGGCCGCACGCTAGCGGCCGCACGCGAGCCGCCGACAACGCGCCAACGCAAAGGGGCTCCCGTCATGGGAGCCCCTCTTTCGTTCACCCGCATCCTTCATCCCGACCGCCTGCGATCCGACCCGCTATGTCCCGCACTCCTGAGCCCAGCCGAACGGGGAGCGACCCCGGAATCGAACTGCCTGGCCGCGATTCCGGAGCCGTGATGGGAGGACCATCAGCGGGGACACAAGGGAGCGTGTCGCGCCGCTGATCCCAGAACGCGGCCGGGGTGGAAAAGGTTTCACCCCGCGACGCGGAGAAATTCGAGGATCGCGGCGGTCGTCTCGGCGGGGCGCTCGACGGGGGGCAAATGCCCCGCGCCCGGGACGACGACGAGGCGCGCGCCCGGAATCGCCGCCGCCATGCGGCGCGCTCCGTCGGGCGGCGTCATGACGTCCTCCTCCCCGACGATGACGAGCGCCGGCACCCCGGCCAGGGTCGGCAGCAGCCCGGTGCTGTCGTGCCGGTCGCGCATGGCGGCGAGCGCGCCGACGATGCCCGCGACCGGGGTCGCCGCGATCATCTCCCGGATCCGCTCCACGATCTCCGGCGCTCGTTCCCCCGTTGTGGACGCCAGCAGCCTGGGGAGCATGGCCTCGGCGATGGCGTCGGCGCCGCCCTCGCGCGCGGCGGCCGCGGCGGCGTCCCGGGCGCGGCGCGCCTCGGCCCCGTCGGCCTCCGCGCGGGTATCCATCAGGATCACCGCCCGGACGCGATGCCGCCAGCGCCGCAGGAACTCGAAGACCACGTAGCCCCCCATCGACAGCCCGCAGAGCACGACCTCGTCCACGCCGACGGCGTCGAGCAGCGCGGCGAGGTCATCGGCGTAGATCCCCATGCCGTAGCCGAGATCGGGGGCGTCGGACTGCCCCATCCCACGCAGGTCCGGCGCGATCCGCTGATACCCCTCGAGTCCGTCGATCTGGTCGCGCCAGATGGTGCGGTTGAGAGGGTAGCCGTGGACGAACAGCACCGCGGGTCCTTCGCCGCGGGTTTCTACGGCCAGGCTCACCCCGTTGACCGTGAGGTGCCGGGCGTCGCCGCTCGGCCTCCGGGCGCTCATGAACTCGCCGAAGCCCGGCGGAATGGGTACCGGCCGGCCGTCCCGGCCGATACAGACGAAGACGAACTCGGCGGTGGCGATGAGCGTGTCGTCGCTCACCCGCCGCGCTGTCTGGCGCATGGTGAAGCTGGTGCGCCCGTGGTGCGTGACCGCCTGGTGGAACCGGAGCACGTCGCCGGGGAACGCCGCGGCGTGGTAGTCGATGACGGTCTTCCGGACCGCGGGCCACGCCCCTGCCCGGGTGAAGACGTCCATGCCCGGCCCGCGCGCCAGCATCTCCCATCGGGCGCGCTCGAAGAGGCTCAGGAACGAGGCCTGATTGAGGTGGCCGAACGCGTCGCACTCGTCGGGATAGACGGTGAGGTCGATGTCGGAGGGCGTGAGCATGGTGAGAAGAAGATAGGCGAGCAAAAACTCGGACGCACGGCTACACTTCCCACGACCCCACGGAGATCCATCCTCCGTCCTCCGCGCCCTCGCCGCCCTACCGCCCTATGAAGCCCGCGACCGACTACATCCGGCACGCCGCCAGGCTCGCCCGCAAGCTCCAGATGGACGCGGCGACGGGCGGGACGCCGCAGCCCGACGCCGAGTTCTACAAGACCCTCTCGAAAGCGCTCGACGAGATCGCGGCCGGTCTCGACCTGGTGTCGCGGTCCGAGTGACCCCGGCCGTCCCGCTGATCCAGTCGCAGGCCGAACTGGAGGCGCTGTTCGCGCGCCTCCGCGGCGAGCCGCTCCTGGCCGTCGACACCGAGGCCGCCAGCTTCCACCGGTTCATCGACCGGGTGTACCTCCTGCAGATCAGCTCGCGCGAGGAGACCGCCGTGGTGGACCCCCTGGCGGTCGAGAGTCTGGCGCCGCTCGCCGCGGCGCTGGCCGATCCGGCGGTCGAGATCGTCTTCCACGACGCGGACTACGACCTGCGGCTGCTCGACCGCGAGTACGGCTTCCACGCGACCGAGATCTTCGATACGCGGGTCGCGGCCCAGCTGCTGAACGAGCCGGGCGTGGGCCTTGCGGCGCTGCTGGAGAAATACCTCGGCGTCCGCCTCGACAAGCGCTTTCAGCGGGCCGACTGGTCGGCCCGGCCGCTCTCGCCCGAGATGCTCGAGTACGCCGCATCGGATACCCGCTACCTGCCCAGGCTGCGCGACATCCTCAAGGCGCAGCTCGAGGAGCGCGGGCGGCTGGCCTGGGCCGCGGAGGAGTTCGCGCTGCTCGACGACATTCGCTGGAGCCCGCCCGAGGGCGAGCCCGGCTTTCTCCGGCTCAAGGGCGCCAAGGCGCTCAAGGGCCGGGAGCTCGCCATCCTCCGCGAGCTGCACGGGTGGCGCGAGGAGGTGGCCCAACGCACCGACCGCGCGACGTTCCGGATCCTGAGCAACGAGCCGATGCTCACGATGTCCCGCCAGCCGCCGGGCGATATGACCGCGCTCAAGGCGATCCGAGGTATCGGGGCGGAGCAGGCGGAGCGGCGCGGCCGCGAGTTGCTGGCCGCCGTCAAGCGGGGGCTCGAGACCCCCGACGGCGAGCTGCCGCGGGTGGAGCGGCCACCCCGCCGCCCCTACGACCCAGCCTTCGAGACTCGGCTGGAGCGGCTCAAGGCGGCGCGGAACCAGCTCGCCGTCCGGCTCGAGCTGGCGCCGGGGGTGCTGTGCCCGAATGGGACGCTGGAGGCGATTGCGAGGGCGAACCCGGACAGCGTGGAAGGGCTGGGGGCGTTGCCGGAGCTCAGGCGGTGGCAGTTACGGGAGATCGGGGCGGAGCTGCTGGCGGCGGCGCAGACACCTGCGGCAACGGGTCCGGCGGACGGGGTGGCGGTGTCCGGCGGGTAAGGAGGCGCCGGAGCCGTCCGGTCAGAACCCCAGAAACGCCCGCACCCGAGGATCCATCTTGTCCGGGGTCCAGTACGGCTCCCACACCAGCTCGACTTCCACGCCCTGTACCCCCTCCAGATCCGCCGCCACCTTCTTCACGTCGTCGATGATCTCGGTACCGGCGGGACAGCCGGGGCTGGTCAGGGTCATCCGGACGTGGACCTCTCCCGCCTCGCTCACCTCGATGTCGTAGACCAGCCCGATATCGATGATGTTGAGGTTGAGCTCCGGGTCCTTGACGGCGCGGAGCGCCTTGCGGACGGTGTCGGGCGTGGGGACGGCGGCCCCGGGAATGGTGTCGGTCATGCCCTAAAGCTAAACGCGCGGCCCGGCCTCTGGGGCCTGTACCGGTTCGAGTGCTAGCAGCGGGCCACCAGCTCCTGCCCGCAGCCGTGGGGCACGAGGCGAACGGTCGCGTCGCTCAGCGCCGCACGAACGACCTTGAGCTCCTTGATCGACTCGCGGATCCGCGGGTCGAAGACCCGGTTGGTGAGGAACACCAGGAACAGATCGCGCGCGGGATCGATCCACAGCTCGGTGCCGGTGAATCCGGTGTGACCGTAGGCCGCATCGCTGACCAGCGTTCCGAAGACGCTCGGCTCGTCGGGCCGGACCTCTCGCGTATCCCAGCCGAGCAGCCGTGATCCGCTGCGGGGTCCCTTCACGAGAAACCGGCGCATTGTCTCGCCGCCGACCCACGCTCCTCGGGGCCCGGCGCCGCCCGCCAGCCACGCCTGGGCGTATCGCGCCAGGTCCTTCCCGGTCGAGAATACGCCCGCGTGTCCGGCCACCCCACCCATGGCAACGGCGTTCTGGTCGTTGACGTCGCCGGGGACGGGGGTGCCGCGCCAGATCCCGCTCGGCACGATCCGCGGCTTGAGCGAGGGAGCGGGCTTGTACATCGTCTGCGTCATGCCGAGCGGGCCGAACACCTCATGCGTAGCGAGCCGATCGAGGGGCATGCCGGCCACCTGCTCCACGACGAGTCCGAGGAAGAGGGCGTTGAGGTCGCTGTACTCCGCGCTGTCGCCGGGGGCGCGAACCAGCGGCTCCGCGTACAGCAGAGCGATCGCGCGGGCCCGGCTGCCGCGCGCCTTCACGTAGAAGGGGACGTAACTCTTGAGCCCGCTCGTGTGGTCGAGCAGCATGCGCACGGTCACCTGATTCTTGAGGCCGCCGGCGAAGCGGGGAAGGTAGCGGCGCACCGGCGCGTCGAGATCGAGCCGATGCTGATCCACCAGCCGCATTGCCACGCCGGCGGTGCTCACCACCTTGGTGATCGACGCGATGTCCCAGAGGGTCGAGTCGGGGTCGGGCACACGGGAGGAGGGGCTCCAGATGAAGTGCCCGTAGCCCCGGGCGTACAGCAGCGAGTCGCGCCGCCCGATCACCACGACGGCGCCGGGATAGATCCCCTTCCGGATGCCGTCGCGGACCGCGGCATCGATCTGGGCGAACGATTGCCCCCCGGCCGGGGTAGTACCGAGAGTCACGGCCACTGCCCCGCACATGATTCCCGCACGCCACGTGATTGCGCCCATGCAATGCTCCGCCCTGTCGTCATGGTTGGCCCCTGCGTCGCTGGCGGCGCTCGCCTGTGGCGGCCCGGCCCCAGGCCCGGTGCCGCCGCTCGGGAGCCGGCCGGCCGCTGCGTTCGTGGACACCCTCACCCTCCGCGCCGCCGCGTCGTTCCTGGCGAGCGACGCCCTGCTCGGCCGGGGCACCGGCACGGAGGGCGGCCGGGCCGCGGCGGCCTATCTGGCGTCCGAATGCCGCCGCCTCGGCTTCACGCCGGTGACCGAGGCCGGCTTCGCCCAGGAGCTGCCGCTCACGCAGGCAACCATCGTGCCCGGCGGCACCACGATCCGCATCACCGGCCCGGGCGTGGACACGACGTTCGCGGTCTGGGAGGACTTCATTCCCGACGTCGGCACCGCGCGGACGCTGCGGGGATTCTCCGGCGAGCTGGCCTACGTGGGCCGGGCCCGGGAGATCCTGTTCCGGCGGAGCGACCTGCCCCCACTCCAGGGTAAGGTCGCGCTGCTCCGGGGCGAGTTCGGGCGCGACGGCGAGGCCGCCGACACGCTGTTCGCGCGCGGCGCGGTCGGCGTCATCCAGGTGATCGACGATGCCCGGCGCTACCGCCTGTTTCGACAGACGCGCGGCGACGCGCGGCTCTATCTCGGCGATTCGACCGTGCGCTCCTCGTTCATCCCGCCGCTCCCCGCCGCGCTCGCGGGCCCCCGGATGACGGTCACGCTCTACAAGCCACTCACCGGCGTGGGCTCGGGCTCGTGGAATGACGCCTACCTGAACGGCCTGGCCGCCGGGCTCCCGTCGCCGCGCGAGCTGCCCGGGTGGCGGGCGGACGTGCGGGTCGAGACGACCACGCGGCCGGCCCAGGCGAGCAACGTCGCCTGCCTGCTCCGCGGCCGGGGAGCCGCCGCCGAGCGCGCGATCATCGTGTCCGCGCACTACGACCATCTCGGCGTGGGCGTGCCGAACGCCGCCGGCGACTCGATCTACAACGGCTTCTCCGACAACGCGGCCGGCGTGGCAATGGCGCTCGGCATCGGCGAGGCGTTCGCCCGCGAGCGCCGGCGCGGGGCCGCGGGGCTCGGGCACTCGCTCCTGCTCTTCTTCTCCACGGGCGAGGAGCACGGGCTCCTCGGAAGCGACTACTTCGTCACCCACCCGCTCTGGCCGCTCGAGCGCATCGCCGGGGTGGTGAACCTCGACGCGAACGCTCCCGCCGCCCGGCCGCGCTCGTGGAGAATCGCCGGGCTCGAGGGGAGCGCCCTGGTCGAGCTGGTCCGCCAGGCGGCGCGGCGCGAGGGATGGGACGCGACGCTGGCACCACCGTCACCCGGCTCGGACTACTTCCCGTTCCTGCGGCACGGCGTGCCGGCGGTGTTCTTCGTGCCGGGAGACGGGCCATACGAGGGGTTGAGCGTGACGGCGTCGGACAGCCTGCGATCGGCGCTCTGGGGAAGGTACCACATGCCCGACGACGCTTGGGACGAGCGCTTCCCGTTCAAGGGCCTGCAGCGCTACGCCGACTTTGCCGCGGAGGTGATCCGGCGGCTCGACGTCTACCGCGTTTCCTCGGGCGCGTCGCGGACGGGCCCGGGCGGCAGTCGGTAGAGCACGGCCGCCGTACGGCGGTCACGATCGGAGAGCGTTCCGGTGCGGGTGGCGGGGAACATGACGTCGTTCGAGTCGGCCGAGTGCGGCAGGCCGATCGCGTGTCCGGTCTCGTGCACCGCCACCGACAGGAGCGCGTCGTCGGGCAGCACGACGCCCGTGTTGGTCCGGAGCGCGAGCAGGATGAGGGCTCGCCGCACCCGGCCGGACTGATCCCAGGTGAGGTCGGTCTGGCCGGCACGGTCGAAATCGAAGTGGTCGATCCAGCGCACCAGGATGTCGGCCCGGCTCGTGTCGGGGACGACGGCGAACCGCACTCCGATCCCGAGTCCCTCCCAGCGCTCGAGCGACGTGCGAACGTATCCCGCCATCTGCGGCGTCCAGCTCGGGGCGCCGCCCTCCACGATCGCCACCCGGATCGGCGACCCCCAGCGGTCCGGCCACCGGCGCACCACGGAATCGGTGCTGAGAATCAGCGAGTCGAGGTAGGTCGAGCCGGCCTCCCGTGAAAGAGCCTCGCGGGCGGCCAGGCGGGCCCGCCGGGCCTCCCCGGCCGAGGTCTCGGCCTCGCGAGCGGCGGGCGCCGCCCCGGCACCGGCCGACCGCCGGCCGATGTCCGGCGTGGCGCTCCGAATCTCCCTGGCTACGGGCTCGGCGGCGGCCAGATGGCGCCCCAGAGCATCGGACGCCCGGTCCGCGAGGACGATGGCGAGGAGGCCAAGGGTGACGAGGGGGAGCAAAGGGCGCCGCATGATATCAATATGCAGGCCACTCGGCTCCAGCCGCTAGCGGTGGACCCGGCTGGCGCCGAAACCCCCGGCCGTCTAACATTTTGCCACTTCGAGCGGCCGGGCCTCCGGGGGGGGGGACATTCTGAGCCTGATGGACGGATTCGCCCGGGCGCTGGTGCGCTGGCGCTGGGCGGTGCTGGTGGCATGGGCGGTGATCGGCGCGGTCGCGGCGGTCCGGGCCCCCGCGACGCCGTCGCTCCTCAACATCCGGGGCGGAAGCGAGCGCGAGACCGAGGCGTCGCGGACCGAGGATCTGCTCGTCGGGCGGTTCAGCCGGCCGATCGGCGAATTTTTCGCGGTGACGCTCGAAGCGCCGGCGCCGTTCGACGAGCCGGCCCCGCGGGCCGCGCTCGACACGCTGCTCGCCACGCTCGACCGGCTGGCGTACGTCCGCGGCGTCGTGTCCTTTCCCTCCACCGGCGATTCCACCTTCCTCAGCAGCGACCGCCGCTCGACCTTCGCGATCGTGGCGCTCGAGGCCACGCGCGGCGACAGCGCGGGGGCGCTCGTGGTGCCCGTCCGGACGACCGTCCGTGAGACGATGGCGCGGCTCCCCGAGGGGGCGCGGTATCGCGCACGGGTGACGGGGCGCGCCCCGCTCGACCTCGACGTGCGCACGGTGGTCACCCGCGACAGCGCGGACGGGGAGAAGCGGCTCCTGCCGCTGACGCTCGTCGTCCTCGTGCTCGCCTTCGGCGCGCTCGTCGCGGCGGTGCTGCCGCTCATCGTCGGCGTGCTGGCGATCGCGGTCTCGCTCGCGATCATCGGCGTCATCGCGCACTACACGCCGATGTCGGTCTTCGTGCTCAACATGACCACGATGATCGGGCTCGGCGTCGGCATCGATTACTCGCTGCTGATCGTGACGCGGTTCCGGGAGGAGCTGGCACGCGGCACCCGGCGGCAGCTGGCGGCGGCCAATACGCTGGCCACGGCCGGGCGGGCGGTGATCACGTCGGGCCTGACCGTCATCGTGGGCTTCGGTGCCCTGCTGCTGACCCCGCTGATCGAGACCCGGAGCGTCGGGATCGGCGGCCTCATCGTGGTGGCGGTGGCGGTGCTGCTCTCGATCACTCTCCTCCCTGCCCTGCTCGCCGTGCTCGGTCGCGAGATCGACCGTCCGCGGTGGCTGGCCCACCGGCTCACCTGGTATCACGCCCCCCAGGTGTGGGAGAAGTGGGCGCGCACCCTGAGCCGGCATCCCATCCGGGCGATGGCGTACGGCGGCGCCGTGATCGCGCTGCTGACGCTCCCCGTGTTCTTCATCAAGATCGGACTGCCGTCGCGGCACTGGTGGCCGTCCGGCACCGAGGCGGGCGAAGGGCTCGAAGCGCTGTCGGCCATGGGCGTGGCCGGCTTCGTCCAACCGGTGCGCGTGCTCGTGCAGCTGCCCGCGGGCCGGAGCGCGGTCGAGGCGGCGTCGCTTCGGGGACTCATGACGTTGAGCGACTCGCTCCGGGCCGACCCGCGGGTGCGCGAGGTCCGGAGCCTGGTCGACGTCCAGACCAACGGCAGCCTGCTCGGCTACTCGGTGCTCTACAGCGATCTGCCGGCGGCCCGCGAACGCTACCCCGACTTCCTCGACGCCTACCTCAGCACCGACCGGCGGCTCGCCTTGCTGGACGTCATTCTGGCGGACACGACCTCCCTCACGACGGCCACCGACGTCGTGTCCCGCGCGCGGCGCCTGGCCCGCTCGGAGCTCCGCGGGACCCGCGGGATGACCATCACCGTGGGCGGCTACTCGGCTGCCGCGCTCGACTTCCAGAAGGACCTGCTGCGGCGGTTCCCGCTGCTCGTGCTCCTGATCCTCGGGGCGACGGCCGTGATGCTGGCGATCGCGTTCTAGTCGGTGCTGGTGCCGATCAAGGCGATCATCATGAACACGCTGTCGGTGAGCGCCACGTTCGGGTTGATCGTGCTGGTGTTCCAGTTCGGGGTGGGGTCCTGGATCTTCGGTCTGGACGGACCCACCTCGGCGATCTTCGTGGCGGTGCCGGTGCTGGTCTTCGCCGTGGTGTTCGGTCTCAGCATGGACTACGAGGTGTTTCTGCTGAGCCGGATCAAGGAGGCGTTCGACCGGAGCGGGCGGAACACCGAGGCCACCATGGAGGGCTTGGGCGCCACCGCGTCGGTCATCACCTCCGCGGCGCTGATCATGATCATGGTGTTCGGGATCTTCGCCTTCGCGCGCGTGCTGGCGATGCAGCTCATGGGCTTCGGGCTGGCCGTGGCGGTGCTGCTCGACGCGACCGTCATCCGGATGGTGCTGGTGCCCGCGTTCATGCAGGCGATGGGTCGCTGGAACTGGTGGCCGGGGGTCCGGCGCATCCGGCCGAAGGGGCGGCCTTCCGCGGACATGCCGGAGCTGCGCTGAAGGGTCCGGCGGCCTACCGTTTGGCGTCCAGCCAGTCGGCGCCGACGCCGATGTCCACCACCAGGGGCACCTGCAGCTCCGCCACGTGCTCCATGGCGTCCCGGACCAGCGCGGCCATCGTCTCGAGCTCCTCCGGCGGCACTTCGAAGACCAGCTCGTCGTGCACCTGGAGCAGCATCCGGCTCCGGAGCTTCCGCTCGGCGAGCGCCGCGTGGATCCGGATCATGGCGAGCTTGATGAGGTCGGCCGCCGAACCCTGCAGCGGCGAATTCTGCGCGTTGCGCTCGCCGTAGGCCCGCATGTTGAAGTTGCGGTCCTTGATCTCGGGGATGTAGCGCCGGCGCTTGAAGATCGTCTCGACGTATCCCTGCTCGCGCGCGAGCAGGACCATCCGGTCGAGGAAGGCGCGCACCCCGGCGAAGCGCTCGAAGTAGCGCGCGATGAAGCTCTTCGCGTCGTCCTGCGAGATGCCGAGCTGCCGGCTCAGCGCGAACGGCCCCTGCCCGTAGATGGTGGCGAAGTTGATGGTCTTGGCGCGGGCCCGCATGTCGGGCGCCACCTGCTCGGCGGGCACGCCGAAGATGAGCGCGGCGGTCTGCCGGTGAATGTCGCCGCCCTGGCGGAACGCCTCGATGAAGGCCGGATCGCCCGAGAGGTGCGCCATCAGGCGCAGCTCGATCTGCGAGTAGTCGGCCACGAGAAAGCCCCACCCGGCGCGCGGCACGAAGCCGCGGCGGATGGCCTCGCCGCGGGGGGTCCGGATGGGGATGTTCTGCAGGTTCGGATCGGAGGAGCTGAGCCGCCCGGTCGCCGCGCCGGTCTGGTTGAAGGTCGTGTGGATCCGCCCGGTCTGCCGGTTGACCGCGGCCGGCAGCGTGTCCACGTAGGTGCTCTTGAGCTTCTGCAGCTCGCGGTACTCGAGGATGAGCCTGGGCAGCTCGTGGCCCAGGGCGGCGAGCTGCTCGAGCACGTCGGCGTCGGTGCTCGGACCGGACTTGGTGCGCTTGAGCACCGGGAGCTGCTGCTTCTCGAACAGGATCGCGGCGAGCTGGCGGGGCGAATTGAGGTTGACCGACTCGCCCGCGACCGCGCCGATCTCGCCCTCCAGGCGTCCGAGGTCGGTCCCGAGCTCGGCGCTCAGCCGGGCGAAGACCCCGGCGTCGATGGCGATCCCCTCCCACTCCATGTCGGTCAGCACCCGGACCAGCGGCAGCTCGACGTCGCGGAGCAGCGGCTCCATGGCGATGTCGCGGAGCGCCGGCGCCAGCCGGTCGTGCAGCCCGAGCACGGTGGCGCTGGCGGCGCCGCAGTAGGACGACGCGGCGCCGACGCCCACCTCGGCGAACGGGATCTGCGACTTGCCCTTGCCCGTGAGCTCCGCGGCCGACTGCATCGCGCGGCCGAAGTGCTCCAGGCAGAGCGTGTCGAGGGAGTGGGAGCGGCGGCCGGGATCGAGGACGAAGCTCGCCAGCATCGCGTCGTAGGCCACCCCGGCGAGCTCCACCCCGGCACCGCGCAGGACCTGCCAGTCGTACTTGATGTTGTGGCCGGCCTTGGGGACCGCGGGGTCCTCGAGCAGCGCCACCAGCGGCGCCATCGCGGCGTCGGTGATCGGCGGCAGGTTCCTCACCGGTGCCGGCGCGGCGAGGTCGCCCGCGGGCGGCCGATGGCCGAAGGGGAGATACCAGACGTCGTCGGGGCTGGCCGCGAGCGAGAGACCGATCAGCTCGGCGTCGTGCGGCTGTAACGCGTCGGTCTCGGCATGGAGCGCCACAAGCGGGGCCGCGCGCAGGCGCGCGACGAGGGCCGGCACCTGGCCCGGGTCGTCGACGACCACGACCGGCGCCACCGGCTGGTCGTCCAGGGCGAGCCAGTCGGCCGCGGTGGCGGGCGGAGTGACGGTGGTGGCGCCGTCGCCGGCCTCGAGGCCCGGCTCCCCCTCCGCGTCGCTCGAGGCGACGGCCCCGTCGCTTTCGGCGCGGGCCCGGTCGCCCTCGTCCGGGCCCGGGCTCCCGCGGCTCTCCCCACCGAGCCGCTTGGCGAGGGAGAAGAACTCCAGCTCCGTCAGCACGCGGATCAGCGCCTCGCGATCCGGCTCCCGCAGGATCAGGTCCTCCACGTCCAGCTCGACCGGCACGTCGCGCATGATGGTGACCAGCTCCTTCGACAGCCGCGCCGAATCGGCCTGGGCCAGGAGCGCCTCACGCGTCCGCTTGGCGACCACCTCGCCGGCGCGGGCCAGGATCGTGTCGAGGTCGCCGTACTCGCCCAGCAGCTTCTGCGCGCCCTTCTCACCGATCCCCTTGACGCCCGGCACGTTGTCGGACGCGTCGCCCACGAGCGCGAGGAAGTCCACCACCTGATGCGGCGGGACGCCCAGACGCTCGGAGGCGTTGGCCTCGTCCACCCACACCTCGTCCACCGCGGCGGGGCCGCCGCGCCCCGGGTTGAGCAGGGCGATGCCGGGGCCGATGAGCTGGTAGAAGTCCTTGTCGCCCGAGACGATGACCGTCTGAAGCCCGCGCGCGGCGCCGGCGTGGGCCAGCGTGCCGATGACGTCGTCGGCCTCGTAGCCGCGGATGGCCACCAGGGGAATCCGGAACACCTCGAGCAGCGCGCGCACGCGCTCGACCGCGCGGTCGAAGTCGGCCTGGAGCGAGTCGTCGAGCTTCTCGCGGGTGGACTTGTAGTCGGGATAGCGCGCGGCGCGAAACGAGGTGCCGGCGTCGTTGACCCAGCAGACGTAGTCGGGCCGGTATTTCTCGCGCAGGCGAAGCAGGAAGTTGACCACGCCCCAAGCGGCGGAGGTGTTCTCGCCCCTGGTGGTCCGGAGCGGCCTTGCGATCATCGCGAAGAAGGCGCGATAGATCAGGGCGTAGCCGTCGATGAGGAAGAGCCGGGGCGGCGCGTGGTTGGGCATCCCCGGGAAGATAAGAGGGAACGCGCCGCCCGGACCCCCGCCCTGCTACCCCTGCCTTCG
Organism: Gemmatimonadales bacterium; assembly: GCA_038320055.1. Lineage (GTDB taxonomy): Bacteria > Gemmatimonadota > Gemmatimonadetes > Gemmatimonadales > GWC2-71-9 > CAVVWJ01. Next base: position 2,871 of record JBBQDU010000028.1, on the reverse strand, counting down.
CACCCGCGCCAGCGTCCGCTCGTAGTCCGCCCGGCTCGAGGGCAGCAGCCGGAGGCGGCCGAACCCGCTCTCGTCGCGGAAGTACAGCTCGAGCCGCAGGTTGATGTAGCCCCAGCGGAGAATGCGGTTGGCCGTGGTGCCGGGGCTGTTCTCGATGGCTTCGTCGGGCGGTCCGAGCGCGATGTAGACCTCGCCCCGGTCGGTGCGCCACCCGGGGATCCCCTCGTCGGTGAAGCGCTGGTTGGCCTGGGCGATCCGGCTGAAGTACTGGTTGAGCGCCTCGTTCTCCGGGGTGGCGGTATTCGGGTCGGTGGCCGCGTAGAAGTCGCGCCACAACCGGGCGCGCTCGGACGGGGGCGCCTTCCGCATGGCGCTCACCTGCTCGTCGTGGCCGAAGTAGCGCAGCAGGTCGAGCATCTCGTCGAAGTTGGTGACCACCCAGGCCTGGGTGAACGAAACGAGCGCCGAGGCTTTCTGCTCGGTGGCCCCTTCCCCGACGACCAGCCGCAGCTCGCCGAGCGAGACGCTGTCGGGCGACAGCCGGATGACCTGGCTCTCCACGGCGCGGCCGCCGCGGAAGCGGAGCTCGTCCTCGTGGACCACGTGCTGCTGCTCGTCGATCACCTTGAACGGGACGGTGGTGGGCCGGGCGAAGTCGTAGCCCTCGATGTAGGCCAGGAGCGTGTCGCTGCCGTAGCCGACCGACCCCCGCGGATTGAGGACGAGGTTGAGCGGCTCGGCGAGAGTTCCCCGCCCCGTCGCCTGATAGGACAGGATCGGTGCGCTCGTGCTGGCGGCCCCGAAGCTGGGCGCCGTGAAGGTGCCCTGCGCGCGGCTCTCGGACGTCGAGCCGACGTCGCGCACGGTCACGCTCACGTTGTAGGGACCGCGGACGAGCCGCAGCGCCTGCTGAAACAGGAGACTCTCGTCGCTCCGGAGGGTTTCCTGAAAGGTCGGCACCCGCACGACCTCCTCGCGCGCCACGTCCACCGACGGCAGGCCCTCGCGCTTGAACGAGAGGCTGACGCGGTAGCGGGCGACGAACGCGTTGCCTTCGCGCTGGAACGCGAGGGCGCGATTCTCGAGCGAGAGGCCGAGGATGGCAATGACGCTGTCGGCGGGCCCGGCGGCGAAGGCCACGGTACCGACGAACGGCAACGGGTCGCCGGCGGCGAGCCGGCCGAGGCGCTGGTAGAACTGCGTGCTGTTGAGGACGCGGGTGAGCGATTCGCCGGCGGTCGGCTCGCCGCCGCTGCCGACGCGGCTCCAACTGCCACAGCCGAGGGTGGCGGCGCAGAGCACCGCCGACATCGCGAGACGACCCATCGAAGACCCCCGGTCGGAGCGGCCACACCCGCAGTAGTGCGGGGTCGGCGGAAGGTTAAGGGCGCTGAAGGAGACGCGTCAAGCAGCGCTTGCTGGAGCGTCCGATTCACGGTAGCTTGGCCAATCCAATGAGCACCGACAACATGGTTGGACGGACGGTGGCAGGCTACCATCTCGCGGAGTACATCGGCGAGGGGGGCACGGCCACCGTCTATCGCGCCGAGCACACGGACCGCGGCCGCGCGGCGGTCAAGCTGTTGCGTCCGCGACTGGCGCAGGATCCCATCGCGGTCAAGCGATTCCTGCGCGAGGCCGAATACGGGGCCCGGGTCAAGCATCCCAACATCGTGCAGACGTACGATTTCGGCGCCACGGACGGCTTGCACTACCTGGCGCTCGAGTGGGCGCAGGGCGAGCCGCTGGCCGAATTCATCAACCGGTCCGGCAAGATCGCGCCGACGCTGGTGGCCACGATCGTCGAGCAACTCGGCGCCGCTCTCAGCTCCGCCCACAAGGCCGGGATCATCCACCGGGACCTCAAGCCCGCCAACATCATGTACGACCCGGCCACCCAGACGGCCAAACTGCTGGACTTCGGCATCGCGCGGGATTCGGAGCTGAGTTCGGAGGAGCGGCTGACGCGCGCCGGGTTCTTCGTCGGGACGCTCCAATACGTGGCGCCCGAGACGCTGAGCGGCGAGCTGGTGAACGAGCAGGCTGACGTCTACAGCCTGGCGACCATCGCGTATTACATGCTGACTCAGGAGTTGCCGTTCATCGGCAAGAGCCCGAGGGAGTTGTTTCAGCAACTACTTACCCAGCCCCCGGTGCCGCTGAACCAGGCTGTGAAGGGGCTCCGCTTTCCTGGGCCGGTCGAGGCGGCGGTCATGCGCGGCCTGGATCGGGACCTGAGCAAGCGTTCCAAAACGGTGGACGAATTCGCCAAGGAGTTGTGCACGGCCGTCCGGCAGGGCGGGGAGAAGCGAGGCTTCCTGGCCTCGTTGTTCGGCAAGGGCGGGGAGTGAGCGACGCGGATCAACTCCGCCGCCTGCTGCTTTCGCGCTCGGTACGTCGTGGGGACTTCGTACTCGCCTCCGGGCAACGTTCCACTTACTACATAGACTGCCGCCTGACGACGATGAGCGCCGAGGGACAGGTGCTGATCGGGCGAATGGGCTTGGCGGCGATCCGCTCCGCGGAGTGGCGGCCGGAGGCCGTTGGTGGGCTCACGATGGGGGCCGACCCCGTGGCGTACGCGATCGCGGCGGCGAGCTGGGGGACCGACCGGGCGCTCGATGCGTTCAGCGTGCGGAAGGAGGCGAAGGCCCACGGGACGGGAAAGCTGATCGAAGGCAACTTCCGGGAAGGGGACGAGGTCGTGGTCGTGGAGGACGTGATCACGTCGGGGGGATCGGCCCAGCGGGCTATCGCGGGGGTGGCGGCGGCGGGTGGTCGGGGGGCGGGGGTGCTGGCGGTGGTCGATCGCGAACCGGGGGGGCGGGGACGGTTGGAGGCCGCCGGCCACATCGTAGTACCGCTCACTAC
>JBBQDU010000027.1:0-20750 GCA_038320055.1 Gemmatimonadales bacterium | reverse complement strand
GGCGGCGAGGCGGGCCGGATCGCGGCCGGCCTCCGCACGTTCCGGGCAATCCCGCACCGGGTCGAGCCGGTGCGCGAGGTCGAGGGGGTGCTCTGGGTCAACGACTCCAAGTCGACCAACATCACCTCGACCGAGGTGGCGATCGCCGCGCTCGACCGGCCGTTCGTCCTCCTCGTCGGCGGGCGCCACAAGGGCGAGCCCTACACCCGACTGGCCGGGCTGCTAGGCACGAGGTGCCGAGCGGTCGTTGCCTATGGCGAGGCGGGGCCGCAGGTGATTCGCGATCTGGGGGATCGGGTCCCCGTGGTGCCGGCGGGCGATTTCGCCAGCGTGGTGACGACCGCGCGCGGGCTGGCCCGGCGGGGCGACGCGGTGCTGTTGTCGCCCGCCTGCTCGAGCTACGACATGTTCCGCAACTACGAGGAACGCGGCGAGCGCTTCCGCGCCGCCGTCGAGGCGATGTGACCGGGCCGCGTCCCGTTCGCCACCCCGGCGAAATGCGCTGGGAGACGCGCATGCTCGCCGTCGTCACCCTGGTGCTGCTGGCATTCGGCGTGGCGACGACCTACGGGGCCGCCAGCCTGGTGACGGTCAAGGGAGAGGAGGTGGGCCTCGGCTTCGCGGCCCGCCAGCTGGTCGGCGCCGTGCTCGGCGGCCTGCTGCTGCTCTGGGCCTCGCGCCAGGACTACTACCGGTGGCGCGCCTGGGCGTGGCCGCTCCTGTTGCTCACCGTTTGCCTCCTGCTGATCCCGCTCCTCCCGTTCACCCGCGGCATCTCTCCGTCGCTCAACGGCGCCCGACGCTGGGTGGACCTCGGACCCGTCAATTTTCAGCCCTCGGAGCTGGCCCGCCTGGCGGTGGTCGTCTGGTGCGCCATGCTCGCGTCCAAGAAGGGCGTCCGGGTGCGCGAGTTCAAGAAGGGCGTCGTGCCCTTCATCCTCGTGCTTGGCCTGGTCGCGCTCCTCATTCTGCTGGAGCCGAACCTCTCGATGGCCGTGCTCGTCGCCCTGCTTGGCGGGCTGGTGCTGTTCACGTCGGGGGCGAAGATCGGCCACTTCATCCTGCTGGGGGGCGCGGCGGTCCTGCTCGTGTTCCATCAGATCCGCGATGCGCAGTACCGCCTGGCCCGCGTCCTCACCTTTCTCAATCCGGGAGACGCGACGACCGAGGCGGGCTTCCAGATCAATCAGTCGCTCATCGGGATCGGCTCCGGCGGCCTGTTCGGCACGGGGTTCGGCCAGGGTCAGCAGAAGCTGGGCTACCTGCCGTACGCCTACTCGGATTTTCTCTTCAGTACCATCGGTGAGGAGTGGGGATTCGCGGGCGTGCTGGTGGTCGTCTCCCTCTTCGCGCTCTTCTGCTGGCTCGGTTTCCGGATCGCCCGCACGGCGACCGAGCCGTTCGGACAGTATCTCGCGGTGGGCCTCACCGCCACGATCGGCATGACCGCCTTCATGCACATGGCGGTGTCGCTGGGCCTGATGCCCACGACCGGACTGACGCTGCCGTTCATGTCCTACGGCCGTTCGAGCCAGGTGATCTCGCTCCTGGGGACGGGCATTCTCATCAACATCGGACGCCTCAGGGGCAAACCGCGGGCGGTGGTACCCAAGCGGCAGGGGACGGACGCGGGGACGCGCGCGGCGTGAGTGCTGACGGTGGGTCCACGATTCTCATCGCCGGCGGCGGGACCGGCGGGCACTTGATGCCCGCCCTCGCCGTCGCCGCGGCGCTGCGCGAGCGTGCCGCCGGCGTCGAACCGGTGCTCGTCGGCGCCGTCCGCGGTGTCGAGGCGCGCCTGCTGCCGACCCGCGACTTTCGCTATCACCTGCTACCCTCCGAGCCGATCTACCGCCGCACCTGGTGGAGGAACGCGCGGTGGCCCCTCATCCTGGGGCGGCTCCTCCACGCGGTGTCCCGACTGTTCGAGGCGGAGCGACCGGTGGCGGTGCTCGGCACCGGCGGGTACGCGTCGGCGCCGGTGGTCTGGTGGGCCGCGCGCCACGGCATTCCCACCGCGATCCAGGAGCAGAACGCCTATCCGGGCCTCGCCACCCGGCTCCTGAGCCGCCGCGTGCGCCACGTCTACCTCGGCCTTCCCGAAGCCGAGGCCATGCTCCGCTTCGGGCAGCGCACCGAGGTCTTCGATACCGGGAACCCCATCGCGCCGCCCTCGCCCGAACGGCGGACGCGTGCGCTCACCCGGTTCGGGCTTCACGGCACCCGGCCGGTCGTGCTGGTGACCGGCGGCAGCCAGGGCGCGCTCGCGATCAACCGTGCCGTGGCGGGCTGGCTCGACGCGGGCGGGCCGGACGGTGCGGACGTGTTGTGGGTGACGGGGCGGGGCACGTACGAGGAGTTCGCCGGCCGGCACCGGCCGCCGTCCGTGCAGGTCATCGACTTTCTGGATCCGATGGCAGACGGCTACGCGGTCGCCGACCTGGTGGTCTCGCGCGCCGGCATGATCACGGTGGCGGAGCTGTGCGCGTGGGGACTGCCGAGCGTGCTGGTGCCGCTTCCCACCGCCGCGGCCGATCACCAGACCCACAATGGCCGCGTGCTGGCGGAGGCGGGCGCCTCGGCGTTGCTGCCGCAGTCGGTGCTGACCCCGGCCCGGCTCGCGGAGACCGTGGGCGCGCTGCTCGGCGACCGCGCGCGACGCGACGCGATGGCCGCGTGCGCACGCTCCCGCGGACGGCCGAACGCGGCCGCGGAGATAGTGTCAAGATTGTTGACGCTCCGCTGACTTTCCGGATTTTGAGAACTCGCAGCAACTGCTTACATTGGCCCAACCCACATGAACCTGTTTAGCCCCACGGATAGGCGCCCAGTCCATTTCGTAGGCATCGGCGGCGCCGGCATGAGCGCGCTCGCGCTGATCGCCTGCCGCCGAGGGGTGGCGGTGAGCGGCTGCGACACCGATCCGACGGGCGCCGCCGACGTGGCCGCGCTGGGCGCGCGGATATGGATAGGGCACGACCCCTCGCACCTCGAGGGCGCGCGGGCGGTGATCGTCACCGCCGCGGTGGCCCCAGGCCACCCGGAACTCGAGCGAGCACGCGCCCTCGGTATCCCCGTCGTCCCGCGGAAGGAGGCGCTGGCCGCCATCATCGGCGAGGCGCGCTCGGTCGCGGTCTCGGGGACGCACGGGAAGACGACGACGACCGTCATGGCCACCGAGGCGCTCACGGCCGCGGGTCTGGCGCCGACCGGCATCGCGGGCGGCCGGGTGAGTGCGTGGGGTGGCAACGCGCGCGTCGCCGGCGACGATCTCTTCGTGGTGGAAGCCGACGAGTACGACCAGGCATTCCTGGCGCTGCACCCGACTGTCGCAATCGTGAACAATGTCGAGCCCGATCACCTGGAGTGCTACGGCTCGATGGCAGCCCTGGAGGCCGCGTTCGTCGAGTTCGCCGGTCGGGCGGAGACGGCCGTGGTGAGCGCGGACGATCCCGGCGCCCGACTCATCGCGGGCCGGTTGGGAGGCGGCCTCCTCCGCTTCGGGTTCGCGGACGACGCCGACGCACGCATCACGGACGTCGCGCAGCACGCCGACCGCACCGAGGCGACGGTCCGGTGGAAGGGCGGGCGGGTGCTGCCCGTCCGGCTCCGCGTCCCGGGAGTGCACAACCTGCGCAACGCCGTCGCCGCGCTCGCGGCCACCGAGGCCATCGGGGGCGACGTGGTCCGCGCGGCGGCCGCGCTCGCGGAGTTCCGCGGCGTGGGACGGCGGTTCGAGCGGCTCGGCGAGCACGGCGGGGTGGCCCTGGTGGACGACTACGCGCACCATCCGTCGGAATTGGTGGCCACCCTCGCCGCGGCGCGTCAGGCGTTTCCCGGCCGCCGGCTCGTGGCCGTTTTTCAGCCGCATCTCTATTCGCGGACGGCCGTCCACGGACAGGCGATGGGCGAGGCCCTGGCGGCGGCGGACCTCGTGGTGGTAACGGAAGTCTACGCCGCGCGAGAGCAGCCGATGGCCGGTGTGAGCGGGCGACAGGTTGCCGAAGCGGCCGAGCGCGCGGGAGCCGACGCGCGCTTCGAGCCGACGCGCGCCGACGTGGGTCGCCGGGTCTACGAGGCCCTGGCGCCCGGCGACGTGGTCCTCACGCTCGGGGCCGGTGACATCACGCGCGTCGGCCCCGAGCTGGCCCGGTGGCTGGACGCCGCCTGAAGCTCGGCTGGACGATCCTCGGCGCCTCGGTGCTCGGGGTCTCGCTCTGGTTCGGTGTTCCGCCCGCGCTCAGCGGCCTGACCTTCTTCCGGGTGCGACGGGTGGAGATCGCCGGATTGCAGTATCTTGATCCGGCGAAGGTGATCGGTGCGCTGAAGCTCGGGCCGAGGGCCAGCGTGTTCGACGATGCCGCGCCGCTGGCCCGCCGGATCGCCGCGATGCCGGGCGTGGATGCGGCGACGGTGGCGCGGCGCCTCCCGGGCACGCTCCAGGTCGAGCTCGTCGAGCGGACGCCAGTGGCGCTCGCCCGCCGGGACGACGGGCTCGCGATGCTGGACCGGCGGGGCCGGGTGCTGCCCTACGACCCGCTCCGGTCGGCGCCCGATCTGCCGCTCGCGGTGGATGGCGACGTGGCGGTCAGTGGTGTCCTCGCGCGGATCCGGGAGGTAGATCCCGAACTGTTCGCGCGAATCGGAGCGGCGTGGCGGGTGGGGGCGGACGTGGTACTCGAGGTCGGGGGGCGGCGCCTCTGGTTCGGCGCGCAGGTTTCCGCGGAGGACATTCGAGCGGTGACGGCGGTAGAGCAGGCCCTGGCCCGGAGCGGGCGGTCGTATCAGGAACTCGATGGACGCTTCGCCGGCCAGGTGATCGTCCGCCGGACGCCCGCATGAGCGCGCACCCGCAGCGGCTCGTCGCCGCGCTCGACCTGGGCTCGACCAAGGTCGTCGCCCTCATCGCCGAGGTGACCGGCGACGCGCGCGAACCCGGCGCCCGCATTCTCGGCGTCGGCGTGGAGCGCACCGGGGGCATCCGCCGCGGCGTGGTGCGCGACATCGAGGAGACCACTCGGGCCATCGACAAGGCGATGAAGAGCGCCCAACGTATGGCCGGCGTCGAGGTGGGTTCGACCTACTGCGGCATCGCCGGCGAGCATGTGGCGGGGCGCAGCTCGCACGGCATGGTCAGCGTCACCGGCGACGAGATCCGGACCAGCGACGTGGCCCGCGTCAACGACATGGCCAGCAACATCAGCTTCGGCCGCGATCACGAGCTGCTGCACGCCATTCCCCAGGATTACCTGATCGACCAGCAGGGCGGGATCAACGAGCCGATCGGGATGACGGGCTCGCGGCTCGAAGCCGAAGTCTATCTGGTGACCGTGCTGTCCAGCGTGCTGCAGAATCTCAAGAAATGCGTCGAGCGGGCGGGCTACCACGTGCAGGAGTTCGTGCTCGAGCCGCTGGCGGGATCGCTGGCCGTGCTGACGCCGGACGAGATCGAGCTCGGATGCGCCATTGTCGAGCTGGGGGGCGGCTCGACCAACGTCTCGATCTTTCACAACGGGAAGATTCGGCACACGGGCTCGCTGCTCTGCGCGGGCGGACACGTGACGGGCGACATCGTCCACGGTCTGCAGGTGACGCAGCTCGACGCCGAACGGCTCAAGGAACGGCTGGGCGCCGGCTTCGAGCCGCTGGTCCCCGAGAGCGACGTCTTCGAGCTGCCCAGCACGCCGGGCCAGGGCGCGCGGAACGCGCAGCGACGGGTACTGGCGCACATCATGCACATGCGCCTGCAGGAAGTGCTGGAATACGCGCTCGACGAGATCACCCGCGCCGGCTATCATCAGCGCCTGCCCGCGGGCGTCATCCTCACGGGGGGCGGCGCGCAGACGCCCGGCATCGTCGAGCTGGCCCGCGAGGTCTTCGCCATGCCGGCTCGGTGCGGCGTGCCGGGCCAGCGTCTGCGCGGACTGGCGGACAGCGTCGAATCTCCGCGCATGGCAGTGTCGGCCGGTCTGGTGCTGTACGGCGCCCGGCAGGTCGCGATGAGTGGCGGCTTCGGGACAGGGGGGCGGAAGTCGCCGGCGGTCGAGAAAGTGTTCGCGCCGGTCAAACGGTGGCTCCAGGACTTCTTTTGAGTCAGGCCGAGGAAACGACCATGAGATTTGAGCTCGAAGACAGCGGAGTGCAGACGGCCCGTATGAAGGTGGTGGGCGTCGGCGGCGGCGGCGGGAACGCCGTCAACCGGATGATCGAGGACCAGCTGGGCGGCGTCGAGTTCATCTCGGTCAACACCGACGCCCAGGCCCTCGCGATCTCCAAGTCCGACGTGAAGATCCAGATCGGCCGAAAACTGACACGCGGGTTGGGGGCCGGCGCCCGTCCCGAGATCGGGCGCCAGGCCATCGAGGAAACCCGGGACGAGGTGAGCCAGGCGGTCCAGGGTGCGGACATGGTCTTCATCACCTGCGGCATGGGTGGCGGGACCGGCACCGGCGCGGCGCCGGTCGTGGCACAGATGGCCCGAGAAACCGGAGCGCTCACCGTCGGCATCGTCACCAAGCCGTTCCTGTTCGAGGGCCGGCGGCGGATGAAGCAGGCGGAGCTGGGTATCGCCGAGCTCAGGAAGAACGTCGACACCATGATCGTGGTGCCCAACGAGCGGCTCCTGGCCGTGGTCGGGAAGGGCATCCCGTTCCAGGAGGCGCTCAAGAAGGCGGACGAAGTCTTGCTCCACGCCACCCAGGGTATCGCCAGCCTGATCACCAGCACCGGCATCATCAACGTGGACTTCGCCGACGTCCGCACCGTCATGCAGAACGGCGGCGCCGCGCTCATGGGCACGGGAATCGGGCGGGGCGAGAACCGGGCGCTCGAGGCGGCGCAGCAGGCGATCTCGAGCCCACTGCTCGACAACGTCTCGATCGCAGGAGCCACGGGCGTGCTGATCAACATCATCGGCGGCGATGACCTCACACTGGGCGAGACGACGCAGATCAACGATATCATCCACGACGCCGTCGGTGACGACGCCGAGATCATCTTCGGGGCGGGCAACGACGCCGCGATGCACGGCGAGGTGCGCGTCACGGTCATCGCCACCGGCTTCGACCGGGCCGTGACCGGCGATCAACCGCTCACGCGTGCCTCCGGCCCGGCCGGCGTGCTCAACTTCCCGCAGCGCCAGGCGCCCCGGCACTCGACGCCCGGCATGGCGGCGCCTCCGGCTCCTCCCGCTCCGCGCGCGCAACCGCGCGTGAGTCAGGCGCCGGCGGCGCCGGCCGCCGGTTCGGCGGACGTGCCGGAGATGGAAATCCCGACCTTCATCCGCCGGCAGATGGATTGATGCGGCTGGTCCGGATCGGCTTCGCCGTCGCGGTGTTCGCCGCCGCCGCCGCCTTTGCCGCTTCGGGGCGGTGGCCGTGGCGGCGGCTGGCTCCGCTCGGTCCGGCCCAGGTCTCCGGGCCGGTAGTGGATCGGCCGGCCGCGATCGAGCCGGTCAATGAACAGCTCGACACCCTGCGCCGCGGCGAGACGCTCTCCCACCTGCTGGCCCGCCATGATGTGGTGGACCTGGACCTGTCCGGACTCGATCCCGCGGTGTCGCTCGACCCGCGCCGGCTTCGCGCCGGCATGATCTTCATCTTCCGGCGGCCCGACGCCGACGGAGTCCCGACCCAGATCAGCGTTCGCACCAGCCCGGCTCAGCGCGTCGTGTTCCGGCGCGCGGCCGGCGGCTGGACCTCCGAGGTCGAGCCCATCGCCTGGACCGCCGAGGAGATGCGGATCGTCGGAGCGATCGACAATTCGCTGTATGCGGCGCTCGACGCCCAGGTCGGAGACGACCAGCTCGACGGCGCCGATCGCCAGCGGCTCGCGTGGGATCTGGCCGACGTCTACGCGTGGCAGGTGGATTTCACCCGCGACATCCAGCCGGGCGACCGCTTCAACGTGGTCTTCGAGCGGCTCGTGTCCGAGGACGGCGAGATCCGGTTCGGCCGCGTCCTGGCCGGCGAGCTGACGATGTCCGGAAAGAATCTCACTGCGCTCCGGTTCGAGGCCGACGGCCGCGCCGCGTTCTACGATGCCGACGGCAACTCGCTCCGGCGGGCGTTCCTCAGGGCGCCGGTGCAGTTCCGCCGGATCTCGTCCAGTTTCGCCCGCGCGCGCCACCATCCGGTCCTCGGCATCACGCGGCGGCACGAGGGGACGGACTACGCCGCGGCGCCGGGCACGCCTGTTCAGGCCGCGGGCGACGGCGTGGTGTTGCGGGCGGGGCGCGCGGGCGGCTACGGGAATCTGATCGAGCTCCGCCACCGGAGCGGCATCACCACCCGGTACGGCCATCTCCAGGGCTTTGCGCGCGGCGTGCGGGCCGGCGCGCGCGTGACGCAGGGACAGACGATCGGCTACGTCGGCTCGACGGGCCTCGCGAGCGGCCCGCATCTGCATTACGAATTCCGGGTCAACGGCATCGCCAAGGACTCGCGGCGGGTCGAGCTCGGGAACGGCGCGCCGATCCGCGGCGACCTGCGGACCGAGTTCAGCCGCGAGCGCGACCGCCTCCTCCAACTGCTGCGGACCGACTCGCCGTCCCGCTCCTTCGCCGGACAGCCCTCGCTGGAAACCCAGACCCGGTGGCTTCCGTAGCGCTCCCGTAGTGGACCTCTTCCCCGCCATCGACATCCGACATGGCCGCGTCGTCCGCCTCAGCCAGGGCGTGGCGACGCGGCAAACCGTCTACGGGGACGATCCCGTGGCGGTGGCGCGGGGCTTCGCCGAGCAGGGAGCCGCGTGGATTCACGTCGTGGACCTCGACCGCGCATTCGGCGACGGCGAGAACCTGGCGCTCGTGCGCCGACTCGTCGCGGCGGTCGGTTCGAGCGTTCGCGTGCAGCTCGGCGGCGGCTTGCGGACGGCCGACCTGGTGCGTGAAGGTCTCGCGCAAGGGGCGAGCCGGGTGGTGATCGGGACCGCTGCCGCGATCGACCCGGCGATGGTGCCCGCGGCGGTCGCCGCGGCCGGGGCCGAGCGGATCGCGGTGGGGATCGACGCACGGGACGGGCTCGTGGCCATCCGCGGATGGACCGAGACGGCGCCGCTCCGCGCGGACGCGCTGGCCGGCCGCGTAGTGGCGGCGGGCGTCCGGACGCTCATCTACACCGACGTGTCGCGTGACGGCATGCTCACCGGGCCGGACCTCGACGGCGCCCTGCGGCTGCAAGCCATGGGAGCGGGTGTGATCGCGAGCGGGGGCGTGGGCGGTCTCGAGGACATTCGTGGCGCTCGGGAGGCGGGGCTCGCCGGTGCGATCGTCGGCCGGGCACTGTACGAAGGTCGCTTCGCCCTGGCCGAGGCGCTGGTGGCCGCCGGCGGACCCGCTCCGCGCTCATGATCCTCCGCGCGATCCTCGTCCTCCTGTTGGCCGCGGCCCTCGCCGCATTCACCTATCTCGTGCTCGAGCGGACCGGGAAACGAGGGTGGGTCCCGCTCGTGTGCCGCGCGACGGCCTGGGCGGCGTTGGGGATTCTGCTCCTCAACGTCAGCTGCCCGGTCGCGGGCGTGCCAAAGCGGCCGCTGGTACTGCTCGACGCCTCGCTCAGTCTGGCGGGCACCGGGGGCCGCTGGGCCGAGGCCGAGAACTCGGCCCGCCGCTGGGGAGAGGTCCGTCGCTTCGGCGACGAGCGTCGCTCCGGGGACACGCTCCCGACTCGCGGCCGCTCGCTGCTCGCTCCCACGCTCAGGGCCGCCGCCGCGTCCGATGCGCCGGTCATCGTCGTGACCGACGGCGAGATCGAGGATGCGGCCGATCTCCCCACCGACCTGCTCTCGCGCGCCTCCATCCGCCTGTTCCCTCGCGCGGCCCGCCCCGATCTCGCGCTCACCCGCGTCGCGGGGCCGCCGCGCGTCACGGCAGGGGACACCATTCCGTTGGAGGTCGAGGTCGAAGCGATCGGAGGCGATGCGCCGGACAGCGTGCGCGTCGAGGTCGGGCTGGGCGGCAAGCGCCTGACCTCGCGGGTGCTGCGGCTCAGGAACGGAGTCGCGGGCGGCCGGGTGGCGCTGAGCTCGACGGCAGCCGGCCCGGGCGAGCACGTGCTCCGTGTGTCGCTCGTCGGCGCCAACGATGGGGAGCCGCGGACCGATACGCGGCTCCATCTCGTGACCGTGGTGGCGACCCCGGGCGTCGTCCTCCTCGCCGGCCCCGCCGACTGGGACAGCCGCTTCCTGTATCGTACGCTTCGAGACGTGGCGCAACTTCCCGTCCGTGGGTTTGCGCGGCTCGATCAGGACCGCTGGCGCGCGATGTCGGATCTGTCGATCGTGCCCACCGGCACTGTCCGTCAGGCCGCCCGGCGCGCCGATCTCCTGATCGAGATGGGGTCGGTCGGGCGGCTCGCGGAGGGCGCGACGGCGCGCGGCGTGTGGCGTTGGCCGGCTGGCTCGGATTCCAGCGCGCTGCCGGGCGACTGGTATCTGAGCGCGGCCGAGCAATCGCCCGTCGCCGGTGCGTTCCTCGGACAGCCGATCGATTCCTTTCCACCGGCGATCCAGCTCACCCCGCTCCCGGCCCAGCCCGGTGAGTGGACCGCGCTCACGGCGCAACTGGGACGGAGGGGCGCACCACGCCCCGGCGTGGTCGGCCGGGAGGCTGGACGGGTTCGGCGGGTCACGGTGGGGGTGGATGGTCTCTGGCGTTGGGCGTTCCGCGGTGGGTCGAGCGAGCAGGCCTATCGCACGTGGGTGGCGGCCACGGCCAGCTGGTTGCTCGGCGGCGCGGATTCGGTTCGCGGCTCCGCCCGGCCGGTCCAGGCGGTCGTGAGCAACGGGCTGCCGGTGATCTTCGAGTGGGCGGCGGCGGGCGCGCCCATACCGCTGAGCGTGGCCTGGAGCGGGGATAGCCTGGCGCGCGCGGACACCCTGCAGTTCGATGGCAGCGGCCGGGCGGCCGTCTGGCTCCCACCCGGCGCATATCGCTACCGGTTGGCAGGCGGAGGCGCCGGGACCGTGGCGGTCGAAGAGTACTCGGACGAATTCCTGCCCCGGCCCGTGGCGCTGACCGCCCACGAGGCGCGGGTGGCTGTACCCGGTGGCCGGCGGCCGGCGCGCGACTGGCTCTGGCTGTTCGGGCTCTGCGTGGCCGGGCTGGCGGGCGAGTGGGTTGCGCGGCGGCGGCTGGGACTGCGCTAGGACGGGTGTAAGTTTCGACATGGCCAACGGCAGATTGACCGACAGGAACGACAGTCTGTGGCGCCGCATCAAGCGCGTCGCCCTCACGGACGTCGGCGCGCTCATGCGGGGCCTCAACGCGGACGACCTCGAGCAGATGGAGCGCGTGCTCATCGAGGCCGATTTCGGGGTGGCGGCCACGGTGGAGCTGACCCAAGCCCTCGAGGACGAGGTGCGGCGGGGCAAGCTCAAGACCGAGGGCGACCTCCGCGCCGCCCTCGAGGCCCGGCTCGCCAGCATGCTCAACGGGCGGACCGATCCGGGAATCGTGGCGCGCGCCGCCTCGGGTCCGACCGTCATCCTGATGGTCGGCGTCAACGGCACGGGCAAGACCACGACCGCCGCCAAGCTCGCCCGCCGGCTTCAGCGCGAGGGCCGGAAAGTGCTGCTGGCGGCGGCCGACACCTACCGTGCGGGTGCCATCACCCAGCTCCAGATCTGGGCCGATCGGCTGTCGGTCCCCTGTGTCGCGGGGACCCCCGGCGGCGATCCCGCCTCCGTGGCGTTCAGCGCCATCGACGCGGCGGTGTCGCGGGGGCTCGATACGATCATCGTGGATACGGCGGGCCGCCTGCACACGCAGGACGGGCTCATGGAGGAGCTGCGCAAGGTAGTGCGGGTCGCGGGCCGGCGCCTGCCGGGCGCGCCGCACGAGACGTTCCTGGTGCTCGACGGCACCGTCGGACAGAACGCGGTGCAGCAGGGCAAGCTGTTCGCCCGGGCGGTGGAGCCCACGGGCATCGTGGTCACCAAGCTCGACGGCAGCGCGCGGGGCGGCGCCGTCGCCGCGCTCCGGCGCGAGCTCGACCTTCCCATCCGCTTCCTCGGGGTGGGTGAGGGGCTCGACGACCTGCAACCGTTCGATCCGCACCGGTTCGCGGCGCACCTGCTGGCCGAGTCGCCGGGGTGAGATCGTCGCGGGCGCGCCGTGGCCCCGGAGTCGATGGTGGGTACGGCCGCGCGCGCCGCTGAGGAGGCCACGTGACCCCAGCGCGCTCCAAGTCTTCCCCCCGACCGGCCGGGGCGCTCCGGCTCGACACCCCCATCCAGTTTCTGAAGGGCATCGGCGAGCGCCGGGCCGAGCAGCTCGCGCGGCTCGGCATCCGGACCGCGCAGGACCTGCTCTGGCATCTTCCCCACCGCTACATCGACGCATCGACCGTGACGCCGCTCGTCCGCGCGGAAGTGGGCCAGGAGGTCGCCTGCATCGGGCGGGTCGTGGCCAAGGGTGTCCTGCCGACGCGGCGTGGGCTCCGGATCTTTCACGCCGTGCTGCGCGACGACAGCGGCGTGCTCGAGTGCGTGTGGCCGGGCCAGGCGTTTCTCGATCGAAGTATCGCGGTCGGCCAGACGCTGCTGGTCTCCGGGCCGGTTCGATTCTATCACGGGCGCCAGATGGCGCCGCGCGAGTTCGTGATCCTCGCGGACGCGGAGGGGGAGGAGGAGCCGCTGGCCGGGGGCAAGGTGCTGCCGGTATATCCCGCCACCGAGGGGCTGAGTCACAAGGTCATCCGCGGCCTGGTGGAGCGCCACCTGGACGCGCTGATCGCGCTGTGTGAGGACGTCCTGCCGGCGCCGCTCCGGCGGTCGCTCGTCCTGCCCTCGCTGCCCGACGCGCTCCGCGCGGTGCATCGGCCCTCCAGCGCGGCGGAGGCCGAGCTGGGCCGCCGGCGGCTGGCTTTCGACGAGCTGCTCGACCTGCAGTTGATGCTCATTCGCGCCCGGACGGTGGCCAAGCGGAGCCGGAGCGGGGTCGCCTTCACCGTGCGCCGCGATCTCACCTCGAAGCTGCGCGAGGCACTACCCTGGGAGCTGACCCAGGATCAGCAGCGCGCGCTCCGGGAGATCACGGCCGACATGACCTCGGCGGATCGCATGCATCGGCTGCTCATGGGCGACGTCGGGACCGGCAAGACCGTGGTGGCGCTGTTCGCGATGCTGCTCGCGGTGGAAAACGACTTCCAGGCGGCACTGATGGCGCCGACCGAGCTGCTGGCCGAACAGCACGCCGCCACCCTCGAGGGCCTGCTCGCTTCGCTTGGCCTCCAGCCCGAGCTGCTGCTGGGCCGGCAATCGGCGGCCGAAAAGCAGGCGGTGCGCGGACGCCTGGCCACGGGCCAGGCGCGCCTCGTCGTCGGGACCCACGCCCTCATGCAGGAGAGCGTCTCGTTCCACCGGCTGGGTCTCGTCGTGATCGACGAGCAGCATCGCTTCGGCGTGGAGCAGCGGGCGGCGCTGATCGGCAAGGGCTCGGCGCCCGACGTGCTGTTGCTCACCGCGACGCCGATTCCGCGCTCGCTGGCGCTCACGCTCTACGGCGACCTCGACGTCTCGACGCTCCGCCAGCGGCCGCCTGGCCGCGGCACCGTCCGAACGGCGGTGCGCGCGGGCGGCCAGCGCGAGCGGGTGCTGGACTTCGTGCGGGCCGAGGGCGTGAAGGGCAGGCAGGCCTACATCGTCCTGCCGGTCATCGAGGAATCCGAGCGCGCCGATCTCCGGGCCGCCAGCACGATGGCGCAGAGCCTGGCCGGCCGGTGGCCCGAGCTCCGGGTCGGCCTGGTCCACGGGCGGCTCAAGGCCGAGGAGCGCGACGACGTCATGCGGCGCTTTCGCGCCGGCGAGGTGCAGGCCCTCGTGGCAACGACGGTCATCGAGGTGGGCCTCGACGTCCCGAACGCGACGATCATGCTGATCGAGCATCCGGAACGGTTCGGGCTGGCCCAGCTGCACCAGCTTCGGGGGCGGGTCGGCCGGGGCGCGGACGAGAGCTTCTGCATCCTGGTGTCGGACAGCGAGGCGGCGGACCGGCTCTACGCTTTCGCGGCGACCCAGGACGGGTTCGAGATCGCCGAGCTGGATCTGGCGGAGCGCGGCATGGGCGACCTGATCGGGGCTCGACAGAGCGGTGGGTACGAGGTCCGGCATGCCCGGCTCCCCGCCGATGCCGACCTGCTGGCGCGCGCGCGGCAGCTCGCGATCGATCTCATCGCCGGCGATCCGGCGCTGCAGCGGGCGGAGAACCAGAAGCTCCGGGAGCGCGCGGTGGGCCGCTATCCCCGGGCGGTGGAGCTGTTCCGGGTGGGCTGAGCGGGCGCTGGCCCCGAAGATGCCGCGGCCGGTCCGCCAGCTAGAACCCGATGCGCACGCCCACACCCGTCGCCCGGCGCAAGCTCCGCACTTCGGGCTCGAAGGGAATGTTGTCTGGTTTCGGGACGTGCCGCGTCAGCTCCCACACGAACATCGCCGCGGCGCCAAGCAGTGCGGTCTCGCCGCCGAACAGCCACCGACGCGCCCGCCCGTCGTAGCGCAGCGACTCCTGGAAGAGTCGCTCGCTCTCGCTGCTGACGTAGCGGCCCGCGCCGTCGACATCGCACAGGCCGGCATCGGCGAAGCAGCGCGACTCCAGCACGTGAAAGCGCTCGTCCGCCCGGTCGTGTGCGCGCGCGGCGAGATAGTTCATGCCCAGCGCGCCCGCGGCCAGCACCCACTTGCCGTATCTGATCACCGGACCGGTGCCCGACGAAGGCACCCCCTTCGCGCCCGTGGCCTGCGCGAGCGCGGCAGACGGGTCCAGCCAGAGCGTGAGCACCACGAATAACGCGAGGACGCGGCTCATCGTCTGTACCGGTGGAGGTCGCCCTGGCCGCCGGCGGCCAGGAGCCCGTCGGCGAGGGGCAGGGGGCCCAGCTCGACGGGTCCCGTGAGCCGAAGACGCCACGCCTCGTCCCCGCCGGGACGAAGCGCACGCAGCGTCCCGTCGGCGCCGCCGAGCAGGACCAGCCCGTCGAACAGGGCAACGGGGGCCGTCACGGGCCACGATAACCGGGCCATGGGGGTGGCGACGGCAGCGCCGGAGTCGGCGACGATTCGGTAGAGTGTCCCACGGCGGCTCGCGGCGTAGATCGTGTCACCGGTGGCCGCCGGGGAGTCGAGCACCGGGGCGTCGAGCTCGGCCCGCCAGCGGACGCTGAGATCGCGAGGCTCGATCGCGACGACGAGCGAATCGGTGGTACCGGCCACCATGGCCCCGTCCTGTTGGATCCAGCTCGAGATGATCGCGCCGGGCGACGCCGCGCGCCGAACCACCTGACCGTCCCGCGCCCGCACGCGGAACAGCGAGTCGACCGTCGCCACGATCACCGTGCCGCTGTCGGCGGCGACGGCCGCGATCCGCGCGGGGCCGAGCCGCCGGCGCCACCGCACGTCGCCGGTGGCCGGCACCAGGCCCAGCACCTCGCCCCGTTGGCTCTCGGCCACGAGCATGCCATCCACGAGCGCGAGCGGGGCGCCGATCGCTCCCGTGGAGGTGCGCCAGAAGCGCCGCCCGGTCCGCGCGTCGAGCGCGTAGACCCGTCCCTCGGGCCGCGAGCTGGCCGCGTAGATCGTGTCGCCCGAGACGAGCACGCCACCGGCGATGAGCCCGCCCAGCCGGGACGACCACTGCGTCTGGCCGCTGGCCAGATCGACCGCGTACACTTTGCGGTCCACGCTGCCGGCGTAGATCGTCGTGCCCGACACCACGATGCGTCCCGTCAGCCGACGTCCGGCCTTGGAGCGCCAGACCTGGGCCGGCGAGCCCGCGGCGGGTGCCGGCTCGAGCGCCGTCGACGCCGCGGGCGCCGATGCAGCCGGCGCGCAGGCCGCGTTGACGGCTCCCAGCAGCACGGCTAGACTCAACGCTCCCTGCACCATCCCCATTTTTCCAGCGGAACGAGCATGGCGGCGGTACCGATCAGCGGGCTGCGCGGGCACGTGGGCGAAACGGTCACCCTGCGCGGCTGGGTCGTCACGACCCGGTCGAGCGGAAAAATCGCGTTCGTGGTGCTGCGGGACGGATCGGGCACCGTGCAAGGGGTTCTATCCCGGAAAGAGGTATCGGACGAGACCTGGGCGGCGTCCGGGGGGCTCACCCAGGAAGCCAGCGTGGCGATGACGGGCGTCGTCCGCGACGACCCGCGCTCTCCGGGAGGCGTGGAGCTGTCGGTGACGGGTCTGGAGCGGCTCGGCGCCAGTCCCGACTATCCCATCTCCCCCAAAGAACATGGGACGTCGTTCCTCTTCGAACATAGACACTTGTGGCTCCGGACCCGGCGCCAGGTGGCGATTGCGCGGGTGCGGCACGAGGTGGAGCAGGCGATCCGGGACTACTTCTACCAGGAGGGCTTCGTCCTGGTGGATACACCGATTCTGACCGGTGCGATCGGGGAAGAGGCGGGCAATCTGTTCGCCACCGACTATTTCGATCTGGGCAAGGCCTACCTGGCGCAGACGGGTCAGCTCTACGTCGAGGCCGCGGCGGCGGCGCTCGGCAAGGTGTACTGTTTCGGTCCCACGTTCCGCGCGGAGAAATCGAAGACCCGGCGCCACCTGACCGAGTTCTGGATGGTGGAGCCCGAAGTGGCGTTCAACGACTCGGACGCCAACATGCGGCTGCAGGAATCGTTCGTCAGCCGCGTCGTGGCCCAGGTGCTCGACCGGCGGGCGGACGATCTCGAGGAGCTCGAACGGGACACCGAAGCCCTCCGGCGTGTCCAGGCGCCCTTCCCGCGCATCAGCTACACCGACGCCGTGGCCAAGCTCAACGAGCTCGGCTCGGATATCACGTGGGGTGCCGACCTTGGCGGCGATGACGAGACCCTGCTCGCCAAGGCGTTCGACCGGCCGGTCTTCGTCTTCAACTATCCCCGCGAGATCAAGGCCTTCTATATGAAGGAAAACCCGGCCGACCCGCGGACGGTGCTCAACAACGACTGCCTGGCGCCCGAGGGATACGGCGAGATCATCGGGGGATCGCAGCGGGAAGACGACTACGACAAGCTGCTGGCCCGCATTCACCGGCAGGGTCTCGATCCCGAAGCCTATCGGTGGTACCTGGATCTCCGGAAGTATGGCACCTTCGTCCATTCAGGATTCGGGCTGGGGATCGAGCGAACGGTGGCCTGGATCTGCGGCATTCCTCACATCAGGGAGGCGATCGCCTTCCCGCGGCAGATCCATCGCCTGTATCCCTAGGCACCGTCCCCCGCGCTACCCTGCCTCCGTCGCCTTGACCTCGTCCCACAGCCGGTCCAGTCCCTCCAGCCCCGCCTCGTGGAGCTCGATGCCGCGCGATTCCGCCAGGCGCTCCATGGACTCGAACCGGTCGCGAAATTTCCGGTTGGCCCGGTCGAGCGCCGACTCGGGCTGCACGCCGGCCTTGCGGGCCAGATTGACCACGGCGAACAGGAGGTCGCCGATTTCCTCGACCACCGCGTCGCTCGGCCGCTCACCAGGTGTGTTCGGATCCGGTGTCGCACGTGGCCGCGGGCGCGACCGGGGATGGTTGGCCAGCTCCTCCGCTACCTCGGTGAGCTCCTCCTGCACCTTCGCGAGCGGCCCGGACACATCGGGCCAGTCGAATCCCACCGAGCCCGCGCGCTCCTGCAGCCGGTAGGCCTTGAGCAGCGGCGGGAGCGTCGGGGTGATGCCCGCGAGCGTACGCCCCTGCCGCTCCTTCCGCTTGATCCGCTCCCAGGGCTCCGCCTCGCCGAGGCCGAACAGGTGCGGGTGCCGGCGACGCATCTTCCGCTCGAGTCCGGCCGCGACGTCGTCCGCCGAGAACTCGCCTCGCTCCTCGGCGATGACGAGCTGAAACGCGAGATGCAGGAGTAGATCGCTCAGCTCGTCCTGGACGGCGCCGGCGTCGCCCTCGCCCAGCGCATGGTCCAGCTCCAGCGCCTCCTCGATCAGGTACGGGCGGAGCGACTCGCGGCTCTGGGCTCTGTCCCAGGGGCAGCGCACCCGGAGGTCGCGCACCATCGTCAGAGCACGCCCAAGCGCTGAAGTGTCTTGCATTTATACCCCTCGAGGAATAAGATACCGCCGGCTTGTCATGACCTTTACCCCCGACTCGGTTCGGGCCTGGGTGGACGTCGACCTGGGCGCCCTCGCGGCCAACGCGCGCACGCTCGCCGCCCTCACCGGGAGCCGCTTGCTGCCGATGGTCAAAGCTAACGGCTACGGATTGGGCGCCGTGGCGGTGGCGCGCGCCCTCGAGCCGTTGGAGCCGTGGGGGTTCGGCGTGGCCTCGGCGGAGGAGGGGGCCGCTTTGCGGCAGGCGGGCATCGGCCGCCCGATTCTGGCCGTGAGCCCTCTCCTCGCCGGCGCGATGGACTCGTATCTCGCGCACGATATCCGTCCCACCATCGGCGATCCGGTCGCCCTCGACGCCTGGCGCCGCCGCACCGAACGGCCCTTCCACCTCGAGATCGACACCGGCATGGGGCGGGCAGGCATCCGCTGGAACGACGCGGATGCACTGGCCGCGGTGGCAGCCACGCTCGGCGACTCGCCCGGCTGGGAAGGGGTCTTTACGCACTTCCATAGCGCCGAGTCGGCGCCCGCGTCCGCGGTAGAGCAGTGGGAGCGGTTGCAGGGCGTGGTCGGCGCGCTGCCCCGGCGCCCGGAGCTGCTGCACGCGGCGAACAGTGCCGGTGCGCTTTCGGGGCGGCGGTTCGCTGGAGACCTCATCCGGCCGGGCATCTTTCTCTACGGGGGAATGGCGGGCGAGACCCTGCCCGCGCCGGTGGCCGCTCTCCGGACGCGCGTGATCGCCGTCCGCCGCCTCGAGGCGGGCGATCCGGTCAGCTACGGGGCGACCTGGTGCGCGCCACGGCCCACGACGATTGCCACGGTGGCGCTGGGGTACGCCGATGGCTTTCCGCGCGCGACAGCGGCGAGCGAGCGGCATCCAGCGTCGCGCCTGATCGAGGTGAACGGCGCGCTCGCGCCGGTGGTCGGCCGGGTGACGATGGACATGACCATGGTCGATGTCGGCGACGGCCACGTGTCGCCCGGCGATGTGGCGACGGTGTACGGCGGACGCGTCTCCCTCGACCAGCAGGCCGCGGCCGCGGGCACCATCGCGTACGAATTGCTGGCGGCGCTCGGAGGGCGGCTGCCCCGGCGCTACGGGAGAGAGTCATGAACCCCCCTTTCGCATCCCTCGTCCTCGGGCTCGTGCCGCAGGCGGAATCCACGTTCCGCTTCCGCTTCGTGCAGACCGCGCCGCGCCCATGAGCCGTCGCGCCGCAATCCTGGTGCTGGACGGGCTCGGCATCGGGCCCGCGGCCGATACCGACGCCTACGGCGACGCGGGCAGCGATACGCTCGGCAACGTGGCGCGCCAGGTCGGCGGCCTCGCGCTGCCCAACCTCGAGGCGCTCGGTCTCGGCTGCTGCGCGCCGCTTCGGGGCGTCGCCGCGGTCGAGCGGCCGACGGCGGCTTACGGTATCGCCGAGCCAATGAGCCCGGGGAAGGACAGCACGACGGGACACTGGGAGCTCTGCGGGCTCGTGTTGCCGGCCCCGTTTCCCACCTATCCGAGCGGCTTTCCCTCGGCGGTGATCGACGAGTTCGCGCGCTGGACGGGTCGCGGGGTGCTCGGCAACCTACCGGCCTCGGGTACGCGGGTGCTCGACGAATACGGCGAGGAGCACCAGCGGACCGGGCAGTGGATCGTCTACACCTCGGCCGACAGCGTCTTCCAGGTGGCCGCGCACACGCAGACGGTGCCGCTGGCCGAGTTGTACGCCGCCTGCGCGGCCGCTCGCGAGATGCTGCACGGTCCGCACGGGGTCGCCCGGGTGATCGCCCGGCCGTTTACCGGCCGTCCCGGCGCCTGGCAGCGGACGCCCCAGCGCAAGGATTTCAGTTTGCCTCCGCCTGCCGCGACCCTGCTCGACCGTCTCGCCGAGCACCACGTTCCGCGCGTGGGGGTCGGCAAGGTGGACGACCTGTTCGCAGGGCGCGCGATCACCAGCATTCACACCGCGACCAACGGTGAGGCGTACGCCCTGATCGCGGGTGCGCTGGAAACGATGCGGCGCGGCCTGCTGTTCGCCAACGTGATCGAGTTCGACCAGACGTGGGGGCACCGGAACGACGTCCCCGGCTTCCACCGCGGGCTTCGGGCGCTCGACGCCGTGCTCCCGCGTCTCCTGGCGGAGGTCCGCGAGGACGACCTCGTTATCTTTACCGCCGATCACGGCAACGACCCCACCACGCCGTCCACCGACCATTCGCGTGAGGTCGTGCCGGTGCTGGCCGTGGGGCCGCGCGTTCGGCCGGTCGGGCTGGGCCGGCGCGGCACCTTTGCCGACATCGGTCAGACGGTGGCCGATTTCCTTGGCGTCCCGCCCCTCGCGGCGGGCACGTCGTTTCTGTCCGAGGTCTGGAGTGACTGACACCCTGCTGGAAGCGGCGCGCGCGGTCCAGCGGCGCGCGTATGCGCCCTATTCGCGCTTTCGGGTCGGCTGCGCCCTCGAGGCCGAGGACGGGCGCGTGTTCGTCGGCTGCAACGTCGAGAACGCGTCGTACGGGCTGACGATTTGCGCCGAGCGGGCCGCGGTCTGCGCGGCGGTGGCGGCGGGGGCGGCGAGGTTCCGGCGAGCGGTGGTCGTATCCGATGCCGATCCCCCGGCGGCTCCCTGCGGCGCGTGCCGGCAGGTGCTCTCCGAGTTCGGGCCCGATCTGCGGGTGGACGGGGTGAGCCCGGCGGGCACGGTGCACTGGACCATCGCCGAACT
>JBBQDU010000026.1:0-20926 GCA_038320055.1 Gemmatimonadales bacterium | reverse complement strand
GGTGGACGTGGTGATCCTCAACATCGACGCCGAGAACAAGCGGATCTCGCTCGGCCTCAAGCAGGCCGAGGAAGATCCCTGGCTCCGGATCGGCGAGGCGTATCCGATCGGGCTCGAGCTCCGCGGCCGCGCCGTGCGGCTGATGGACAAGGGTGTCGTCGTGGACCTCGGCAACGACATCGAGGGGTTCGTGCCGATGTCGCAGCTCGGGGTGGCCAACATCGAGAACCCCGGCGACGCCGTGAAGGAAGGCCAGCCGCTCGATCTCAAGGTGCTCGAGGTCGATCCGATCCATCACCGGATCGTGCTGGCGGTGGTCGGGTATCCGGACGAGCCGATCATCCATCCGGTAAAGCCGGACTACGAGGAAAGCCGGGCCGAGTAGGCGCCGGCGGCTCCGTCCATCGGGAGACACCCTGAGCGACGGGAAGGGGGCATGCCTCGGGGTATGCCCCCTTTCCCGTGCCCAGGATCACGATCATGAGCCACTTCCCATCGCAGGTCACAGGGTCGCTCTTCGTCGCCGCGGCGGTCATGCGCTGGCTCGGCTGGTGGCTGCTGCCGGCCCGGCCCGGCGCGTTCTTCGAGCCGCGCGATTTCGTCGCCATCCGGGCCGCGTATCGGCGCTGGATCTGGCTGTTCCGCGTTCACGTGTTCGGCTACCTGACGAGTGTCATGGCCGCCGTGGCGCTGGCCGTGCTGGTGGACGAGCGGGAAGCGCGGATCCTCGTCTGGCCCGGCCTCGCGGTCCTGGCGACGGGCTCCGTGGTCGGCGCGCTCGGCGCCGCCTTCTACTATCACATGGGCGCCTGGGGCGCCGTCGAACTCGACGGCCGGGATGACGCCGAAGCCCATCGCTTCATCGGGGGCCTCCGCGTCGGGACGCACTACGCCACCTGCCTCGTACGGTTCGGGCGCGTGTTCTTCGGCACGGGTCAGGTCCTCCTGGCCGCGGGACTGCTCCGCGCCGGCATCCTGCCCGCGCCGCTGGCGTGGGCCGCGGGCGCACTCGGGGTGGCGGCGATCGGCGTGACCCTCGCGCGGCCGGAGGAGCTGGAGCGCTACCGGCCCATCTTCCACCTCAACGCCGCCTGGATGCTGGCGATGGGACTCATCGCCTTCGGCGCAGGCATCGGTGCCGTCCGCTAGCATCCGGCTCCTGCTGGTCGGCGCGGGCCACGCGCACCTGGAAGTGCTTCGACGGTTCGTCCTCGAGCGACCGGACCGGCTGGACGTCACGGTGGTCTCGCCCGAGCCGCGCCATTTCTACTCCGGCATGACGCCCGGCTATCTCGGTGGTCAGTACACCGTCGAGGATCTCACGTCGGATGTGCCCGCCATCGCCGCCCGGGCCGGCGCGGAATGCGTGCTAGGCTACGCGGCCCGAATCCAGCCGGGCGAGCGACTGGTCGTCATGGATGACGGTCGTCGCCTGACCTACGATCTCCTCTCCCTCAACATCGGGTCTCTGCTGGTAGGGGCCGACACCGACGCGACGCGCCTGGCGGAGCGCCTCAAGCCTCTGCACCATGCCGCCAGGCTGAAGCAGCGCCTCGACACGCTGGCGCTGGCTCCAGGCGATGCCCCCGCGCGCGTGGTGGTCATCGGAGCGGGGGCGGCCGGGGTCGAGGTGGCCTGCGCGGCGGCGGCGGTGATGGACCGGGCGGGACGAGCCCGCGAGATCACGCTGCTCGAGCGCGGAGAGCGTATCCCTGCGGGCTACGGGAAGCGATTCCAGCGCCGGGCGGCCCAGGCCCTCGACGCGCTCGGCATCCGGCGGCGGCTGGGGGTCGCCGCCCGCTGTGTCGGGGAGGATTCGGTCGAGCTCGACGATGGGACCAGGGTGCCGAGCGATCTGGCCGTCTGGCTCACCGGTCCCGTGGGCGCGCCGCTGCTCGCGGAGTCTGGCCTTCCCACCGATCCCCGCGGTTTTCTCTGGACCGACGACACGCTCAGGAGCATCGCGGACCCGCGCGTGTTCGCCGTGGGCGACTGCGGCACCCCCGCCAGTCACCCGACCCTGGCCAAGTCGGGCGTCTACGCCGTCCGCGAAGCCCCGATTCTCTGGGGCAACCTGCTGGCCGCCGCGCGAGGTGACGCGCTGGCGCAGTTCCGGCCGCAAGCCGATTTTCTCTCGATCCTCAACACCGGCGACGGCCGGGCGTTGCTCCGCTACAAGGGGCTGATCACGTGGAGCCGGTGGGCGTGGTGGCTCAAGGATCGCATCGACCGCCGCTTCATGCGGCGGTACCAGCGGCTGGCGCCATGAGGTCCGCGAAGGCGCCGCCTTCTCCGGCCATTCCGTCCCCGGTATCTTCTTCGGCCATGCCCGATCCTCGTCAGCTCCTCGAGCAGCTGCACCACCGGCAGGCCCTCGCCGAACAGGGCGGGGGCGCCGCCCGGGTGGCGCAGCAGCACGCGAAGGGCAAGCTCACCGCCCGGGAGCGGCTCGACCTGCTGCTCGACGAGGGGAGCTTCGTGGAGCTCGACCGCTTCGTCACGCACCGCTCGACTGACTTCGGCCTCGACCAGCAGGTGGTCCCGGGCGACGGAGTCGTGACCGGCTCGGGGCGCATCGAAGGGCGCCTGGTGTACGTGTTCGCCCAGGACTTCACGGTCTTCGGCGGCTCGCTCTCGGAAGCCCACGCGGAGAAGATCTGCAAGGTGATGGACCTGGCCCTCCGGAACGGGGCGCCCGTGATCGGGCTCAACGACTCCGGCGGCGCCCGGATCCAGGAGGGCGTCGCGTCGCTCGGCGGGTACGCCGACATCTTTCTCCGGAACACGCTCGCGTCCGGGGTCATCCCGCAGATCTCCGCGATCCTCGGTCCCTGCGCGGGCGGCGCGGTCTACAGCCCCGCCATTACCGATTTCATCTTCATGGTGCGCGGGGTGAGCTACATGTTCGTCACCGGACCCAACGTGGTGAAGACGGTGACGCACGAGGAGGTGAGCTTCGACGAGCTGGGCGGTGCCGACACGCATGCCGGCATCTCCGGGGTGTCGCACTTCGTGCACGATTCCGAGCCTGAATGCCTCGAGGCGCTACGGCGGCTGGTCGGGTTCCTGCCCCTCAACAACCTCGATGAGCCGCCCCTCCGGCCGACCGACGATCCGGTGGATCGCCGGGACGAGGCGCTCCTCGACCTCATTCCCGATGCCTCGAGCAAGCCCTACGACATGCACGGCGTCGTCGGACGCGTGGTGGACGACGGCGCGTTCCTCGAGGTCCAGCGCGGCTACGCCGACAACATCCTCGTCGGCTTTGCGCGGCTCGGCGGCCGTCCGGTGGGCGTAGTGGCCAACCAGCCGGCCGTGCTCGCGGGGGTGCTCGACATCAACGCCTCGCTTAAGGCGGCGCGGTTCATCCGCTTCTGTGACTGTTTCAACCTTCCGCTCGTCACCTTCGTGGACGTGCCCGGCTTCCTGCCGGGGGTTGCCCAGGAGCATGGCGGCATCATCAAGCACGGCGCCAAGCTGCTGTTCGCCTACTGCGAGGCGACGGTACCCAAGCTGACCGTCATCACCCGGAAGGCCTACGGCGGGGCCTACGACGTCATGAGCTCCAAGCACATCCGCGGCGACGTCAACCTGGCGTGGCCGTCGGCGGAGATCGCGGTGATGGGTCCCAAGGGGGCGGTCGAGATTCTCTTCAAGGACGAGATCGCCCGGGCCGAGGAGCCGGCGGACGCCACGGCACGGCTCATCGAGGACTACACGGAGAAATTCGCGCACCCCTATGCGGCGGCGGCTCGAGGATATATCGACGACGTCATCGATCCGCGCGACACCCGTCCCCGGCTGATCGATGCGCTCCGGACCCTTCGGACGAAGCGGGACCGGAATCCGTCCAAGAAGCACGGAAACATCCCGCTCTGATGGGGCGCCCTAGCCAAGATCGAAGTGCTTCGACATTATTGAGATACATGGTTTCAGCGTCTCCTTCCGTGCCCGCCCCCGGCCGGTCCGCGCCAAGGACCTGGGCGCGCGGCCTCCTCGGGCTGCTGCTGGCGCTCGCCGCCGCCTCGCGTCTGGCGGCGCAGGGCGCGATCGATCCCAACGTGGCCCCGAGGGCCGCGGCGCTCGAACGCGAGGGCGAGCGCCAGATGGCGATCGACCTGCTCGGGCATTACCTCGCCACCGCCCCCGACGACGGCCGCGCCTGGCTGCAGCTGGGCCGCTTCTACCTGTTCGACGCGCGCGAGTGGCACCTCCACGGCCACCACGGCGATCCCGACGGCCTGCTGTATCTCGACTTCGCCGCGACCGCGCTCGACCAGGCGGTGCGGCTGTCGGTCGACTCCGGCGTGGTGTTCCGCGGGATCACGGAGGTGGACCGCTCGCTCGTCACCATTGAGGACTCCGGCTGGGACGCCGCGCGCGCCGCCCGCCCGCGGCCCGACGTGCCGGCGATGCCGGCGTACATCGTGGAGTTGGGGGCCAATCTGCTCACCTCGTGTCCCGCCGGCGGTGTGCTCCTGATGGGCAGCGACCTCGAGGCCGTCTCGGTCTGGTTCGGCAGTCTGGGCGCCACGCCGTTCGACGTGCTCCCGATCCGCCCCGATCTCTACGCGACCGACTCCCTCTACCGCCGCCGCATGGCGGCGGCCATGAACGTCGATCCCGCCTTGCCGGTGCAGCGCGCGCTGTCCGCGGCGGCGGCCACCCACCCGATCTGCCTCAGCCCGACCACCGACCTCGCCGCGGCACCGGCCCTCGCCTGGGAGCCCTACCGCATGGTCCGCGTGAGCCGCCCGCCACCCGCGGGGTCCGACGCACTCAGCATCACCGAGCTGCTCCAGGCCAGCCGCCAGGCCCGCACGCCCTGGGTGCGGGACGTGCGCGGCGTCTACGACGCGGCCGCGCGAGGCAACCCGCTCCTCTGCAGCAGCCTCCTCACCTACTTCGGGGATACGCCGCCGGCCGCATGCCAGTAGGCGGCCGCCCGCCGTCGTAGACCGATGCGCCGTGTCCTGATCGCCAATCGCGGGGAGATTGCCCTCCGAATCGTGCGCGCCTGCCACGAGGAAGGCCTCGAGGCCGTGGCGGTGCACTCCGTGGCCGATCGCTCGAGTCCTCACGTGCGCGCGGCCGACCGGGCGGTGAGCATCGGGCCCGCCCCTCCCTCGCAGAGCTATCTGCACATCGAGCGTCTCATCGAGGCGGCGCGCGAAGCGGACGCCGACGCGGTGCATCCCGGGTACGGCTTCCTCGCGGAGCGTGCGGCGTTCGCGGAGGCGGTGGAAGCGGCGGGGCTCATCTGGATCGGGCCGCCACCATCCGCCATCCGGGCCATGGGCGACAAGACGGAGGCGCGGCGCCGGATGGCGGAGGCCGGCGTGCCGATCGTGCCCGGCGCCGTGGCGCCGGTCGACGAGCTGGGGCCCGCACAGGGGCTCGCCCGCGAAGTCGGCTACCCGGTGATGGTGAAGGCCGCCGCGGGCGGCGGCGGCAAGGGCATGCGCGTCGTGCGCACGCCCGACGAGCTGGCGGGTGCGCTCGAGAGCGCGGCCCGCGAGGCGCTGAAGGCGTTCGGCGACGCGACCGTCTACCTCGAGAAGCTCATCGACCGGCCGCGGCATGTGGAGATCCAGATCCTCGCCGACCGCACCCGGACGATCCACCTCGGCGAGCGCGAGTGCTCCATCCAGCGGCGCCATCAGAAACTGCTCGAGGAGGCGCCGTCGGTCGCGGTGGACGGCGAGCTGCGCGAGTGGATGGGCGCCGCGGCCGTCGCGGCGGCCGAAGCCGTGGGCTATCTGGGCGCGGGCACCTGCGAGTTTCTCCTCTCGCCCGCCCGGTCGTTCTATTTTCTCGAAATGAACACCCGCATCCAGGTCGAGCATCCCGTGACGGAGCTCGTCTACGGTGTCGACCTGGTGCGGGAACAGCTACGGATCGCGGCCGGCGAGCCGATGCGCGTGCACCGCGGCTGGCTCACGCCCCGCGGCTGGGCCATCGAGTGCCGGATCACCAGCGAGGATCCGGCCAACGGCTTCTTGCCGAGCACCGGCCGCATCGAATGCCTGCGGGTCCCGGGCGGTCCCGGTGTCCGGTGGGACGCGGGGATCGAGGTGGGCGACGAAGTGACGCTGTACTACGACTCGATGCTCGCGAAGCTGATCGTCTGGGCGCCGGACCGCGCGCAAGCCGTCACCCGCATGCGCCGCGCGCTCGACGAGCTCATGGTCTTGGGCGTGGCCACCAACCAGGGCTTTCACCGGCGGCTGCTGGCCGATGCCGAGTTTCAGGCTGGCGACCTCGACATCCAGTTCCTCGACCGCCGGCCCGACCTGCTGCAGCCGGCCGCTTCACCCGCCGAGATCGCCGAGCTTGCCGTGGCCGCTGCCCTCGCCGAGGACGACGCCCGCCGCCGCCGGCGGCCGGCGGTGGCGGAGGATGACCACGCGAGCGACGCCTGGACTCGGGCCGCGCGGCTGGAGGGACTGCGGTGAGCGGCCCGGATCGATGAGCGCCGTCAGAATCCTCCGGCTGGCCGCGGGCGGGGACGGAGTCGGCAAGCTGGATGACGGCCGCACCGTGTTCGTTCCGCGCACGGCGCCCGGCGACCTGGCCGAGCTGGCCGGCGTGCGTCCGTACAAACGTTTCGCCCGCGCCCGTCTCGGCCGGCTGCTCGAGGCTTCACCCCACCGGGTCGATCCCCGATGCCCGCACTACATCCGGGACGAGTGCGGCGGATGTCAGCTCCAGCACCTCGAGCCCGGCGCCCAGCGCGAGGCCCGCCGCGGTTTCGTGGGCGACGCACTCCGTCGTTTGGGCCGCCGGGAGGTTCCCGATCCTCCGATCGTCGCCGCGGAGCTCGAGTACGACTATCGCACCCGGATCACGCTCGCGGTCGACGCGGGCGGAAAGCACATCGGTCTCCATCGCTACGACCGGGCCGACGAAATCTTCGATCTGGACTGGTGTCACATCACGGCCCCGGAGCTGATGGAGCTGTGGCAGGCGCTTCGCCCTCTCCGAGCGCTGCTGCCGCCCCTGCTCGCCACCATCGTGCTCCGGCTCGATCGCGCGGGCGGCCGGCATGTCCTGTTCCGGACGACCGGTGACGAAGCCTGGAGCGGCGGCCGCCGGCTGCACGCCGAGCTGGTTGGACGCGGGCAGCCGGCGACGATCTGGTGGCAGGCGGCCGGTGCGTCCCGGGCGGTCGCCGGCGTCGGCGACGCCTACCCCGCCACGGTCTTCGAGCAGGTGCACCCCGCCATGGGCGACAAAGTACGAGCGCACGCGGTCGCCGCGCTCGGCGCGCTCGCGGGACGGCAAGTCTGGGATCTCTACGCCGGCGTCGGCGAAACGACCGCCGACCTCGTGCGCGGAGGGGCGTCGGTCGAGAGCGTGGAATCGGACCGGCGCGCCGTCGCGGAAGCCGAGGCGCGAGGCCGGACGGCGCGCCGTCACGCAGCCCGCGTAGAGCACGTGCTCGGTGCGCTGGGCGCGCCGGATCTGGTGATCACCAACCCGCCGCGGACCGGCATGGACGCCCGGGTGACGCAGGCGCTGGATCGGGTGGGTCCGGAGCGAGTGGTGTACGTGTCATGCGATCCGGCCACGCTCGCGCGCGACCTCACGCGCATGCCCGCGTTCCGGCTGTCGGACGTCCGCGCCTTCGATCTCTTCCCGCAAACCGCGCATGTCGAGACCGTCGCGGTTCTGGAGCGAGCGCCGTGAAGTATTTCGTCACCGTCCTCGGACACGAGATCGAGGTGGAGGTGGACGGCGATCGGGTGACGGTCGCCGGGCGCGAGCACTCCGCCAGCCTCCGCGCCGTGCCGGGCACGCCGATCCGGCAGTTGCTGCTCGACGGGCGCGCCGAGGCCCTCGCCGTCGAGTCGCCCGGCGGCGGCCATTGGGCGCTGACGCGCCTCGGCGAGGGGGTCGAGGTGGAGGTCCTCGACGAGCGGGCCCGGCACATCCGCGGTCTCACCGGGGCCGGGACGAAGGCGCGGGGGCCGGCGGCGCTCAAGGCGCCCATGCCGGGGCTCGTGGTCCGGGTGCAGGTGGCGGTGGGCGATCCGGTGGCCGCCGGCGCCGGCCTGGTGGTCCTGGAGGCGATGAAGATGGAGAACGAGCTTCGCGCGGGCGTGGCCGGGGTGGTCCGTACCGTCCGGGTGCGGCCGGGCGAGCCGGTCGAGAAGGGGCAGGTGCTGGTGGAGTTCGACGGCGGCTCTTGACCTGTCTTGCCGACGGCGTGTATCTTGTGAGTCTGTTTCGGTTTGACCCACTCGAACACGGTCCCAGGGCAGCTGACGATCATGAAAACCTTCACCGCCACGCCCGACGACATCAGCCACGATTGGCACGTCGTCGACGCCGCGGGCGTCCCGCTCGGGCGGCTGGCCAGCGTCGTGGCCCAGCTCATCCGAGGCAAGCACAAGCCGACCTACACGCCCCACATGGACGGGGGCGATTTCGTCGTGGTGATCAACGCCGAGCAGATCCGGCTCACGGGGCGAAAGCTGGACAACAAGAAGTATTTCTCGCACACCGGGTACATGGGGCACGACCGCATGACCGCCGCGCGCGATCTACTGGCCAAGCATCCCGACCGGGTCATCGAGAAGGCCGTGTTCGGAATGCTGCCGAAGACCTCGCTGGCCAAGCAGAAGCTGCGTGGCAAGCTCAAGGTCTACGCCGGCGCCGACCACCCGCACCAGGCCCAGCAGCCCAAGCCGTTCTCCGTCACCCCGTCCAAGGCGAGCGCATGACCGCCACCCCTGAGTTCCGCTGGCAGGCCGTGGGCCGCCGGAAGACGAGCGTCGCGCGGGTCTACCTGACGCCCGGCACCGGCAAGTGGGACGTCAACGGCCGCACGCTGGGCGACTACTTCCCGCGTCCGTCGCTGGTGCAGCACATCCAGCAGAGCTTCACGGCTACCGACACGCTCGGCGCGTTCGACGTGAAGGCGCACGTGGACGGCGGCGGCCAGGCGGGGCAGGCGGGTGCGCTCAGGCTCGGTATCGCGCGGGCGCTGGTGGAGGCCGACGGCCAGCATCGGGCCAAGCTCCGCGCGGCCGGGCTCATGACGCGCGATCCGCGCGCGGTCGAGCGCAAGAAGCCGGGCCAACCCGGCGCCCGGAAGCGGTTCCAGTTCAGCAAGCGGTAGGCCGACCGCCGCTTGACTTCGCACACCGCCGGATCCGGTCGTGGGTGCCCCTTCGGGGGAAGCGCCCGGAGATGAACGCGGTGGACGTACAACCCTAACGACAGATTGGATACGATCTCCCGCATGGCACAGCCCCAACTGCAGGACCTGCTCGAAGCCGGCGTCCACTTCGGCCACCAGACCCGCCGGTGGAATCCGAAGATGCGGCGCTTCATCTTCGCCGAGCGCTCGGGCATCTACATCATCGATCTGCAGAAGACCCTCCGGCAGATCCAGAAGGCGCAGGAGCTGCTCCGGAGCGTGGTCCTCAAGGGCGAGGGCGTGCTTTTCGTGTGCACCAAGAAGCAGCTCAAGGCCATCGTGCAGGCGGAGGCGGCCGACAGCGGCGCGTTCTACGTGACCGAGCGGTGGCTGGGCGGAATGCTCACCAACTTCCAGACGCTGAAGAAGCAGATCCGGCGCCTGCGCGAGCTGGAGCAGGGCGCGGCCGACGGCGACTTCGAGAACTACACGAAGAAGGAGAAGCTGCTGTTCGAGCGGGAACGCGTGAAGCTGAGCCGCAATCTCGAGGGCATCAAGATGATGGGCCGGCTGCCCGGCGCGCTGTTCGTGGTCGATGCCAAGAAGGAGAAGATCGCGGTCGCCGAGGCCAACAAGCTGGGCCTCCCGGTCGTGGCCATCGTGGACACCAACGCCGATCCCGACGTCATCACCGTGCCGGTGCCCGGCAACGACGACGCAATCCGCTCCGTCAGTCTGATCACCGCCGCCCTGTCGGACGTGATCAAGGAGGCGCGCCAGCAGATGCCGATGCGCGAGAGCGGCGAGGATTCGGACGCCGAGACCTACAGCACCGACGCCGGGAGCGAGAGCGAGAGCGACGCCGACCGCAAGCGTCGCCGGCCCCGCCGCAAGCGCCGGCCGAAGCCGGAGGCGATCGCCGCGCGGCTCAAGACGGATGCCGACGGCGGCGCCGAGGGGGCGGCGGACGGGAGCCCCGACGCGCCCGCCGACGGCAGCCCCGACACGCCCATGGACGGCAGCCCCGAAGCGGCGGCCACCGGCGCGCCGGGCGAGGGCGGCGCATAGGCGCGGGTCGGACGTATGGAGCCGCCGCCGCTCCTGGCCCGTGCGGGCCGTGAGCGGCGGTTTTACTATTCACCCCTGACCGCACTTCCGGGCTGGAGACTATGGCGAGCGTGACGATTTCCCCGAAGGACGTAAGCGAGCTCCGGGCGCGGACCGGCGCCGGGATGATGGACTGCAAGCGGGCGCTGGAAGAGGCCGGCGGCGACATGGAGAAAGCGGGGGAGATTCTCCGCAAGAAGGGCATCGCCAAGGCTGAGAAGCGCGCGGGCCGTACCGCGTCGCAGGGGCTGGTGGTCAGCTACATCCACCACAACGCGCAGGTGGGTGTCCTGCTCGAGCTCAACAGCGAGACCGACTTCGTGGCCCGGAACGAGGCCTTCCAGCAGCTGGCCCGCGACATCGCCCTCCACATCGCCTCGGCGGATCCGACCGGCGTCTCGGCGGAGGACGTGCCGGCCGAGCTGGTGGAGCGCGAGCGGCGGATCGCCGAGGAGCAGGCCGAGGCCGAAGGGAAGCCCGAGGCCGTCCGGGCCAAGATCGTGGACGGGAAAGTCCGGAAGTTCATCGCCGAGCGGACGCTGCTGGAGCAGCCCTACGTGCGCGACGACTCCAAGACCATCGGCGAGCTGGTGAA
This sequence comes from Gemmatimonadales bacterium, assembly GCA_038320055.1. Classification (GTDB taxonomy): domain Bacteria; phylum Gemmatimonadota; class Gemmatimonadetes; order Gemmatimonadales; family GWC2-71-9; genus CAVVWJ01. The sequence goes on along the minus strand of JBBQDU010000026.1, from coordinate 10,079 downwards.
AGAGGCGTCCGGCAAGCTTGGCGAGGCGATCACCGTCAAGCGGTTTGCCCGGTTCCAGGTCGGAGCCGCCTGAGATGCCCCTCGCCTATACCCGCGCCTTGCTCAAGATTTCGGGCGAGGCGCTGGGCGGCGAGAAGGGGTCGGGCCTCGACTTCCACGTCGTCGAGGCGTTCGCGGAGGAGGTCAAGGCGGTGCACGCACTCGGCGTGCACCTGGCGCTGGTCGTGGGCGGGGGCAACATCATCCGGGGCGCCACGGCCAGCCGCGAGGGGCTGGACCGGGTCTCCGCCGATTACATGGGCATGCTGGCGACGGTCATCAACGCCCTGGCGCTGCAGGACGTCCTCGAGAAGATCGGCGTCGACACCCGCGTGATGACCGCCATCCGGATGGAGTCGCTGGCCGAGCCCTACATCCGGCGCCGCGCCATCCGCCACCTGGAGAAGGGCCGGCTCATCATCTTCGCCGCCGGCACGGGCAATCCCTTCTTTTCCACCGATACCGCCGGCGTGCTCCGGGCGCTGGAGCTGGAGGCCCAGGTGATCCTCAAGGCCACCAACGTGGACGGCGTGTTCACCGGGGATCCGCGCACCGACCCGTCGGCCACCCTGATCCGCGAGCTGTCCTACCAGGAGGCGATCGTCAAGAACTACGCCGTCATGGACGCCAACGCGTTCGGACTGTGCAAGGCCAACCAGCTGCCCATCGTGGTCTTCAACATCAACCAGCGCGGCGCCATCAAGCGGGTGCTTGAAGGCGACCGGGATATCGGGACCATCGTCCGATGAGCACCATCCCCGAACTGACGAAGCAGGCCCGCGAGCTGATGCACAAGGCGGTCGAAAGCACCCGGCGCGAGTTCAGCGGCATCCGGAGCGGCAAGGCCACCACCGCCCTCCTCGATCTCGTCCGCGTCGAAGCCTACGGGAACATGACTGCGCTCAACCAGGTGGCCATGGTGGCGGCACCCGAGGCGCGGCTCCTCACCGTCCAGCCGTTCGACAAGTCGCTGACCCAGGCCATCGAGAAGTCCATCCGCGACGCCGACCTCGGCCTCAACCCGGCCACCCAGGGCAATCTCATCCGCGTCCCTCTGCCGGCCCTGTCCGAGGAGCGGCGGAAGGAGCTGGTCAAGGTCGTCCACAAGCTGGCGGAGGAAGGCCGGATCGCCGTGCGCCACGCGCGCACCGATACGATGTCGCGACTCAAGAAGCTGGAGAAGGTGTCCGAGGACGACAAGTCGCGGGCGGAGAAAGAGGTCCAGAAGCTGACCGACGAGTACGTCAAGCAGATCGACGGCTTGATCCACGCCAAGGAAGCCGAGATCATGGAAGTTTGAGCGGATGAGCGACGATCTCCTTCGGCGGCTGAAGGTGCACGGAGCGGTCCCGGCGCACGTCGCGATCATCATGGACGGCAACGGCCGCTGGGCCAAGGGCCGGGCGCTGCCCCGGCCGCTCGGTCACCATGCGGGGATGGGCGCGGTGCGCGAGGTGATTCAGGGCTGCCTGGATGCCAACGTGGGCGTCCTGAGCCTGTTCGCCTTCAGCCAGGAGAACTGGCAGCGGCCCGCCGTCGAGATCGACGCGCTCATGAGCCTGCTCGAGGAATACATCGCGCGCGAGGTGGACAATCTGCGGTCCAAGAGCGTCTCCGTGCGCATCCTGGGCGATCTGGAACGTCTGGCGCCGGGCGCCCGGCAGGCGGTCGATCGAGTCATGGAGGAGACCGCCGAGGGCCGGGCGCTGGCGCTCAACCTGTGCATCTCGTATAGCTCCCGCGCGGAGATCACGCGCGCGGCGCGCCAACTGGCCGAGGAGGTCGCGGCGGGCCGGCTCGACGCCGGCGACATCGACGAGGACGCGCTGGCCCGCCGACTGTACACCGCTCCCTGGCCCGATCCCGATCTCCTGATCCGCACCTCGGGCGAGATGCGGATCTCGAACTTCCTGCTCTGGCAGCTGGCCTACGCCGAGCTGTACGTGACCCCCGTCCTCTGGCCCGACTTCACCCGGCGTCACCTGTTCGAAGCCATCCTCGAGTTTCAGCGGCGCGATCGCCGGTTCGGACGCGTCTCCGTCTGATGGACGCGAATCTGGTTCGGCGCGTCGGCTTTGCCGTCGTCGCGATCCCGCTGGCGCTGCTCATCGTCTGGTACGGCGGCGCGCCGCTCGCCCTGCTCCTGGCCGCCGCGGCACTCCTGGGCGCGCGGGAGCTCTTCGACCTGGCCGAGCGGCAGCAGATCCGCCCCGCGCGGGCCATCGGCCTCGTCAGCGCGGCCGCCATCGCGCCGCTCGCCTACGCCGCTATCGCCGACGCGGAGGTCCGGGCCGTCGTCGGCAGCGCGTGGCCGTACGCCGCCGCCCTCTGGCTCGTCGGCCTCCTCACCTGGGCGCTGGTGGCGCGCCCGCCCGCCGGGCGGCCGCTGGCAGCCGTGGCCGTCACCATGCTCGCCGTGGGGTACACCGGCGCGCTGCCGGCGTTTCTCCTCGACATGCGCCATCGCCAGCACGGACTCCAGAGCTGGGCGGGTGCCTGGCTGGTCTTCTTTCCGCTCGTCGTCACGTGGGTGTGCGATACGGCGGCGATGTTCGGCGGCCGGGCCATGGGTGGCCCCAAGCTGGCACCCACCGTGAGCCCCGGCAAGACGCGCTCGGGAAGCGTGGCGGGCGTGATCGGCGGGCTGCTCGTGGCGCCATTGTTCGCCGCGACCGTGTTTCCGCGCGCCGGCGTCGCGGTGCCGCTCTGGCAGCTCACCGTCATCGCCGCAGTGCTCGGTGTCGTCGGGCAGCTCGGCGACCTGGCCGAATCCCTGTTCAAGCGCGAGGCGGGGGTCAAGGACTCCAGCCACCTGATCCCCGGTCACGGCGGCGTGCTCGACCGGCTGGACTCGCTGTACTTCGTCGTGCCGGCGGCGGCAGCCATGTACCGGCTGTTCGGAATCGCCTGATGGGCCAGCGGCCCGCGTCGCCGCGGGGCATCGCGATCCTCGGCTCCACCGGCTCGATCGGCCGGAGCACGCTCGACGTGCTGCGCCGCCAGCGCGACCATTTCCGGCTCGTGGCGCTGACCGCCGGCCGGAACCGCGAACGGCTCGACGCGCAGGTCGCGGAGTGGCACCCCGCGTACGCGGGGCTCGCCTCGGCCGCCGAGGGCTCCCGCTATCCGGCCGGCCCCGACGTGCTCCTCCACGCCGCCACGCATCCCGACGTCGACATCGTCGTCAACGCCGTGGTCGGCGCCGCCGGCCTGGATGCCACCCTGGCGGCCCTCGGGGCGGGGAAGCGGGTCGCGCTCGCCAACAAGGAATCGCTGGTCATGGCGGGCGATCTGGTGGCGCAGGCGGCCTGCGCCGGCGGCGGGGAGCTGGTGCCGATCGATTCCGAGCACAGCGCCGTGCTCCAGTGCCTGATGGGCCAGGAGGCCGACGTCGCGCGGCTGATCCTGACCTGCTCGGGCGGACCGTTTCGCGAATGGCCCGAAGCCCAGGTCCGAAACGCCACGGTCGAGGAGGCGCTCCGGCATCCCACCTGGAACATGGGCAGCAAGATCACCGTGGACAGCGCCACCCTGGCCAACAAGGCGCTGGAGCTCATCGAGGCGCACCACCTCTTCGGCCTGTCGTACGACGTGCTCGAGGTGGTGGTGCACCCGCAGAGCGTGGTGCACGCCTTCGTCGAGTTCGCCGACGGGAGCGTCATCGCACAGTTGGGCTTCCCGTCGATGGAGCTGCCGATCCTGTACGCGCTGACCCATCCGGCGCGGCTCCCCGACGCCGGCGTCCGGCGCTTCGACCCGGTGGCGGCCGGACCGCTTACGTTCGAGCCGGTGCGCACGGAGGTCTTTCGCGCGCTGGGCGCCGGTATCGCGGCCGGCCGGGCCGGCGGAATCTCACCGGCCGTGTACAACGCGGCCAACGAGACCGCGGTGGCGGCCTTCCTGGAGGGACGGGTGCCGTTCGGCCGCATCAGCGAAATCATCGAGCAGGTGCTCGAGGATCATTCACCGGCCCCCGCCGGCGGGCTCCCCGCCGTGCGCGACGCCGACCGCTGGGCGCGCGCGCGCGCCGGCGAATACGTACGCCGTTCATGAGGTCATCGTGCTGACGACCGTGCTGTCGCTGATCGTGGTGTTGGGGGTGCTGGTGTTCGTCCACGAGGCGGGCCACTTCGTGGCCGCCAAGTGGGCCGGGATTTACGTGCACCGCTTTTCCGTGGGCCTGGGGCCACCCATTCCCTGGCTCACCTTCCGGCGGGGCGAGACGGAATACTCGATCTCGTGGCTCCCCCTCGGTGGGTACGTGAAGATGGCCAGCCGGGAGGAGGACGTCGGCAGCAGCGCGCTCGAGGGCGGCCAGTCGGCGGACCCGGTCCCACCCGACCGGATGTTCGAGGCGAAGCCGGTGTGGAAGCGGATGATCGTCATCCTGGCCGGCGTCACGATGAATACGCTGTTCGCCTGGTTCCTCTTCGCGTTCCTGGCCGGGAAGAACGGCCGGCAGATCGATCCGGTCACCACCGTGGGGCACGTGGTCGACGAGCTGGTGCCGCCGGAGGCGGAGGCGTTCAAGGGCATTCGCCCCGGCACGAGGATCGCGCGCGTCAACGGGCACGCGGTCACGTCGTGGGACGAGATCGCCGACGGGATCGCCAACACCCCGGAGTCGGAAATTCGGCTGGAACTGGGCGACGGGTCGGTCGTCACCGCGGTCATCCACCAGGATGCGCTCGAGCAACGGCTCAAGGCTTCGCAGGCGCTGCAGCCGTTTCGCGCGGCCGTTGTCGGCCAGGTGGTGCCGGGCCGGCCGGCGGCGCGGGCGGGCCTTGAGCCGGGCGACACGATCACCGCGCTCGGCGGCCGCCCGGTGACGCAGTGGTACGACCTCGTCGAGCGGCTGCAGCAGAACGAAGGGAGCCCGGTCCAGGTGGAGGTGGCCCGGGCGGGGCGGCGGATCAGCTTCGATGTCACCCCTTACGTGGATTCGATCGCGGGGCCGGACGGCAAGCGGGTGGCCGTCGGCCGGATCGGCGTCGCGGTGGCCGGCGATTTCCGCTCGGAACCGCTCGGTCTGGGCGGCGCCGTCGTCGAGGGCTGGCGGAGCACGGTCGGCGCGTCGACCCAGATCGTCCGCACCGTCCGCGGACTCTTCAGCGGCCGGATCTCCAAGCGGGAGGTCGGCGGTCCCATTCTCATCGGCCAGTTGGCCGGGCAGAGTGCCCGGATGGGACTCGACCCGTTCCTGGCGTTCATGGCCCTGATCTCGATCAACCTGGCCGTGCTCAATCTGCTGCCCGTCCCCGTACTCGACGGCGGGCAGTTCCTGTTCCTGCTGGCCGAAGCGGTAGTCCGCCGGCCGCTGCCGCTCAAGCTCCGCGAGCGGCTGACGATGGTGGGCCTGGCGCTCATCGTCCTGCTGATGGGGCTGGCGTTCTCGAACGACATTCGGCGGCTGTTCGGGGCGTGAGCGATGACGGGTCGAGCGGCGGCGGCGCGCGCGGCGGCGGGTCCGCGCCCCCTCGCGCCGCCGCCCTTGTCCCCGGCGCCGACGGTCGTTATTCTACCGTGCTACAACGGATTACGATGCCAACGACTCAGAGGAACAGGGCGGCATGAGCTTCGACAAGCAGGCGGTCACGGCCAAGCACCGTGCCCACGAGAGCGACACCGGCTCGACCAAGGTGCAGGTGGCGCTGCTCACCGAGCGGATCAATTCCCTCACCGAGCACTTCCGCACCCACTCCAAGGATCACCACGGGCGACGCGGGTTGCTGAAGATGGTCGGCACCCGGCGCCGGTTGCTGACGTATCTCAAGCGGAGTGACCTGCCGACGTACCGGGCGCTGATCGAGCAGCTTGGGCTCCGCCATTAGTCTCGCCGTCCCGCCGGAGGGCGTCCCGATCACCGTATCGGGACGCCCTCTCTGCATTGATGTGTCCTGAGCAGCAAAGAAACCCGAGATCCCCAGAGAGAAGGTAGTGACCGTGCAACGGATCGAGACCCAGTTCGCCGGACGGCTGTTCGTGCTGGAAACCGGACGCCTGGCCAAGCAGGCCGCCGGCTCCGCGCTCCTCCGCTTCGGCGACACGATGCTCCTGGCCGCCGTCACCGTATCCCCCAACATCTCCACCCTCCCGTTCTTCCCCCTGACGGTCGAATATCGCGAGAAGACCTACGCCGCCGGCAAGATTCCGGGCGGGTTTCTCAAGCGCGAGGGCCGTCCGTCCGACGACGAGATCCTGGCCGCGCGACTGATCGACCGGTCCATCCGGCCGCTCTTTCCCGAGGGCTTCAAGAACGAGGTCCAGGTCTTCGTCACCGTGCTGTCGGCCGACCAGGAGAATGACGCCGACATCCTCGGCGTCGTCGCCGCGTCCGCGGCGCTCAGCCTGTCGTCGGTGCCGTGGAACGGCCCCCTGGGCGCGGTGCGCGTGGCGCGTGTCGAGGGCAACTGGATCCTCAATCCGACCTTCCAGCAGCTGGAGTTCTCCACACTGGATCTGGTCGTGAGCGGTTCCGCGGATTCGATCGTCATGGTCGAGGGCGGCTCGCTCGAGATCTCGGAGAGTGAAGTCGTCGAAGCGCTCAAGGTGGCGCAGCGCGGCATCAAGGAGATCATCGGGCTGGAGCAGCAGGTGATCCAGAAGGCCGGGGCCCCGACCAAGCTCAAGTGGACCAAGGTGGCGACCGATCCCGCCCTGGCGGAGCGCGTACGCGAGGCCGCGGAGAACGCGATGGGGCTCGCCATCAACCACAAGGACAAGGCGGGGCGCGCGGGCGGTGTGAAGGGCATCAAGGAGCAGGCGCTGGCGGCGGTCCTGGTGGACTTCCCCGACAAGGGGCGCGACGTCAATAACGAGCTCGAGGAGATCGAGTACCGCGTGATGCGGAAGCAGGTGCTGGAGAAGGGCGAGCGGGTGGACGGCCGCGATCTGGACACCATCCGGCCCATCGCCATCGAGACCGGCCTGCTGCCCCGCGCCCACGGCTCGGCGCTCTTCCAGCGGGGCCAGACGCAGGCGCTGGTGGCCGCCACGCTGGGCACCGCGGACGACGAGCAGCGCATCGACAGCATCGACGTGGCGGGTGAGACCACCAAGTCGTTCATGCTGCACTACAACTTCCCGCCGTACTCCACGGGCGAAGTGAAGATGATCCGCGGCACCAGCCGCCGCGAGATCGGCCACGGCGCGCTGGCCGAGCGGGCACTGCAGCCGCTGCTGCCGCACTACGAGGACTTTCCCTACACCCTCCGCGTCGTGTCCGAGATCCTGGAGTCGAACGGCTCGTCCTCGATGGCGACCGTCTGCGCCGGCTCGCTCGCGCTGATGGACGCCGGCGTTCCCATGCAGGCGCCCTGCGCGGGCGTGGCGATGGGGCTCATCAAGGAGGGCGCCAAGATCGCCATCCTGACCGACATCCTGGGCTCCGAGGACCATCTCGGCGACATGGACTTCAAGGTGGCCGGCACCGAGCGGGGCATCACGTCGATCCAGATGGACATCAAGATCGAGGGCCTCGACCTCAAGATCATGGAGCAGGCGCTGGAGAAGGCGCGGGTCGGCCGCCTCCACATCCTGAAGGAGATGGCCAAGGTCCTGCCCGCGCCGCGGACGGAGTTGTCCAAGTACGCGCCGCGCATCTTCACGATGCAGATCAAGCCGGACAAGATCGGCGACGTGATCGGACCGAAGGGCAAGACGATCCGTGGCATCCAGGACGCCACCGGCGCCCGGATCAGCATCGAGGACACCGGAGTCGTCACCATCTCCGCGGTCGGCGGCGAGGCCGGCGAGAAGGCGCGCGCGATGGTCGCGGCCATCACCACCGAGCCCGAGGTGGGGCGGACCTACGAAGGCCCGGTCAAGAGCACGACCGCCTTCGGCGCCTTCGTCGAGATTCTCCCGGGAGTCGAAGGGCTCCTCCACATCAGCGAGCTGCAGCACGGCCGCACCGAGAAGACCGAGGACGTGGTCAAGAAGGGCGACGTCGTCCAGGTCAAGCTCCTCGAGGTGGACGAGCGCGGCCGCATGAAGCTCTCCCGGAAGGCGCTGCTGCCCAAGGAGTAGCGGCTCGTGCACACCGTTTCACTGGACGACGGGCTCTTCCGCACCACGGCCCCCAACGGGCTCGTCGTCCTCACCGAACAGCTGCCGGGCGTCCGCTCGGCAGCCACCGGCATCTACGTGCGTACCGCCAGTGCCCATGAGCGGCGCGAGCAGATGGGCATCTCCCATCTGCTCGAGCACATGGTGTTTAAGGGCACCGAGCGCCGCTCCGCCAAGGCGCTGGCGCTCGAGCTCGAGGTGCGGGGTGGCAGCCTCGACGCCTTCACCGGCCGGGACTACACCAGTTATCAGGCCCACACCCTCGACGCGGATCTCCCGCTCGCGGTCGAGATCCTCACCGATCTCTGCCGCCGCCCGCTCCTGCGCGAGAGCGACCTGGAACCCGAGCGCAACGTCATTCTGGAGGAGATCAACGGCGTCGAGGACACGCCCGACGACCTTGTCTTCGAGCTGCACGCCGCGGAGCTCTGGCCGGAGCATCCGTACGGCTATTCGATCCTGGGCAGCCCCGGCACGCTCTCGCGCCTCTCAGCCGACGATCTGCGCTGCCTCCACGACACCGGGTATTACCGGGGCAACTTCGTCGTCGCCGCGGCGGGGAACGTCAACCACGAGCAACTCCTGACGGTGCTGGAGCGCGAGGGGTGGTTCGAGGGCACCGTGCCCGAGCCGCCGCGCCGGCCGGTCGCGCCCGTCGCGGCCGCGCGCGGCACCGAGCGCCGGGAGGAGCGCGACACCGCGCAGACCCACATCGTCTTCGGCACCGACACCTTCCCCCTCAGGGACCGGCGGCGGTTCGCCCTGGCCATCCTGACCAACGTCTTCGGCGGCGGGATGTCGAGCCGGCTGTTCCAGCGCGTCCGGGAGGAGCTGGGTCTGGCCTACGCCATCTTCGCCTACAAGCAGTTTTATCAGTCGGCCGGGCAACTCGGCGTCTACATCGGGACCCAGCCCGGCACCGCCGACGCCGCGGTCGACGCCATACGGGGCGAGTACGCGCGCCTGGCGCGCGAGGGGCTGCCCGCCGACGAGCTCGCCGACGGCAAGCAGCAGCTCAAGGGCCAGGTCATGCTGTCGCTCGAGAGTCCGGGGGCCCGCATGGGCCGGCTGGCCGGCTTCGTCCTGCACGCGGACGACTACCGGCCGCTCGACCAGATGCTGGCCGAGATCGACGCAGTTTCCCCCGAGGAGATCGCGGCGGTCGCCGCGGAGTACTTCGCGCCGGAACGTCAGACGGTCGTGCGCCTCGGGCCGGGGCGGTAGGCAGGCGGCTGGACCCGTCGGGAACCCACGTCGGCCTCATCCAACCACGCAGAGGAACCATGCTCATCGGCGTGCCGAAGGAGATCAAGACGAACGAGAACCGCATCGCCCTCGTGCCGGCCGGCGCGGAGGCGTTGGTCTCGGCCGGCCACACGGTGTTCCTCGAACAAGGGGCCGGGCTCGGCAGCGGCTTCCCGGACGAGGTCTACACGGAGGTGGGTGCCACCGTGCTCCCGACCGTGGACGCCGTCTGGAGCCGGGCCGACATGATCATGAAGGTGAAGGAGCCGATCGCCCCGGAATGGCCCCGGATGCGCCGCGGGCAGGTGATCTACACCTACTTCCACTTCGCGGCGGCGGAGGACCTGACGCGCGCGGTGCTCGACTCGGGCGCCGTCGCGATCGCGTACGAGACCGTCCAGCTGCCCAGCGGGGAGCTGCCGCTGCTCACGCCGATGTCCGAGGTGGCGGGACGCATGTCGGTGCAGGAGGGCGCCAAGTATCTCGAGAAGGTATTCGGCGGCAGCGGCATTCTGCTGGGCGGCGTGCCGGGCGTGGCTCCCGGCGAGGTCGTGATCATTGGCGGCGGTGTGGTCGGCATCAACGCCGCCAAGATGGCCGCGGGGCTCGGCGCCCACGTGGTCATCCTCGACATCTCGCTCGACCGCCTGCGCTACCTCGACGATGTGCTTCCCGCCAACGTGGACACGGCCTTCTCGAACCGCCACAACATCCTGGCGGCCATCGCC
>JBBQDU010000025.1:0-22098 GCA_038320055.1 Gemmatimonadales bacterium | reverse complement strand
CGAGCCCCGTCGTCGCGGCCGTAGGGGGGGTCGGCCAGGACCAGATCGAACGCGCCCCGCTCCAGCCGCTCGGCGAACCGGAGCGCGTCCCCGCGATGGATCGTCACCCGGTCCTCCACGCCCAGCGCCGCGACGTTGGCGTCGAGCGCGCGGAGCGACGGCGGGCTCAGCTCGACGAAGGCGACCGAGGCCGCGCCGCGGGACAACGCCTCCAGTCCCAGCGCGCCGCTTCCCGCGTAGAGGTCGAGCACGCGCGCGTCCCGAACGGCATCGGCCAGAATGCTCATCCAGGCTTCGCGCACCCGGTCGGCGGTGGGGCGGACGCGGCCGTCCTTCGGCAGGGCGAGCCGCCGGCCGCCGAACTCGCCCGCGACGATGCGCACGGGCCCTGCGTCACTCCGGCAGGTGCGGCGACAGCGCGCACAACCGCGCCTGCAGCGTCGTGCGGCCATTCCATTCGTTCTGCTCCAGGCGGAACGCCGCATCCACCGGTCCGTCGGCGAGCCACGGCACCCGGTCGGCCCACTGGAAGCCGATGGCGGGCAGCCGCGTCGCGCCGTCGTCCAGCGTGCCCTTGAGATGCCCGCTCCCGACGCGCGACCGACTGGTCAAGCGCACGCCACGGACGCCGAACACCGGGCTGGCGTTCCCGGCCCCGCACGGCTCGAGGTGACGGCACATGCGCTCGAGGTCGTTGTCGGCCTGCTTCAGTTCGATTTCCAGATCCACGCGCTGCTCCGGTCCCAGGTCGTCGGGGCCGAGCTTCTCGCGGGCGATCTCGCCGAAGCGGTCGCGGAAATCCTCGAGCCGGTCGCGCCGGATGGTGAGACCGGCGGCCATCTGATGGCCTCCGTAGCGCTCGAGCAGGTCGCCGCAGGATGTGAGCGCGGCGTGCAGATCGAACCGCGAGATGCTCCGCCCCGACCCCTTGCCCACCTCGCCGTCCAGCGCGATCAGAAACGTCGGCCGCCCGTAGCGCTCCACCACGCGCGATGCGACGATGCCGACGACCCCGGGATGCCACCCCTCACCCACGAGGACGAAGGCAGCGTCGCGTTCCGGGTCGCACAATTCCTCCACCTGCGCGAGCGCCTCCTCCAGCATGCGCTGGTCGAGCGCCTGCCGGTCCACGTTGAGCCCCTCGAGCCGGCGCGCCAGCTCGGCCGCCTCCGCCGGCTCGTCGGTAAGCAGCAGCCGGAGCCCGTCGGCGGCATCGCCGATCCGCCCGGCCGCGTTGAGCCGCGGGCCGAGGATGTAGCCCATGTGCCCGGCCCGAAGCTCCCGGCCGGCCAACCCAACGGCGCCAACGAGCGCGTGGAGTCCTACCCAGCGGGATTCGGCGAGGAGCCGGAGGCCGTGACGCACCAGGATGCGGTTCTCGCCGACGAGCGGCACCACGTCGGCCACCGTGGCGAGCGCCACCAGGTCGAGCAGGTAGTACGGCAGGTTGGGCGGCAGACCCAGCGCGGGAACGAGCGCCTGGACGAGCTTGAACGCGACCCCGGTACCGCACAGGGTCCGGGCGTCGGATCGATCGTCCGGCTGCTGGGGATCGACGATGGCCAGGGCCGGCGGCAGCTCGGGACCGGGGAGGTGATGATCGGTGACCACGACCCCGATGCCGGCCGCGCTCGCCGCGCGTACCGTCTCGACCGCGGTGATGCCGCAATCGCAGGTGACGACGAGCGAGGCACCGAGACGCTGGGCCACCGCGAGGCCGGCGGGTCCGAAATCGTAGCCGTCCCGGAGCCGGTGCGGCACAAACCCGACGACGTCGGCGCCCGCGGCCCGGAGCGCGCGGGTGAGAAGTGCCGTGGCGCATTGGCCGTCCACGTCGTAATCGCCATGGACCAGAATCGTTCCACCGGCGCGCACGGTGGCCGTAATCGCCTCGACGGCCTCAGCCATCCCGGCGAGGGCGTTGGGGTCGGAGAGCTCGGTGACGGAGGGGCGGAGAAAGGTGCGAGCGGCGGGATCGGTGGTCTGACCACGTTGCACGAGGAGGGCCGCAAGCGCCGTGGGGACGCCGAGGGCCGAGGCGAGTCGGTCGACGGCGACCGGATCCGGGCGCGAAACCACAACCCACCTGAGCACCGGCGCGGGAAAGACGTTCACCACGGAAGCATACCGCCTCGGACGACGTTCACGCCGATCCCGCGAGGTCGGGTGGGTACAGGATCGCCCCGCAGCCCTCGCACCCGTCGAGGATGGCCCCGCTCCGAATCTGGCTGCGCCGATTGAGCGGCACCGCCGTGTGACATTCCCCGCAGGTCCCGCCGACCAGCGGCACCACCACGTTGCGCGAGCGGGATCCCCTGAGCCGGTCGTACCGCGTCCGGAGCGACTTGTCGATCTGCTCCGCGCTGGCCTCGCGCGCGCGCATCGCCACCTCGCGCTCCGCGTCGAGGTCCCGGCGCCGTCCCTCGAGCCGGGCCCGCTCGGGGGCCTGCTCGAGCTCGACCGCGGCCACCTTCGTCTCCTCCTCGGTCACCTTCCCTTCGAGCGCCGTCACGGCTTCCGCGCTCCGGACCCAATCCGTCTCCTCCTTGGCCATGACCGACCGCGCGAGGTCGAGCTCGGCCATGAGCGTGGAGGCCTCCTTGGGATTTCGCACCGATTCCAGCCGTTGCACCCGCCGATCCTGGATTATCCGGTAGCTCTCGATCTTCGCCTCGAGCTCGTCGCGCCGCCGTCCGCCGTCGGCGGCCGCACGCCGGGCGGCGTCGAGCGAGTCGCGGGCGCGTTGTGCGGCGCGGTCCAGACCCCCGAACTCGGCCGCCAGCTCCCTGAGCCGGCGGTCCACGTCCGCCACCGCCGTGTCCTTCGCCTGTAGATCGAGCAGCTTCACCAGATCAGCGTGCATCGACGTCGCCCCTCCGAATCGAGCGTTTCAGCAGTTCCTCGGGAAACAGGATGCCGATTTCCCGGGTCAAGCGGGCGCGCTCCGCCAGCAGCGCATCGAGTTCCTCCACGGTCATGGGTCGCTCCCGCTCCCCGGGCTGTCGGTTCAAGGCCGCGAGCTGGCGGCGAAGCGGCCGGACCGAGAGCGTGCCGCAGGCGTCCACATAGGTCCGGTCGGGGTCGGGCGCGCCGTACTTCGGCTCGATGCTGTCGAGCCAGGTCCACGCGCGGCGAGCCCGCGGGGAAAGTTGCTCCAAGAATATCGCGGACCCGGCGGTTTCGGGACTGCGCATGAGCGCGTCGAACACTTCGCGAAAGGCGGGCGTCTCGAACCATTCCGCGGGCACCTCCGACGCGGCCCGCTGGCGCCACGCGGGCTCTCGCATCAGCACGCGCAGCAGGTCGCGTTCGGCCGCATTGATCCGGCGACCGGGCGACCTGTCGTCCCCGGCGGGCCGGCCGGGGCCCGCCGCGCGGCTCGATCGCTCGGTGGGCGCCGCGGGGCTTGCCGTCGCCGGCCGCGCCGCGAGCTGCTGTTGGAGCGCCTCGCGGCTCACTCCCGTGCGCTCGGACACCTCCTTCAGGTAGAGGTCCCGCATGATCGGATCGGCCGCGGCGCGGATGGTAGGCAGCAGCCGGTCCAGCGCGTCGCGCTGGTGGTCCACTCCCTCGAACCAGCCCTTCTGCTCCAGTAGCTGGATCTTCCGCTCGAGCAGATCCATCGCGTCCGCGACGATCGGCGCCAGTGCCGCGGCGCCGCCCCGTCGCACCAGGGTATCCGGATCCTCGCCCGCCGGCATGGTCGCCACGCGAACGCGGATGCCGTGGCGCAGCAGCTCGTCGCCCGCGCGGAAGGTGGCGCGGAGGCCGGCCTGGTCGCTGTCGTAGAGCAGCACGGCGGCGGGGGCAAACCGGCGGAGCAGCGTCGCCTGATCGGTGGTGAGCGCGGTTCCGAGCGGGGCCACGACGTGTTCGATGCCGGCCCACACCAGCCGGAGGACGTCGAAGTACCCCTCGACGAGAATGACCGACTCCTCCTTCCGGATGGCGCTCTTGGCCTGGTGCAGGTTGTAGAGTTGGCGGCCCTTGTGGAAGATCGGGCTCTCGGGCGAGTTGAGATACTTGGGCTCGCCCGGCCCGAGCAGGCGGCCGCCGAAGCCGGCCACCCGGCTCCGGAGATCGTGAATCGGGAACAGCAGCCGCGCCCGAAACCGGGGCACGACCGTGCCGTCATCCCGCACCCCGGCGAGGCCCGCTTCGATCAGCACCTGCTGCTCGATGCCGAGCTGGGCCATGGCCGTTAGAAACGCCTTGCCGGGGGGCGCGTACCCCAGGCCGTGCAGGGCCGCGGTGTCGGACGGAACGTCGCGGCTCTCCAGATAGTCGCGCGCCCCTTTGGCCTCGGGCGACTCGAGCAGCTGCCGCGTGAACCAGTCCTGCGCCACGGCAACGGCCCCGAATAGCGGCTCCAGCGGGTCCGGCCCGGCGCGGGCAGCTCGCTCCGGGATGACGATGCCCACGCGCCGCGCGGCCTCGCGGACGGCGGTCGGGTAATCCATGCCCAGCCGCTTCATCAGCCACGAGAAGACGTCGCCGCTCTCATGGCATACGAAGCAGTAGTACAGGCCCTTCTTGGGAATGACGGAGAAGTTGCGGTGGGTGCCGCCGTGGAAGGGACACGGCGCCCGGTAGTCGGAGCCAGTGCGCTTGAGCTCGACGGCTTCCCCGACTATCCCCACCAGGTCCGCGCTGTCGCGCACCTGCTCGACGATCTCGTCCGGAATCATGCTCACGCCGAGAACTCTACCACGGTGACCCCGGTGCCGCCCTGGTTCCGCGGAGCGAAGCCGAACTGCGCCACGCGCCGGTCGCCCGAAACGACCCGGCGCACACGCTCGCGCACGACCCCGGTGCCCATTCCGTGGATGATGCGCAGATACGGTTGCTCCGCCAGCACGGCCGCATCGACGGCGGCAAGCGTCGCCATCTCGGCCTCGTCGCCGGTCATGCCGCGGAGGTCGAGCTCGAGGGAGGCCTCGGAGTCCGGTGCCGACGGCGCGGACGCAGCGGGGGAGGAGGTCCGCGCGGCGTCTCGACCGCCGGTCCGGGTAGCCTGGTCCGCATCCACCACCATCTTCATGGCGCCCATGGCGACGACCAGCTTGCCGTCGGCGCGCAGCTCCAGGATCTGCCCCGCCCCGCCGCCCGCCAGCCGCACCCGGTCTCCAATGCCGAGCTCGCGGTCGGTCGGCGCCACCTCAGCGGGGTCCGGCCGCTCCGCCCGCTCGAGCTCCTCGCCCTGATCACGGATCCCCTCTTCGACCAGCCGCCGCGCCTCCCGCGCCGCGTCGTCCGCCGCGCTCCGGGCGGCGCCCAGCGCTTGCTCGACGCGCTGCCGGGCCTCCAGCAGGAAGGCACGCGCCTGGCGCCGAGCGGACCGCTCGGCGTCCTTCTCGCGCCGCTTGAGGTCGCCCTCGCGCGCCGACTGCGACTCCTCCTGCAGGGCGAGCCGCGCGCCCAGCGCATCGAGCTCGACCCCGCGCTCGGCGACCGTCGCCTGCGCCGCGGCCAGCTCGCGCTGCCGTTCCTCGACGGCGGCGAGCAGCGCGTCGAGGCTCCGCTCGGCATCCGGCACGCGCGCTTCGGCGTCGGCCAGAATCTCCGGGGCGACGCCCAGGCGGCGGGCGATGGCCAGCCCGTACGACCGGCCGGGCACGCCCTTGAGGAACCGGTAGGTGGGGGTGAGGGTGGCCGCATCGAACTGCAGCGAGGCGTTCACCACGCCGGGCGTGTGGCTCGCGACTTCCTTGAGCGAGCCCAGGTGCGTCGTGGCGAGCGTGAGGCTGCCGCGGCCGGTCAGCGACGTGAGCGCGGCCGCGGCCAGCGACGCGCCCTCGGCCGGGTCGGTGCCGCTGCCAACCTCGTCGAGCAGCACGAGCGTCGCGTCGTCGGCGTCGTCCAGGATGCGGCGCAGCATCCGGACGTGTGCGCTGAAGGTCGAGAGACTTGCCGCGATGCTCTGCCGATCGCCGATGTCGGCGTAGAAGCGCCGGAACACCGGCAGCCGGCTCTCAGGCCCGACTGGCGGCACGATTCCGCTCTGCGCCAGCGCCGCGGCGAGGCCGACCGCCTTGAGCAGCACAGTCTTGCCGCCGGTGTTGGGGCCACTGATGAGGAGGGTGCGCTCGCCGGCGCCCAGCTCGAGATCGAACGGCACCACGGGCTCGGTGCCGGCCAGGAGCAGCGGATGGCGGCCGTTCACCACGATGAGCGTCGCCGGCGCGGGCGCCACCTCCGGCACCTCGCCATGGACCGACACGGCGTATCGCGCCCGGGCGACCAGGTCGTCCACCGCCACGCACATCTCGACCAGGTCGCGCAGCACCGGATGCTCGGGGCGGAGCAGTTCGGTCAGCTCGCGGAGCACACGCAGAGCTTCACGCTCCTCGCCCACCTCCGCCTCGCGCAGGGCGTTGCCGAGCTCGATCGCCTCGGCGGGCTCGATGAAGAGGGTGCCGGCGCTGCCGCTCTCGTCGTGGACGATCCCGCCCGGCCGGCTGCGCGAGTCCCGTCGCACCGGAATGACGTAGCGGCCGCCGCGCACCGTCACGGAGGCGTCGGCCGGCGCGGTGTTCGCGTCCAGCCCGCGGAGCAGCGTCTCCAGCTTCCGGAGCAGGCGCTGCCGGGCGGCATGCACCTCCCGCCGGGCGGCCGCGAGCCGCGGGCTCGCGCCGTCCAGCAGGGCGCCGTCCTGGTCCACCGACTGCTCGAGGCGGCGCTCCAGGCTCTTGTCGGGTAGCGGTCGCGCGAGTGCGCTCGCCCGCGGCGCGATGTCGGCCACCCGCCTGAGCTCGGCCGCCGTCAGGCGCGCCGCCACCAGGACCCGGTGCAGCGCGGCGAGCTGCCCGCCCTCGAGCGCGCTGCCCTCGATGCGGAGCCGGCTCAGGGCGCGGCCCACGTCGGGTATGGGCTCCACCAGGAGCACGTCCCCCCGGCGAAACAGCGCGGCAACTTCGCCGACGCGCGTCAGTTCGCCGGTGATCCAGGCCAGGTCGTCGCTGGGCAGGCGCGCGCGCACGCGCGCCGCGCCGAGCGGTCCCACGGCGTGCGCCGCAACCAGATCGATGACCTGATCGAACTCGATCGTCTCCAGGGCGTCGGCACACTGGTCCGGGGGCAACGCCGACGGGGTGCCGGACTGAACTTCAGCCGACACCCCGGACGGAACCACCTGCGACGGCGACGACATCAGCCCGCCTCGAGCTCCTCGCGCACGATGCGGTTGACGGTCTTTCCCTCCGCCCGGCCCTTGAACGCGGGCAACACTTTCCCCATCACCTTGCCGACGTCGGTCGCGCCGGCGGCGATCGCCACCCGCACGGCCGCGCGGATCTCGTCGTCCTCGACCGCGGGAGGCAGAAATTCTTCCAGGACCTTGATCTGGTTCCGCTCCGTCTCGGCGAGCTCGGGACGGTTGCCGGCCGTGTACTGCTCCACGGACTCGCGACGAGTCTTGATCCCCTTCCGGAGCACCTCGAGTACCTCCTCGTCGGTGACGGGGCGCCGCAATTCGATCTCGCGGTTCTTGAGGTTGGCCAGGATCGTCCCCAGCACCAGCGTCCGATGCTTGTCCCGCGCTCTGCGGGCCGCATTCATGGCGTTCCGCACGGCCGCGCCCACCCCCGCGTCAGATTCGGACGACACGGGGTCCACGACGCTGCTTGCGGACGGCGGCGCTGGTCTTCCGCTTCCGCTTCTCGCTCGGTTTCTCGAAGTGACGGTGCTTTCGGAGGTCCGACAGAATTCCCGCTTTCTCGCACTTCTTCTTGACTCGCTTGAGCGCCCGCTCGAAGCTCTCGTCATCGTGGATGATGACTTCCGGCATTCGCTGACTCACCCCTCTCAGCCCCTTAAGGGCAGTAGTCGGAATAAGTTCGGGAATTTACGGAGCGGCCTTGGCGGGGGCAAGCGGCCAGGCGGCGCATCGGCCTACCCCGGGGGCCACTTGAGCGACCGGCCACCCAGCACGTGCAGGTGGAGGTGGTCGACGCTCTGACCTGCGTCCGGCCCGGTGTTGGTGACGATCCGGTACCCCCCGGCGTCCAGACCCAGATCCGTGGCCACCCTGGCGCTCAGCGCCAGCAGATTCCCGAGCAGCCGTTCCCCGTCGGCGCCGGACGCCTCCCGGACGGCCGGAACGTGGCGCGTCGGAATCACCAGCACGTGCACCGGCGCCTTGGGATCGACATCGTGGAACGCCACCGCGTCCTCGGTGCGCGCGATGACCTTCGCCGGAATTTCTCCCGCGACGATCCTGCAGAACAGACAGTCAGCCATGCATCCCCCGAAGTCTGGCGCTCGAGACGATCGCGGCCGCGGCGAGGGCGGCGGTCTCGAAGCGGAGCGTGTGCGGTCCGAGCGCAAGCGGACGGTAGCCGGCGGAGACGAGCGCCGCACGCTCGGGCTCGGTCAGGCCTCCCTCCGGCCCGATCACCACGGTGACAGGCCCACCGTCGAGCACTTCCGGAGGTGCCGCTCCCTGCGCGTCGGCCAGCCAGTGGGTCCCCGGCTCCGTGCGGGCCACGAAATCAGCGAGCGCCTGGGGCGGTTCGACCTCCAGCGCCCAGGCGGCGCCGCATTGCTTGATCGCCTCGAGCGCCTGGCGGCGCAGCTTGACCAGATGCGGATCCCTGAGCCGGCTGGCCACGCCACCCGTGCGCTCCGTCTCCAGCGGTACGACCGCGGTGGCCCCCAGCTCGACCGCCTTCTCGACCAGCCAGCCGAACCGCTCGCGATCCCCGCCGCCGATCGCGAGCGTCAGCTCCGCGGGCCTGGGCCGGCACTCGACGGCCTCGACATCCACCAGCCAGTCGCGCCCCTCGACAGCCACCGTGCCCGTCCCAACCAGGCCGGCGCCGTCCCGGAGGGCCACCCGCTCGCCGGCCCGCGCGCGTCGCACGCGCAGGTGCTGCCCTTCGGCCGCATCGAGGCGCTCGCGGCGACCCGCCGCCGCGCCGTGGGGCACCAGCAGAGTGATCATCCGCGCGCCGCGGCCACCGCCCACCATGCCGCGTCGATCGCCTCGTCGCATTCGGCGAGCCCCGCGGCGGCTAGCACGGGACGGAACGTCGCGGATTCCAGCTCCTCCATTCCGGACAGGATGGCGAGACCGCCGGGACGGAGCGCGGACACGATGGCGGGAAGGAGCGCGGTATTAACGGTGCGGAGGATGTTGGAGACGACGAGATCCGCCGGGCCCAGCAGCGGCGTGAGGTCGCCCGCGTCCCCGTCGATGAACTCGACTGCGTCGGCGACGCCGTTCCGCACGGCGTTGCGCGCGGCGACCGCATTGGCCTCGGCGTCGTTCTCGATGCCGATGGCGCGCACCGCGCCGAGCTTGACGGCGGCGATGGCCAGAATGCCACTCCCACTTCCCAGGTCGAGCACCCGATCGCCGGGCCGGAGGTGCTTTTCGAGGAGGGTGAGCGCTGCGCGAGTCGATCCGTGCTCGCCGCTCCCGAACGCATTCTCGGGATCGAGCACCACGCGCGGCCCGTCGCCGCTTTCGGGTGGCGCGACCCAGGAGGGGGCGACGGTGAGCCGGCCAAACCGCCGCGCGCCCAGGCCATCCCGCCAGCGCAGTGTCCAATCGATCGCCTCGAGCGGACGGCGCGCCGTCTCGAGCACGCCACCCTGCTCATGGGCGACCGCTGCCGCGAGCGCCGCGGCCAGGTCGTCGGCCGCCCGCTCGTCCTCGGCGAACGTCACCAGCGTGCCGTCCTCCCGCTCCTCCACCGCCTGTCCCGTCCGCGCCACCAGCCAGGCCCCGACCCACTCGCGCCGCGCGGGCTCCGACCGGACGTCGATCGCCCACCAGGTCATGCGCCGAGCGCTTCCTTCAACTTCGACCAGAACCCCGGGGAGCGCTTCGGCGCCTCGCCCTCGAGCGCGGCCAGCTCCCGGAACAGCCGCTCCTGCTCCGCGCTCAGCCGCTCGGGCGTCCAGACGTGCACACGGACCATCAGATCGCCCTTCGCATTCTGGCCGAGCACCGGCAGTCCGCGTCCGCGAAGGCGGATGACCGTCTCCGGCTGGGTGCCGGCGTCGATCCGGATCTGCTCGTCGCCGTACGGCGTCGGCACCGTCGTCTCGAGGCCGAGCGCAGCCTGCGAGAACGAAAGTGCGAGGTCGAACACCAGATCGTCGCCCTGGCGCTCGAACCGATCGTCGTCCCTGATGTCGAGCATCACCAGCAGATCGCCCGCGGGCCCGTTGCGCGGCCCCGAGGCGCCTTGGCCGCGGAGCGTCAGGTAGTTGCTGGACGACACGCCGGCCGGAATGTCGACCGTCACCGTCTTCTCGGCCCGCACCCGGCCTTCACCCCGGCACACCTCGCACGCGTCGGTCACGACCACCCCGTCGCCCGCGCAGGTGGGGCACGGCGACACGGAGACGAACTGTCCGAACATGCTGCGGGCCGCCCGCCGCACTTCGCCGCTGCCGCCGCAGGTGGTGCAGGGCCTGGGCTTGGTGCCCGGCTTGGCCCCGCTGCCTTCGCACACCGTGCAGCGATCGGGGCCCTTGAACCGCACCGTCTTCTTCACGCCGGTGGCCACCTCGGCGAGCGTGAGCTTGACCGTGACCCGGACGTCCTGCCCGCGCCGCGCGTCGGTACCGCCGCGCCCGCCGCCGAACAGCGACTCGAAGCCGCCCATGCCACCGAAGTCGCGCATGAAGATGTTGAGCGCTTCGCTCAGGTCCACGTGGTGGAAGCCGAAGCCTCCCCCGGCCCCGCTCACCCCCGCCTTGCCGTAGCGATCGTAGGCCGCGCGCTTGTCGGGATCCCTCAGGATCTCGTACGCCTCGGTGATCTCCTTGAATTTGGCCTCGGCCCCGGGCGCCGCGTTGCGGTCCGGGTGGTACTCCATGGCCAGTTTCCGGTAGGCCTTCTTGATGGTGGCGTCGTCCGCGTCGCGCGGCACGCCGAGCAGGGCGTAAAATTCACTCACTCCAGAAGATCCTCCACCATGCGGCTCGTGTGCTCCACCAGCCCGATGATCTTGTCATACGGCATGCGGGTCGGTCCCATCACGCCGATCACGCCCTTGAGGCCGCCCGCCTCGTACGAGGCGGTGACCAGCGTGAAATCAGTGAGCCGCGCGTCCGGATTCTCGGCGCCGATCGTGATCGACACCCCGGTCTGCCGCCGCGAGGCCAGCGCCAGCTTGAGCAGGTCGCGCCCTTCTGTGAGCCGGAGCAGGTCCCGCATCCGCGTGTTGGACGCGAACTCCGGCTGCTCCGCCAGCATCTGAGCGCTGCCGAGCACCACCCCGCTCTGCTCGTCCGAGCGGTCGAAGATCCCCTCGGCTTCCGCCAGGAAGATGTTGAGCAGCTCGCGACCGCCGCCGCCGCCGCCCGCGTCCCGCAGCCGCTCGGGCATCGTGGCCCGGATCTGCTGGAGCGTATGGCCGGCCAGCCGCTCGTTCAGCAGGCAGGCGACTTCGTGCACCGCCGTCGCGTGGACCCGGCCCGGCACCTCGACGAAAATAGTCCGGACAGCCCCGCTCCGGAGATTGAACACCAGCAGCAGGCGCTCCGAGCTCACCGGGACGATCTCGATCCGCTCGAGGACCATTTCGTCCAGCGCCGGCGCCACCGCCACACCCAGCTCCTGAGTCAGGACGCCGAGCACCTGGGCGGCGCGCCGGAGAATCTCATCGACGGCGTTTCGCGAGCCGAGCAGCTCCGCGTTGAGCGCGTGCCGCGCCTCGTGGCTCGGCGGCGAGAGGCGCATGATCTCGTTGACGTAAACCCGGTACGCCCGGTCGGTCGGGATGCGCCCCGCCGAGGTGTGCGGATGGAAGAGATAGCCCTTCTCTTCCAGCTCGCTCATCGTGTTGCGGATCGTGGCCGCGGACACGCCGAGCCCGAACCGGCGGGCGATCGTCTGGCTCCCCGCGGGCTCGGCCGTCTCGATGTAGGTCTGCACGACCGCCTCGAGCACTTTGAGCTCTCGCTCAGTCAGCTGGTCGGCTGTGGGCATGGGGGTGGAATCTATCCGGGTTGGCTGCCCTCCGCCCCGCGTGGGAGGGGCCGGGGACCCTCGATGGCGACCGATCCCACCAGGGCATCCAGGCGCAACCACCCCTCCGCCGTCAGTCGAAGGCGGTCGCCCGTGGCCAGCGCCCATCCGGCGGAGGTCCAGGCGGCGACGGTCTCCGGGTCCAGGCGCTCGAGCGGAAGCCCGTCGGTCGTCCGGAGCCCCAGATAGACCTCCTCGAGGGCCACGGCCGCCGGCGACAGTTGCTCGCTTCCCTCCACCACGCCGCGCCCCTCGCGGCCGGCCCGCTCGTAGGAGGACCATTCGCGCAGGTTCCACTGGCGCGTGCCGCCGAACCCGCTGTGCGCCGAGGGGCCGAGTCCGATGAACGACTCCCGGCGCCAATACGAGCCGTTGTGGCGGGCGCGCCGGCCCGGCCGGGCGGCGTTCGAGACCTCGTAATGCTCGAAGTCGTGGTCGGCGAGCGCGCGGTCGGCGGCCAGGAACTCGGCCGCGTAGCGCTCCTCGTCCACCGGCGTCACCTCTCCCCGCTCCGCCCATCGGCCGAGCGGTGTGTGCGGCTCGATGGTGAGGCCGTACAGGGACAAATGGTCGGGTGACAAGGCGAACGCGCAATCCAGGTCCCGGTCCCAGTCGCGGTCCAGCGCTTCCGGAAGCCCGAAGATCAGGTCGAGCGAGACGTCGTCGATGCCTGCCTCCCGGATCGCCTCGACCGCCGGCGGCACCTGGTCGGCGGTGTGGGTCCGGTGCATCCAGCGCAGCACCCCCGGATCGAAGGACTGCACGCCTAGCGACACCCGGTTGACGCCCGCTGCCTTCCAGGCGGCCGTGGCGGCGGCGGACACGTCGTCGGGATTTGCCTCCAGGGTGATCTCCGCATCCGGCGCCACGGTTCGGGCGCGGGCGATTCCCTCGAGCAACTTCCCGACGCTTTCCGGCTCGAGACGCGAGGGCGTGCCCCCGCCGAGGTACACGGTCCGCACCTCCGGCGACTCGGCCCACGCGGCGTGCTCCTGCCATCCCCCCCACTCCCGCAGTACGGCGTCCACGAAGCCGCGCGACGGGATCTCGCGGCGGACCGCGATGGCGAAGTCGCAGTAGCTGCACCGCCGGGCGCAGAAGGGGACGTGGATGTAGACGTGCATGCTGCAATATGCATTGGCGGCGGGACGGGTCGGGCCGGCTAGACGCGCCGAAACTGCCTTCCCGGGCGCTGCTCGACGATGCCCTGCAGCTCGAGGCCGCAGAGGAGCGCCAGCAGCACCCCGACCGGCTTCCCCGCCCGCTCGGCAATCACGTCGAGCTGGATTGGTTGCTCGCCGACCAGCTCGGCTACACGCCGCTCGTCGCGCGTCAGCGTCTCCGGCAGGGGCCGCGCCCCCGCGCCCCGCTCGGCGCATTCCTCGGGCACGAACCGGACCTCCGGATAGTGCGTGAACAGATCCAGCGGCTCCAGGTAGGGCGTGGCGCCGTCGCGAATGAGCCGGTTGCAGCCGCTCGACACCGCGCTGGTGATGGGTCCGGGGACCGCCAGTACTTCCCGTCCCTGTTCGAGGGCGGCGGTCGCCGTGATCAACGCCCCGGAGCCGATGGCCGCCTCCACGACGAGCGTCGTCCGCGCGAGCCCACTGATGAGTCGATTCCGGCGGGGGAAACTCCCGGCGTGCGGACGCTCGCCCGGTGGGAACTCCGTGAGCAGCAAGCCGTGCTCGGCCACGCGCTTGTACAGTGCGCGATTGGCCGCCGGATAGATGACCCCGATCCCGTTGCCCAGCACGCCGATGGTGGTTCCACCGGCGTCGAGCGCGCCGGCGTGCGCCACGGCGTCGAGCCCGCGCGCCATCCCGCTCACCACCACGACACCCGCCCGCCCCGCCTGGGCCGCGACCGTGCGCGCGACCGCCGCCCCATAGGCCGAGTGCTCTCGACTGCCCACCACGGCAATGGCGGGCCGCTCGACCAGCGTGAGGTCGCCTACCGCGAACAGTACGGGCGGCGGGTCGGGAATGGTCCGAAGCTGGGCGGGAAAATCGCTGTCGGTGGGCACCAGGACTCGCGCTCCCGCCCGGTCGGCCGCCTCGACCAGTCGGTGGCCCGCGGAGAGCGGCGTCTCCTTGATGGCGGTGGCGCAGGCGCGCGACATCCCGGGCAAGGTGCATAAAAACGCGAACGGCGCCGAGTGGGCGCCGAGCGGGGAATTGAAATGGTCGAGAAGTGTTTGTAGGCGGCTGAGACCCAGGCCGGGCACCTGCACCAGCGCCAGATAGGCGATGCGGTCGGTATCCATGCTATTCGTCGTCCATGAACTCCCAGTAGCCCGAGGCCTCCAGCGCGCTAGTGTCCGCGGCGACCGCCTGGTCCTCGGCGGTCCTGGCCCCCTCCACGAACTTCCACAGGAACTCCTTCAGCGGCTCGAGCCCGGTACCGGCGGAGCTCGACACTCCCAGCACACCCGACGCCTCCGGGGCGCGCACGCCGGGCAGCGGGTCGTCGGGAGGCTGCAGATCGCGCTTGGTGAGCACGAGCACGTGCGGCGTGGCCGCCAGGGTCTCGCTGTACATCCGCACCTCCTGGCGCAGCCGGTCGTACGTCTCCTGCGGATCGGGGCCGTCGAGCGGGACCAGGAACGCCAGCACCCGGGTGCGCTCCACGTGCTGCAGAAACTTGAGACCGAGGCCCTTGCCGGCGTGCGCGCCCTCGATGATGCCGGGAATATCCGCCATGACGAACGTGCGGTGGCCGGACAGCGCCACCACGCCGAGGTTAGGCTCGAGCGTGGTGAACGGGTAGTCCGCGATCTTGGGCCGCGCGGCCGAGACCACGGACAGGAGCGTGCTCTTGCCGGCGTTCGGCTCGCCGACGAGGCCGACGTCGGCGATGAGCTTGAGGACCAGCTCGATCTGGCGCTCCTCGCCTTCCTCGCCCGGCTCCCACTCCCGGGGCGCCTGATGGGTGGAGGTGGCGAAACGCGCATTGCCGCGTCCGCCGCGGCCGCCTCGCGCCACCAGCAAAGTGTCGCCATCGCGCAGCACCTCGCCGAGCAGCGCGCCGGTGTCGGCGTCGTGCACGATGGTGCCGGGCGGGACGGGAAGGTAGACGTCGTCGGTGGAGGCGCCGGTCTGACTCTTCCCCCGGCCGTGCTCGCCGCGCTCCGCCTTCCAGGCGGTCCGGTAGCGGTAGTCGAGCAGCGTGGCGAGATTGGCAGTGCCGCGAACGTACACGCTCCCGCCGCGGCCGCCGTCACCGCCGTCGGGCCCGCCCTTCGGCTTGAACTTGAACCGGGCGAACGAGCTGGCCCCGGACCCGCCGGTGCCCGCCACCACCCGCACCACCGCGCGATCGATCAGCATCAGGTTCCCGGCGCCCATCCCTCGCGCACCGAGCGCCAGAGCTCCTTGACCTTCTTCCACTGATCGAACGACAGCAGCGGGTTGACGATCGAGAGCACGCCCTCGATCTGGCCGAACGAGGCGCCCGCGTTGAGCGCGCCGCGCAGGTGCGAGTGCAGCTGCTTGGGCGCCTCGAGCACCGCCATTTGTACGACGGTACACAGCTCGCGGCGCATGAGGTCGAGCCCCGGGCGGCCGAGGGTCCGCCCGTAGCCTTCGCTGATCATCCACGCGTCGATGGCGGGATGCAGCGAGCGGACGCTTTCCCGAAGCTTCCGGTAGTTCTCGCCATAGACGGTGGCGCAGACCTCCTCACCCCGGCGGGTCAACTCGCCGACCTGGCCGTAGTCCTGGCCTTCGTCCGACGCGGGAGCCGGGACGCCGCTGTACTGGCGCCAGGCGCCGAACGCGATGAGGGCCCGCGGGTACCCGACCATCAGCACCGACTGGAGCAGCAGCTCCTCGACCCACTGCGCGGGAACCTGCGACGACCGCAGCGGTCCGACCCGCTCGCGCAGCTCGGGCTCGTAGCCCTGCGCGATGGCCGCGGCGAAGCGCGCGAGATCGCGCGTCTGCGGATCGAGACTGTCTTGTTTCGCCATCCACCCTACCTCGTGTGAGAAGAACCGCGGCACCGGTTCGCCGCGGGCCGCAACCATGAACGCGCAGACCGCCCGCGACATGCTGCGCATGCCTCGCGCAAGATAGCGGACCCCGCCGGCCCGGGCGAAGCAATGCGGGCTCTTACCTCGTCGCCCGCCCACCGGATACCTTACCTGCCGATGCCATCGCCCCTGCGCGTCCTCGCCGCCGCCGTCCTGCTCGCCGGCGGGCTCGCTCCCCCCTGCGTCCACGCCCAGGCCTCGCCCTACCTTCCACTCGACGACCCGCGGCTGCCGCTGCTCGAGCACTTGATCGCGCGCGGGGACGTCGAGGATCCGAGCCCCATGGTCCGGCCGTTTCGCCGCGCCGACGCGCTCAGGGTGCTCGCCGAGGCCGATACGACGGCGCCGCTCGTCCGGGCACTCCGAGCCGAGTTCGAGGAGCCGCCCGGCGAGCAGACCTGGCGCGTGGCAGCCCGCGCCGGCGCCCAGGCCTACAGCCACATCCGCCGCGACGTCCTGCACCCCCTCGGCCCCGACGGTGTGCGGCCCTACGGCGAGCTGACCGGTGAGGCCGTGATCGGGCCCTTCGCGCTCGTCAGCCGTCCCGCCGCCGAACCGCGCATCGTCGACGACCCCGAGTGGCCTGGCCGGAAGGACCTGACGCTGGCCTGGCGCTTTCCCGAGGCCTACCTCAGCGCGCAGTTCAAGTACGGCAGCCTGTTCTACGGGCAGATGGAGCGCAACTGGGGGCCCGTGGGTCTCGACGGCATCGGCGTGAGCAACTATGCCTACCCGCAGGTCGAGGCCGGCTTCGTCGTCGGCGTCCGGAGTCTCCAGCTCGAGGCGCTCGCGCGGACGCTGCAGGATGGCCGCGACAGCCTGGGTCAGGCCGTGCACCGCTACTTCTTCGCCCACCGCGCCGGCGCTCGACTGGGCGACCGTTTTCGCCTCGGTCTGTGGGAAACCACCGTCCTCTCCGGCATCGATCGCTCGTTCGATGGCCGCTACCGGAATCCGCTGAGCCTCCTCGTGCTGGCAAACCAGTACGGGCTGGGATCCGACGGCAACGTGCTCTTCGGCATCGACGCCGAGTGGCGCGTCCGGGGGCGCACCACGCTGCAGGCGCAATTGGGTATCGACGATTTTCAGTACGAGAACCCTTCCGGCGCCACGCGTTATCCGAATCGGTGGGCGCTCACGGTGGCCGGGTTCGGCCCGCTGGGTAGGGCGCTCGCCTGGCGGGCTTTCTACACCCAGGCTTCGAGTCTGGCCTTCCGGACGCTCGACCCCTTCGAGAACTTTACCGAAGCGGGCGTCGGACTCGGACGCAATTTCGACGACATGGATCAGGTGACGCTCACCGTGAGCGTGCCTCGCGGAACGCGCTGGCTCCTCACGCCCGAGCTCACCCTGCTCCGCCAGGGCGAGGGGAATCTGAACGATCCCTTTCCCGGGACCGACACCGAGGCCGGCCGCATCCCGCAGCTCTTCATCGGCGTCGTCGAGCGGACCTGGCGCGCCGCGCTGGGCTTGAGCGGCCGCGAGGGGCCGCTCGACGTCCGGCTCAACGCCGGCCTGCATCATGTAGCCAACGCCGACCACCAGGAGGGCCGGACCGTGAACCGCTTCGAGGGACGGCTCCAGGCCACCCTTGGCCTGGGCCGCGGGGGAGTGTTGCGATGAGACCGCCGCCAGCGCCGCTCACGCGGGACCGCCTGCTGCATCTCACCGGGCGCATGCGGGCCAGCCGGGTCGTCGTGGTGGGCGACATCATGCTCGACCGCTACCTCATCGGAGACACCGAGCGGCTGAGCCCGGAAGCGCCGGTTCCCGTCGTGACCGTGCGCGAGCGCCACGCCGCGCTCGGCGGCGCCGCCAACGTCGCCGCCAACGTGGCGGCGCTCGGCGCCCGGTGTTTGCTCGTCGGAACCGTGGGCGACGACGTGGACGGCGCGACCATCCGTCAGGAGCTGGCCGTGGCTCACCTGGAGGATCGGTTCGTCCTCTCGGTGGCCGGACGGCCCACGACCTCGAAGACGCGCATCATCGCGCGCTCCCAGCAGATCGTTCGCATCGACGACGAGGTCGACGCCTTGCTCGACGGCCCCGACCTCGAGCGGCTCGGGCGCGTGGTGCGCGAGGCGCTGACCGACGCCGACGCGCTTCTGCTGGAGGACTACAACAAGGGAGCGCTCCCGCCGGCATTGATCGCCGTGGCGATGGAGATCGCCCGGCAGCGCGGGATTCCCATCGTCGTCGATCCCAAGTTCCGTCAGTTCTTCGAGTACGCCGGGGCCACGGTGTTCAAGCCCAACCGGCGCGAGCTGGAGTCCGCACTCGGCGCGTCCGTGGACCTGCAGAACGGCAACGCCCTGCCCGAGGTGCTGGCTCGACTCAAGGTCGACAACCTGCTCGTGACGCTGGGAGCGGAAGGGATGGTGCTGGTCATGAAGGATGGGAGCACAACCCACGTGCCGAGCATCGCCCGGGACGTCTACGACGTCTCCGGCGCGGGTGACACGGTGACGGCGTGGATCGGGTCGGCACTCGCAGCGGGAGCCTCGGTACGTGAGGCGGCGCAGCTGGCGAACTTCGCGGCGGGGGTGGAGGTCGGGAAACCGGGTGTGGCGACGGTCTCGCCGGAAGAGGTCCTCGCGGTGCACGAGGAGCGATACGATCAGATCGGACGGCTTCGGCGGGGAGGGCTCATCTAGCGGTCGGCTACGCCACTCCCGTTCCGAACGCCAACCACACCCGCCAGCCCTCCCGCGCGAGCTCGATCTGCCGGCGCAGCGCGGAGGCAGCCTCGACAAACTCGGGCGCCAGCTCGACCACCGCCGCGTCGTTCATCCGCGACCGGAGCAGCACCGCGCAGGCCGTCTTGGCCACCTCGGCCAGCCGTTCCTTCCCCCACGAGTTTCGCGCGCCGACGCCGCTCTGCGCCAGAAAGCCGAGCAGGTCGCGGCGCGTCCAGGTGCTCAGCCAGCCGCCGAGATCGGTGGCCGGCACCACGATCTCGCTCTCGAGGATGAGGCGCGACGACACCGCCACGTCGAGGCCGCGCTTCCGGGTCTCGTAGCGGCTCAGGCTCGCGAGCGTTTTCGGGATGTGCGGATGGGCGCTCAGGTGGCGAATCGCGTCGACGGCGTGGGCGCGTGCACCGAGCGGAAGGGAACGGAGCGGGGCCAGCAGCCGACGCAGCGCGTTCGGCCGGGGCGGCGCGACGGGCGGCAGGTCGTCGGGAGCCATCAGGGGCCAGGCGGCCCAGTAGCTCATCTCCTTGCCCATCTCGCGGATGAACCGATTGCGTTCCTCGACCAGTTCGGCCCCGCGACGCACCGTCAGCATGTGGGGCGCCATGACCGAGGCGACGAAGTCCGCGGCCTCGCCGGTCATGATGAATCCCGAAAACCCTTCGTGCACCGCGAGCAGGATCAGGGCAACGCGAAGATCGATGTAAGCCGCCTCCTCGCCGTCCGTCAGGTCCCGCTCCAGCGGAGCGCCCAGGATCCGCTGGGCCAGCCGCCGATAATGCTCCCGCAACCGCTCCACGCTCTCCCCCAGACCCGGGTTGGCCTCCCGGATCCGGAACAGATACTCGCTCACCGACTCTACGTCCCGCCGGAGCACCCGCTCCCGCAGCCACGGAGAGAAATCCGCGCATGGGACGCAGCTGGCCGGCGCATGGGTCCGGGACAGGCAGGGGAACTCGGGATGGCCCTGACCTGCGGCGAAAGCCAGCAGGTCGGAGGCGGGGCGTGGCGGCGGCGAAATCGTCATGGGCGCTCGGCGCAGCGTTCTTGACTTTCCCCGGGGGTCGGGGACTGCCGGGAAAACTTCTGTCCAATCCGGCCCGGAGGCAAGGGTCGGACCGCTTCGAATGTCTGGGAGGGCCGACTGGAGGAATGGGACGAATGGGCGATGAGGGGCTCGAACCCCCGACCTCGCGCATGTGAGGCGCGCGCTCTAACCAGCTGAGCTAATCGCCCGGGTCTTCGGGAGCGGGAGTCTACACGGGCCCACCCCGACGAGGCAAGAGAACTCATTCCCAGGCTCCAAGCCACACTTCCTATGGCCCCACCGCCTGGATGTCGATCGGCGCGGAGACGACGGACCCGAACCCGGCAGCCGTGAAGACGAGCGTCCGCTGGCCCGCCTCACCCGTGATCGCGAGATCCGTGAACTCCACCCGCCCCGTCGCGTCCGTCACCAAGGTAGTCGTACCGGAGAGCGCCTCCCCACCGCTGTTGAGCGCCACCGTCACCTCAGCGCCGGGCGTGCCCACGTCGGCGCCGCCACTCCGGAGCTGGACCGCCGGCTGCTGGTCGAACGGCGCACCCGACGTTGCGGTGGACGACGGCTCGCGCACCACGGCCAGCTCCGGGGCCGGAGCGGCCTCGACGACGTGCGCTTCCGTATCGCTGCTGGCCGCGAACCCGTCGCTACCCGCGTACTCGGCGGTGAGCGTCCGGTCGCCGACGCTGGAGAGCGCGATATCGCAACTCCCCTCGCCACCGGACAAGGAGCCGGTGCACTGATCGCCGCCGTCCGAGATCCGGACGCTTCCCGTCGGCGTCCCGGCCGCGGACGTCACGGAGAACCGGACGGTGACCGCGGCCCCGGCCTGCGAAGGGTCGGGCGCGTCGGCCGTGATCGTCGTGACGGTCGCTGCCGCGCTGACGGTGATCCCCGCGCTGGTGACCGATGCGAAATTGCTGGCGGAGAACCGAAGGGTGCGCGTACCGGCGCTCCCCGTGATGGTGAGGTCGGTGAACGTGGCCCGCCCGTTGCCGTCCGTCAGGCGCGTGCCGGTTCCCCCGAGCGCCCCTCCGCCCGAAGCGATCGCCACCCGCACCTCGACGCCACTCTGCTGGGCGGCATTGCCCTGCGCGTCCAGCAGCTGAATCACCGGCTGCTGGGCCAGCGTTGCGCCGCTGACGGTCGTCGGCGAAGGCTGCGTCTGGACGGAGAGCCGGGCCGGTGCGCCCGCCGTCGCGGTCGCGCCGAACTCGGCCACACCGATGCCGCTCACGACCGCGCTCACCGTGTTGGATCCAGGCGCGTCCCCGAGAGTCCAGGCGGCGCTGGAACGCCCATCGGCATCCGTGGTGGAGGTCGCAGGTGTCACGCTGCCCCCGCCCGCCCCGATCACCCATGTCACGGCGACGCCGGGCCCCGCATTGCCCTGTGCGTCCCGCACCTGGACCACGAGATCCTGCGGCAGCTCGGTGCTCACCGGTCCGCTCTGGCCGTTCCCGGCGACGATGGACACACCGGATGCGGTGCCTGCGGTCGCCGTGTGCACGAACGCCACCGGCGACCCCGCCAAACCGTCGACGCTGGCCAGCGTCCGCTGCGTCCCCGCCGTGCTGCCAAGCGTCCGCACGACCGAGGCGCGGCCGTCGTCGCCGGTCGTGGTCTGTGCATCGCTGACGCTGCCGCCGCCCTCGGCGCTCCAGGCCACCTGCACGCCCGCGATCGGATTGCCGAACGCGTCGGCCACCTCGACCACCAGCGGTTCGGGCAGCGTGCTGCCCACGGGCCCGGACTGGTCGTCGCCGCTCGCTACGCGGATCCCATTGGCGTCTTCGGACAGGGCTGTGAGTGCGAACGGTGCGGTGGCGGTGGGCGACCCGTTGCCGCCCAGAGCGCGAACTTCGCCGGTTTGGGCGCCGGGGGTGGTACCCAGCACGACACTCGCCGTCGCGCGCCCGTCGGCGTCGGTGGTCGTGGTCTCGGGGTCGATCGATGCGCCGGGCGCGGGGGAGTTGAGCACGAAGAGGACCGTCGCGCCTTCCACCGGGCGCCCCGCTCCGTCGGCGACGGCCGCGATCAGCGGTTGAGGCAGCACCTGCCCAACCCGCCCATTCTGGTCCTGGCCCTGGATCAGGGTAACCGTCGCAGGCTCCCCCGCGCCTGGCAGAAGGAGATCGCCGCCCCCTCCACAACTTGCCAGCAACCCGACGATCGCCATCGGTCTCAGTGCGCCCGCGAACCGCATCTCGTTTCCCCCGTGTTGGTTGCCGGGCTCGTGTGAGCCCGGTCACGCGGGCCTTCGGCCCTCGCGCGTGGCAGGCAATAAGCCGAAACTGGCGACCGATCGCGGTGACCCATGGCACAGGGGAGCTTTCAGGCTTGCGCA
>JBBQDU010000024.1:0-22584 GCA_038320055.1 Gemmatimonadales bacterium | reverse complement strand
GGTCACCACCCAGGCGGACGCGGCCCTGCCCGTCGCTCCGAATCGCCTCGTGCGGCAGTTTACGGTGACCGCACCGAATCGGGTCTGGGCGGCCGACCTCACGTACTGCTGGACGGGCGAGGGCTGGCTCTATCTCGCCATTGTGCTCGATCTCTGTTCGCGTCGGGTCGTCGGCTGGGCCACGCACCCCACGCTCGACCGGACGCTGGTGCAGACGGCGCTCGACCGCGCTCTCGCGGTCCGACAGCCGGGGCCGGGGTTGCGGCACCACTCCGATCGCGGAAGTCAATATGCCAGTCGCGATTACCAAAAGCAGCTCGCGGCGCGGGGGATCGTGTGTAGCATGAGTCGGCGCGGGGACTGCTGGGACACTGCCGTGGTCGAAAGCTGCTTCGCCACGCTCAAGCGGGAGCTGGTGCATCGCCATCGTTGGGCCACGCGAGGGAGCATGACCCGGGCGTTGGCCGACTACATCGACGGGTGGTACAATCGCGCACGGCGTCACTCGACGTTGGGCTACCTGAGTCCGCTCGCCTACGAGGAACGGCTGCAGCGAGCGGCCTAACTCGGTGTCCATTTTATCGAGGCAAGATCATTGCCCCTCGCCCGCCGCGAGCCAGCGCTCCATACTCAGGCGACCGCGATTGAAACTCCTATCCCGCAGCAGGGGTCCTCGCGGTCTTGGGGCTAGACCTCGTCGGTCGGGGGCAGTACCACGAGCACGGCCTCCACCTTCGCGACGAGGGTCTCGCCCGAGGAGATCCGAACGCTCCCGAAATACAAGTGCCGCTTCCGGCGTACCTCGCCCTCGAGCTGAAGGCTGGGGCTCGAACGATCTACCGGATGGTGGAATTCCGCGCCGGTACGGACCAGCCGGGGACGTCCCCGCGCTCCCTGGGCCCAGGCCCACAGCGCCACGAGCTGACCAGCCGCCTCGATGAGAAGTGTCCCGGGGAAGATGGGGTCGGTGGGGAAGTGCTGAGGCCATACCCAGTGATCGGTTCCCAGATCCATTGCGGCGGAGATGCTGCCGCCCTGAATTCCGGTGACGCGGGAGATTTGCCGCATCTTGACCTGACCCCCGGGAGTTGAGCCAGCTATTATGTCGGTCCTTGCCCGGAGGACCGATGAGGCACAGTCGATTCACAACCGCGCAGATCGTCGCGATCCTGCACGAGGCCGAGGCCGGGGCGCCGATCCGCGAGCTCTGCCGCCGGCAGGGCATCACCGAGACGACGTTCTACCGCTGGCGCCGCAAGTATGGCGGCCTGCAAGTGAGCGAGGCCCGGCGGCTCAAGGCGCTGGAGGACGAGAACCGGCAGCTCAAGCGGCTGGTGGCCGATCAGGCGCTGAATCTCCAAGTCGTCAAAGACCTGTTGGGAAAAAAGTGGTGACTGCGGAGCAGCGGCGGACCGCGGTGCGGGAGGCGATCACGACCGCCGCGATCAGTGAACGCCAGGCCTGCCGGTATACGGGGTTTGCCCGTGCCTCGCAGCGCTATCGGACGCGGTGCCCCGCGCGCACGCTGCTCTGGGAGCGGCTCGCGACGCTGGCCGGGCTGCGGCCACGCTGGGGCTATCGGCGCCTGGCGGTGCTGCTTCGCCGCGAAGGCCACCGCGTCAACCGGAAGCTTGTCTACCGGCTCTACCGCGTCGTGTCGAGATCCAGCAGACTCACCACAGAGTGCGCGGGCATTACGGTGGTCATCGGGTCCATGGTGGTGAATGGTGAGGAAAAAGATCTGCGAACAGCCCTATCTCAGTACGCCGGTCAGTCCCCCGCGGATTTCCTGAGCTCGGTTACAAAGCGCGAGAGAGCCAATACAACGCTCACAGCGTAGACTTTTTCTAACCGGTATTCTCTCCGCGACCCGGTGAGAGAAAAGTGGAATTCTGTCTTGGTGACCTGGCTCACGGGCAGTCCCGCAGAGAAAAAGTTTATTGGTTCGGTGTTCCGCAGGTCTCCCTTGGCTGATCGCGAAGTTCTCAGTTCCTGAACCGCACCGTATGTCAGCCCCTACCACCCATCGATAAGAGCACACCCGGCGAAAGCCGGGGCCGCAAAGTCACCGGGGCGCCGAAGGACCCCGAGATCCGAGGTCCCAATGCGCTACGCGGCCACTCGTTGCATCTCGTCGCTCTTACTGGTGACCTACTTGAGTGCTTGCACAAAATGGCAGGTACAGAACGTTACCCCAGAACAGACGTTCGCGGACTCGTTCTACGTGCGTAAGGGCGTGCGAGTCATCACTGTGGATAGTCAGCGTGTCGAGATCAAGCACCCAAAGCTCACGGGAGATACAATCACCGGCCGGAGTAATAGCGCGGCCATGGTGGCGATCCCGCTCCAAAACGTCCGGGAGCTCGACGTTAGGCGGCCGGACAGCGGTCGCACGCTCTTGCTTTTAGCAGGGTCAATCGTCGCTCGAAACCCGGAGAGCGCGGAGGGCTGCCCGGGAGGCCGAGCAAGCAACCTGGTACGAGGCCTGGCGTGCCTATAAGGCCCGGCTGACTGAGACGCGAGAACCTAATCCGACGCCCCGCTGGTGGGACGTAGGAGGTTGGGCGCGCTGGCTCTTCCGGCTCCACGCTCCGGGAAGGCCGAATTGAGCGGTGGCCGATAGCATTCTAAAGCGGTCACGGGAGGCACACGGCAGTCGTTCCGGGTGACAATCCCCACCAGCGGCCCCGGTAAGCTAGTATTCCGTGGCAACAACCCAATCAGCAGTAGCTCCTCTCGTGGGGGGGGCGCCTTTCCTCGCCGTGATGCCAGCCGCTCACTCCCCGCTACCGTCCTCGTGGTCGATGACGAACGCCCCATGCGCCGAATCCTACGTCGCCAGCTCGAGGAGCTCGGGTGCAGCGTCTTGGAGGCCACGACCAGCCCCAAGGCGCTCCGGCATCCCTCGAAAGCCATCGTACTTGGGCTCGAAGAGGTAGGCGGGATCATCGAACGGCTGGTCGCGGAGGACCGGTACGATGGGCGCGACCAGCGGCAGCGTGACGGCGCGGCAGGTCGGCACGGCCTCAGCGCTGGTGACTGCCCGAGAGGCGCCGCCGGGTCCGGCGCTTGCCCATCGACGACAGGTTGCCGCGCTCGCTCTCCGGTGGCCCTAAGAGCCTCTCGAGCGTCTCGGCCCGCTTGTCCCGGAAGACAGGCTTGGTGAGGGAGGGAAGATCCTGGTATGCCTGCAACAGCAGCTGCTCGGACGGCTCGCCAAGGGCCGCCATCAGTACGACGCTGAGCCCCAGCACCAAGGCGCCGTCAACCCTGTGGTCGAAGGCGTGCTCCGCCTGGGTCGTTCGCCCCGCTGCCTGGAACATCACCGACCCGATCGCTCGGCCCGCACCGCCGCGGAAGCATGAAGTGCTCGTCCATGAGCACGCGTGGCCCTGGTCCGGGCCATGCTCGCGCCCTTCCAAAGACGCCGTCGAGGATCACCGAGGCCGCACTCCATGCCGTCACCCAAATCCCGGGAGGAATTCCGGGGTAGAGCGCCGCATACTCGGGGCGCAGCCGCGCCAGTCGATGCGCGGGTTCGGTGGAGAGCCATTCTGAGGGTACGCGAAGGGGGACCATACTCGGTGCCTACCGACGAGATTCCCCAGGGGGTGGAAAGAACTTAAGCGGATGGCCCGTCTTGAGCACCTGGCACAACACGTCCAGTACGTCAAGGTCTACCCGGCGCACCGCCACGCCGGGCCGCGCCAGGCGATAGGCTGCCCGCATCGTCAACTCCCCGCCAGCATCCTCCACCTCCCGCGCCAGCCGGTAGGCTGTCCATCCCCGATCCTCGAGCACTTCGGCAAGCCGAAATCGCACCCCGCTACCCCCGAAGAATTCGAGGTGAAATCTAGTGGGCGGGCGGGCCAAGGAAGGAAGGCCCAAGATGTTCGCCCCACGCCACTTCCCGCGCCCCGAACGGCCCGCGCCGCGGCCTCTGTCGGCGCTCTCCCGGCCGGAGCTGTGCGCCAGGATCCACCTCACCCGCCAAGTGTTGGACACCCTATGGTCACAAGCCGAGTACGACGGGGCCGTCCCCTCGCGCGGCATCTCCGCACTCAAGGTCGAGCTGGTGTACCTCGAGCAATCGCTGCGCGACCTGGAGGGCCCGGGATCGCCGCAGAGCAAAACCGCATCGCATCATGGAGGTGGTCACGGTCTAGCCAGCCGGTCCGCAGCACCTCGTACCGCTCGAACGCCACGGAATCGACGGAGCGGGCCTGTCGCTGCTCCACCGTCACCCGACGTGCGCCGTCAGCAGCTCCCCGCGCGACCTCTTGCTCCGGAGCGCAGGCCCGAGCGCCAACCACCATCAGCCAGGGCCGATTCTTCCTGAGACTCGGGCTCTCTTCGCTCGTGGGCGCTGATCGGCGCTGGTGGCGTTCGTCATAAGGATTGTCATAACCCGCGACCAAGCCGCTGACGCGGACCCGCGCGCAGGATGCGCGCCCGTCTCGTGGCGGCCGGTCCTGCTGCTGCTCACGTTCGTGAGGCGGCCGGTCCCCTTGCCAGCACTGGCAGGGACAGTAGGCTCGGGTATCAGTTTGAATGGTGGCGGTCAGGCGAACGGCAGACGTGAAGCCGAAGTTTCTCGTGGAGCCGGCCGGTCCCTATGATACGCGGCACGTCCTCATCTGTGCTCTTGTTGACGCTCCTGCACCCACCGATGGAAATCCTCGACGGCCGCTTCCTGCCGCTCCGTAGCCACCCGGACCCGCCGCGCCATCTCCTTCATCTCCTGCAGCACCGCTCGCGCGCCCGCGGCCGACGCCCGCGCCTCTTCGGCGGCGATCCGAATCACCTCACCCATTTCCCGGGCGCCCTCGGCCATGTCGCGCGCCCCCTCCTGGGTATCGCGGACGGCCTCGGAGCTGTCGCGGGCGTTCTCTGATTCGACCCGCGCCTCCTCGACGTCGACGCGCTCGTCTTCACCGGCCGAGCGGCCCTGTTCTCCCCTGTCGCGAAGGCGCTCGCCGACCTGACGACCCTGCTCGGTCCCCCTCCGATGCAGCTCTGCCTCTTCGCGCCGGCGTTCCGAGGCGGCCCGGGCACGTTCGGCCTCTTCGCGCTCAAGTTCACTGGACATAGGTGTTCCCGTCATGGTGGCTGGCCCCCGTCGCATTCGGCCGCCCGTGGGGTCGGCAGGATGGCGAGGCGCAGCCTGTGGCTGGACGAACGTTCGACCCTGACAGTCGACCGAGCCAGGGTATTCGGTGCTGTCGCAACGTACCGCCGTGCGAGCGTTCGACCAGGCCGCTATGGGTCATAAGATCGTGTGCCAGGACCTGTCCACCCCTCGGAGCGTAGAGCACCGCCCTGGAACATGTAATGCGCCTCCGACAGCACTCGAGCTCCGCCGCCAGGCCACGATCGATCCCGCGTGAGGACGCCATAGACGCCCGCAGCGCCTAGGGACTCTTCACACCATGTTGTCCAGACCGATCGCCGTTAGTGAGTGCATTCGGACGAAGCCGCAGGTATTGCACGCCAAGAGCACGCAGGTTGCGATTCTTCCCGCCGGCCCCGCTGAGCCTCCAGGTGCTCCCGTGGGGTTCTCGCGCAATTGCACCACTTCTTGGAGTCCGAACTGTCCCCGATCGAGCACCAACGTCCCTAAGAGGCCGCCCATCCCGAAGATAGGGGAGGCGGCCGGGAAGGAACAGAGTCCCATGTCACGGAACACCGCCACGCTGACCCGCGCGCAGCTCTGCGGACGCATCTGGGCCGTCCGCCAGTCTATTGGCGAGCCGGCCGTGCGTGGTTCGATGGGCGTGACTATGCGGAGGTCGGGGGCCGTCAGGAGCCCCTCGTGGCCGCCGGCGAGCGTCTGGCGACCAAGGATCCCGATGTCGCCCAGGCACTGGCGACCGCTCGCCTCCGGGAGCTCGAGCAGATCCGGCGCGACCACGGCCTCCACGGGCGCCACGCGCGGGCGAGGTTGGCCGCCTTCGCCTCCCACCATCTCGTGCAGAAGAAACAGGGGGGGAAGGTCACCGACGGGTGGCTAGAGCTTGCCGAGACCTTCCTGCCGCGTGCGGTGGACTTCCTGGGCACCGATCGCGAGATGGAGAGCATCCGGGTCTCGGATGTACGGGCGTGGTCCGCCCACCTGGCCCAGGTGATGAGTCATGGCGTCCGGACCCTAAGCGCCGGCACCGTCCGACATCATCTGAACGCGCTGAGCAACTTGTTTCGGCGGGCGCAGGAGGAGGAGGTCGTTCCGCCCGGCTGGAATCCGGTTGCGGCGATGATGGACAAGCCGGTCCCCCGGCGGTTAGAGGCGCACTGGCTCGAGGTGCCCGACGCGGCGCTCTTCCTCGAAGCGGCGCGCACGCTCCCGGGCCGCAGCAGTGACCTCCGGGCGGACCTGGTGCACCCCCTGCTGGCCACGTTCCTGCTCACCGGCGGGCGCCGCTCCGAAGTGCTGGGCCTCGAGGTCTCAGACGTGTCATTCCCGCGAAACACGGTGACCTTCCGGCCGAACCGATACCGCCGGCTCAAGACCGCCACCTCGGCCCGCGTGGTGCCCCTCTGGCCCCAGCTGCGCGACATCGGATGCGAGGGAATGACTTATGAAGTGGAGCGTACCGGGATCGAACCGGTGACCCCCTGCTTGCAAAGCAGGTGCTCTCCCAGCTGAGCTAACGCCCCGACGACCCGCGAAACCTACCGCGTCAGCGCCTTCCGCCGCCAGATGGCACGCGCCGCGCCCACCGGCTCACGCCATCGCCTGGGTGCCATCCGTTCCGCACAGGGCGCCCACCGCCCGCGCCAGCGCCTCCGGCGTGAACGGCTTCTGCAGGAACGGCGCGCCGGGAGGCAGCAGGCGCTGCAGGACATCCCCCTTCCCCGTATGCCCCGACATGAACAGCACCGGCACCTCGGGCCACCGCTCGCCGATGGCGTCGCGGAGCTGGCGGCCGTTCATTCGCGGCATGACGACATCGGTGACCACCAGCGCGGGCCGCACCACGCCGCGCGCCAGCGCCTCCAGCGCCGCCGCGCCGTCCTCCGCCGCGACCACGGTGTAGCCCTCCTCCTCCAGGATGCGCACCGCGAGCCCCCGCACCATGGCCTCGTCCTCCACGACGAGCACCAGGGCATCGTCCGGCGCCCGGGCCGGACCGGGCGCCGGCGCAGGCGGGCCCATGGCTGGGCAGTCGCTGCTCACCACGGGCCAGTACAACTCCATCGACGTCCCGGCGCCGGGGCGGCTCCTTGCGACCACGTATCCGCCATGGCGGCGCATGATGCCATAGACCATCGCCAGGCCGAGGCCCGTGCCGTGACCGACCTCCTTGGTCGTAAAGAAGGGATCGAATACGCGGTCCAGCGTGGCGGCGTCCATGCCGTGGCCCCGGTCCGTGACGGTCAGGCGCACGTACCGGCCCGGCACGACCGGCTCGCCCAGGGGGCCCGGCACCTCGCTCTCGACGGCGATCTCGTCGAGCGTGAGCAGAATCTCGGTGCCCGTGTCCGTCGCGTCGCGCGCGTTGGCGACGAGGTTGATCAGGACCTGCTGCACCTGTTCGGGGTCGGCGTGCACCCGGCCTTCGCCGAGCGAGAGACGGAACACCAGCGCCTTGTCCGACCCCAGGAGCTGCTGGAGCACCGGCTCGAGCTCGTGCACGACTTCGCGCAGGTCGAGCGCGCGGGGCAGGGTCACCTGCTGCCGGGAAAAGGCCAGAAGCTGCTGGCTGATGCGCGCGGCCCGGCCGGCCGCCTGCAGCACGACCCGGATATCGCCGGCCTGCGGATGGTCCGGGCCGAGCGCTCGCAGCACGAACGAGCTGAACCCGAGCGCCGCCGTCATCTGGTTGTTGATCTCGTGCGCGACACCGCCAGCTAGCGTGCCCACCGCCTGCATGCGCTCCGCGTTCCGGAGCTGCTGCTCGGCCAGCACGCGATCGGTGATGTCGCTGCACGCCCCGACCCATTCCTCGATAGCGCCGGCGGCGTTGGTGAGGGCCACGCCCCGGATCCAGAAGCGCCGGTATACCCCATCGTGGCGCCGGATGCGTGCCTCGGTCCCGGGGAAGTGCCCTTCAGCGACCGCCCGCCGCCAGGCCGCCAGCAATGCGTCCCGATCCTCCGGGTGGATCGCGGCGCTCCAGCCGAACTCGTAGTACTCGGCGAAGGCCTGGCCGGTGAAGGCGCACCACGACGGCTGCTCGGTCGTCAGACGGCCCTCGCCGTCACAGACCCACACGACCTGGGTGGTGGCCTCCACGAGCGACCGGTAGCGGAGCTCGCTGGCCTGACGGCCGACGTCGGCCTGCCGGCGCTCGAGGCCGAGGGCGACGGAATGGGCGACCGCTTCCATCGCTTGCAGTGTCGCGTCGGTGAGCGTCCGCCGGGCGAACAAGGCCATCACGCCGACGAGGCGCTCGCCCACGACGAGGGGGAATCCCGCGAAGGCCACCATCCCCTCGCGCGCCGCCCACGCCGGATCGCTGACCTGCTCGTCGCGCAGCACGTCGTTCGTCAGGTGCGGCCGGCGCTCCTCCGCGATCCGGCCGATCTTGAACCGGCCCACCGGCACCCGGGCGTGACTTCCATCGAGATTGGTATAGAGGCCGGCACTGGCCTGGAGAACGAGCACGTTGGCCGCCGCGTCCAGCGTCCAGATCCGCGCAAAGGCCGCCTCGAGGTGCCGAACCATCGCCTCGCAA
Source organism: Gemmatimonadales bacterium (assembly GCA_038320055.1). Classification (GTDB taxonomy): domain Bacteria; phylum Gemmatimonadota; class Gemmatimonadetes; order Gemmatimonadales; family GWC2-71-9; genus CAVVWJ01. The sequence continues at coordinate 13,909 of JBBQDU010000024.1, read as the reverse complement.
CAGCCATGCAGCATCCCGGCCAGGGTATCACTTTGCGTCAAGGCGACGCCGACATCACCGGTGAATGCCGCCAGGCGGACCCGCTCCTCGAGCGCGGCCTCGCGCACCACGCGGTCGGTGATGTCGACGCAGGCGCCGGTCATGTACGAGGGCACCCCATCCGCATCGTGAATGGTCTTGCCCGTGTCGCCGAGCCAGCGCACGGTGCCATCGGGCCAGACGACGCGAAACTGCTCGTCGAAATCGGCCCCCGCCTCCGAGCAGCGCCGGCACGCCGCGATCACCCGCGCGCGGTCCTCCGGGTGCACCCGGGCGATGAACTGATCGAGCGAGCACACCGCCGCCCCGGGCGCGAGCCCGAACAGCGCATCGAGACTGTCGTCACAGTCCAGAGCGTTCGTCCGGATGTCCCACCGGAAGGTGCCCGTCCCGGAGGCCTTCAGTGCAGCCTCCAACCGTTCCTGGCGCTCCTGGAGGGTCAGGGCCGCGGCGCGTCGTTCGTTCACGTCCGTGTTGGTGCCGAACCAGCGGACCACCTGCCCATCGGCATCCTTGAGCGGCATGACGCGGGTCAGGAACCAGCGGAACCGGCCGTCGGCGCCCCGGAGCGGGAACTCCATGTCGAACGGCTCGCCGGTGCGGATCGAGGCGCGCCAGCGCTCAAGGACTCGAGGTAGGTGAGCGGGATCGTGGACCGACTGCCAGCCCCACCCCGTCATCTGCTCGGGGGTGGTGCCGGTGTAGTCGTACCAGCGCTGGTTGTACCAGAAGATGAAGCCGCCCGGTTCGGCGATCCACGCGAGCTGCGGAATCGCCTCGGCGAGGGTGCGCGAGTGCTGCTCCTGTGCCAGGAGCACCTCACGGACGGAGCGATCCTCCGCGGGCCGGACCACCGCCGTGACGTTCTGTACATGGTGAATGATGTGGGTGAGGCGGCCGGCGGCATCGATCACGGGGGAATTGGTGGGTATCCAGTATGTCTCCTCGAGCGCGCCGTCGGCCGCCGTTTGGTCGTAGCGCTGCACCGGCATCAGATCGGGCGCGCGAGTGGCCAGGACCCGTTCGAGAGACGCGCGAAGGTTTCGCGCCGTTTCCGATCGTTGGGACGCGAGCGGATCGGCCTCGGGAAAGAACACCTCGAACAGACCGCGTCCCACCAGCGCCTCACAACGCGCGCCCGACGCGGCAAGGTAGGCGGCGTTGGCCTCGACCACGGTATACGCGGGCGCGTCGGCGCGCATCACCAGCAATGGGGCGGTGACGAGATGAAACACGCGGCTGAAGTCGGGCGGATCCAGGAGGGGGAGCGGGTCGGTCGGCTCGATCATCGGAGATGCGTGCTCGCGGCTGGATGCGGGTTCGGAATGTGAGATCGGGCCGGGAGGGCGCCGCTCGTCAGGGGTGGGAATGTTACTCCGGCCTCGTTCGGCACGCCACGCACCGCCATGTACGGTAGCGCACACACGGCGCATCACTTCCACGGTCGAGCCGGCGACCATTAGATTTCGTCGGTCCTCGTTCCCTCCAGCCTAGGGCATGTCATGTCCGCCGCCGCTTCGCCGCTCCGGGCGCTCGTGATCGTCGTCGATGATGCGCTGGCCCTTCGCCTGGTGATGTCGCGGACGTTGATCGACGCCGGCTACGATGTCCTGACCGCACCGGACGGGTACAGCGCGACGATTCTGATTCAGGGGCTCCGCACGCCGCCGGACGTGGTGGTCACCGATCTGCGAATGCCGGTGATGCGCGGAGAGGCCTTGGCGGGCTGGCTCGGGACGCGGTACCCCAACTTGCCGGTGGTCTTCGTGAGCGGGTTCGGCGCCGAGGACCTGGAGCCACTGCCGGGTCCGCTCCTCCACAAGCCCTTCACCCCGGCGACGCTGCAGTCGGCGGTCCGCGATGCCCTGGCCCGCGCCCGCGAGCGCCAGGTCTGAGAGCAGGGAGACCGGTGTCGCCGCAAGGGCGACGTTGCGTCAGTCGCCAGTCCCCACCCAGTCCTGCGGTTCCAGCATCGCCATCAACGCCGCCTCGAACGAACCGGGCGCGTACACCGGGGCGTAGTCCCACGCCGCGAGCGGCGGCAGGCTCATCAGCACGCTCTCGATGCGCGCGTTCGTCTGCAGGCCGAACGTGGTCCCCCGATCATGCACCAGGTTGAACTCCACGTAGCGCCCCCGACGCGCGAGCTGCAGGCGCCGTTCCCGCTCGCCGTAGGGCAACTCCCGCCGCCGGTCCACGATCGGTTCGTACGCCGCCGGCAGCGCGCCACCGACGTCGAGCACGAACGAGCTCAGCCGTTCCAGATCGAGCCCCGCCTCGCCGTCGCGCAGGTTGTCGAAGAACACGCCGCCGATGCCCCGCCGCTCGTCCCCCCGGTGCGTGTTCACGAAGTAGTGGTCGCACCAGCTCTTGAAGCGGGGGTAGAAGGCCGGGTGGTGGCGGTCGCAGACCGTCTTGAGCGCCCGGTGAAAGTGATGCGCATCCTCGGGAAACGGATAGGTCGGCGTGAGGTCCGTTCCCCCGCCGAACCAGACATCGAGCACGGTGCCGTCCGCATCGGTCAAATCGAAATAGCGAACGTTGAGGTGCACCGTGGGCACCATGGGGCTCCGCGGATGCACGACGAGGCTCACGCCGGTGGCGTAGAAGTTCGTCTCCTCGCCGCTCGTCACCCGGGCGCCGAGGCGCTGGGCAGCTCCCGGCGGCAGTACCCCGCTCACCGCCGAGCGATTGATGCCCGCCTTCTCGAACGTCGCGCCCTCGCTCAGCACGCGGGCGACTCCGCCCCCGCCGCCCGGCCGGTCCCAGCGGTCTTCGCGAAACGTGCCGCCGCGGTCGAGCCGGGTCAGGAAGGCGGTGGTGTCGTCGTGCAGGCGCTCCATCAGCGCGGACACCCGCGCGCGGACACCCGGCTCGGTCATGGCGCCCGCCACTCCTTCACCGCGTCCACGAAGGCGCGCGCATGCGCGACCGGCACGTCCGGGTTGATCCCATGCCCCAGGTTGGCGATGTGCCCTGTCCCGCCGAATGCCGCCAGCATCTCGTGGGTGCGCGCCCGGATCGTGGCCGGCGGCGCGTAGAGCCAGCACGGATCCAGGTTTCCCTGCAGCGTCACCGGTCGGCCGGCGAGGCGCCGGCGAGCGTCCGCCGCGTCGGTCTGCCAATCGACGCCGATGACGTCCGCGCCCGTGGCCGTCGCGATCTCCTCGAGCGCCCAGCCGGCGCCCGGCGCGAAGGCGATCACCGGCACCCCCGCGCCGCGGGCGAGCCGCACCGCCTCCGCCAGGTAGGGCAGGGCGAACTCGCGGAAATCGCGCGGGCCGAGCGCGCTCGCCCACGAATCGAAGAGCTGCACCACCTGGGCGCCGGCCTCCACCTGCGCGACCAGGAACGCACCCACCGCGCGGGCCAGGCGGGCGAGCAGCGCGTGTGCACGCCGAGGATCCTGCACGAGCAGCCGCTTGGCGTGCGTGAACGCCTTGGAGCCCTGGCCTTCGATCATGTAGCTCATCAGCGTCCACGGCGCGCCCGCGAAGCCGATGAGCGGCACCCGGCCCGCGAGCTCGCGCCGCGCCAGACGGAGCGCGTCGAGCACGTAGCGGAGGTCCTCGACCGGTAACGGATCGCGCAGCCGGTCGAAATCGGCCGGGCTCCGGAGCGGCTGGTGGAAACGGGGGCCGACTCCGTCCTCGACCGACAACGCCATGCCCATGGCCTGCGGAACGACGAGGATGTCGCTGAAGATGATGGCCGCGTCGACGCCGATCAGATCGACGGGCTGCAGGGTCACCTCGACGGCCAGCTCCGGCGTCCCGACCATCGTCAGGAAGTCGGCGCCCTCGCGCACCGCGCGGTACTCGGGCAGGTAGCGTCCGGCCTGACGCATCATCCAGACGGGGGGACGCTCCACCGGTTCGCGCCGGCAGGCCCGAAGCAAAAGATCGTTCATGCGGCTCCGATAGGGTTCAACGACCGGCCAGCAGCAGGCGAACCGCCGCGGTGACGGCCTCGGCGGTTGGGCGCTCGGCGACGCCGGCCGGCGGCCAGCCCGCGTCACGAGCGGCGGCCGCGGTCGTCGGACCGACGGCGAGAAGGGCGGGCCGGCCCACCGGCGGACAGGCGCGCGCCAGGAGGCCGGCGACACTTGGGCTCGCCACCACCAGCACCCGTGCGGACTCCGCCGCGCGCCGCGCCTCGGCGTCCTCACCCAACAGCGAGCGGTAGCAGACGACCTCGACTACCTCGACCCCGCTCGCGCGAAGCCGCGCGGGGAGCTCGTCGCGCCGAATGTCGCCGCAGGGGAAGAGCACCGGACCCCGGACCCCGCCGGCGATCAGCTCGTCCGCCAGTGCGGAGGCCGCGCCGCGCTCCCCCACCGCGCGCTCGTCGGGACGTCGGACAGGGCCGAGCGAGTCGCCGAGCGCCTCCGCGGTGCCCGCGCCCACCGCCCATACCGTCGTGGCCGGTGCCGCGCACGGCGCCAGCGCCGCCACCCGTTCCGCGATGGCGCGCGCCGACCGCGGGGAGGTGAGCGCCACCGCCTCGTATCGAGCCAGGTCGCGAAGTACCTCGTCGACGGGTCCCCAGTCCAGCGGGGGCGCGAACGTCACGAGCGGGTGTTCCTCCACCGCGATCGACCCGGCCCGCAGCGCCTCCACCACGCCCCGAAAGCTGCCTGCCGAGGCGGTGACGACGACGGTGCCCGTCTTCAAGGCTCGGAAACAGTCGGAGAAGCGCCTGCCCGAACCTCCGCCAGGAGCGAGGCGGCTCCCTGCCCGATCAGCCGCTCGGCGAGCGCGACGCCCAACGCGGCGGCGGCGGACTCGTCCCGCGGGGCCCCGGTCTCGATCCCTTCGATCGCCCGCTCGCCGCCAAGCGAGATGACGCGGCCGTGCAGACGAAGCGCGCCGTCCGGGGCGAGCGTGGCGTGCGCCGCGACCGGCACCTGGCAGCCGCCTTCCAGCGTCCTGAGAAACGCACGCTCGCCGGCTACCGCGCGGGCCGTCTCCGGATGATGCAGTGCCCTCGCCGCCTCGGCTGCGGCCGCGTCATCGGCACGGGCCGTCACGGCCAGAGCCCCCTGCCCCGGCGCGGGAAGCATCAGGGTGTCGGGCAGGCGCTGCCCGATACGGCCGCCAAGGCCCAGCCGGACCAGTCCCGCCGTGGCCAGCAGGATGCCATGCCATTCGGCGGATGCGTCGAGCTTGCCCAGGCGGGTGTCCACGTTGCCGCGGATATCGCGGACCTGGAGATCGGGCCGCGCGTACAGGAGCTGCGCGCGGCGGCGGAGGCTGCTCGTGGCGAGCACCGCGCCCACCGGCAGCTCGTCCCAGGCGAGCGGTCCGCGGCCGATCAGCGCGTCGCTCGGATCCTCGCGCTCACCGACGGCCACGAGCGCGATGCCAGCCGGGAGCACCGTCGGCAGATCCTTGAGCGAGTGCACCGCGAGGTCGATCCGGCCCTCGAGCATCGCGTCGTCGATCTGCCGGGTGAAGAGCGCGCGGCTTCCGATCTGCGCGAGCGGGACGTGTTGTACGATGTCGCCGGTCGTCCGGATCTCGATCGGTTCCGTCGCGTAGCCGGCCTCGCGCAGGCGCGTCCGAACGAGCTCCGTCTGCCAGAGCGCCAGCGCGCTGCCGCGGGTGCCGACCCGGAGGGTCGGGGTCACGCGCCGCTCGAGCCAGGCGCGTCGGTGGTCGGACCGATCCGCGCCGCGGCCGCCTCGCCTGAGGCGATGGCCTCGCCGAGCGCCACGCCCTCGCGATATGAGCCGGCGAGCGCCAGACCGGGGCTCCGCCGCTCCGCCTCGTCCATGATGTCCTTGTAGCGGCCGTAGCTGAGATCGTACTGGGGAATCGCCTTGGGCCAGAGCTGGAAAGCGCGAAAGGTCGGCTCGCCGTTCAGGCCGACCAGCGCCCGGAGGTCGTCCTGCACCCGCGCGGTGATCGTGGGCAGATCGGCATGGGCCAGGTCGGGGTTCCGAGCGCCGCCCACGAAGGCGGTGAGCAGCACGTGGCCATCCGGCGCCCGCCCGGCGAACAGCGCCGAGGAGAACACCACGCCCAGGACGTGGCGCCGCTCGACCTCCGGCACCAGGAAACCGAATCCGTCGAGCGGGTGTGCCACGTCCTGGCGGCGGAACCCGAGCGCCAGTACCCCCACGGGCGGGTGGCCGATGCTCGCGAGCGTCTTGAGGCGGTCGCCGCCGGGGAAGTCGAGCTCGATCTCGTCCACGCAATGCGCCGGCGCGGTATAGATGACCGCGTCGTACAGCTCCGAGGGCTGGAACGCGGCGCCGACCGTCCACCCCATCGGACCCGGGCGCAGGAGGGTGACCGGCGCGTGCAGGCGGATCTCCGCGTGCAGCTCCCGGGCGAGCGCGTCGGACAGCTCCTGCAGTCCGTTCGCGAACGAGATCATCTCTCCGGCCGCGCGGTCCGCGCCCTCTTCGTCCCGCTTCTGCGCCCGCATCATCCCGCCGAGCCCCTTGATGACCGAGCCGTGCATCCGTTCGAGCGCATGCAGCTTGGGCAGGGCGTGGCGGACCGAGAGCTGCTCCGGATCGCCCGCGAAGATTCCGCCGACGAACGGCGAGGCGACGTAGTCGAGCACCTCCTGATTGAACCGGCGGCGCACGAAGGTGGCGACGCTTTCCTCCACCGGCGGCTCGCCCGCGTCCACCAGCGGCTCGCCGAAGACGGCCAGCTTGGCGCCGTTGGAGAGCAGGCGCGTCGTGAGCACGTCCTGGGGAGACAGCGGGAGCGGCAGCAGCTTGTTCTTCTTGACCACGTAGCGGTTCTTGGCCGCCGGCGATGCGGCCCGGACGCTGGCGTCGAGGCCGAGCTCGGTCAGGAGCGCGCGCAGCGCGGTCGACGGTGCCGCCAGGGAGTTGGGCCCCAGCTCGGCCAGATACCCGTCGCGGCGCTCGGTCCTGATCGCGCCGCCGACCCGGCCTTCCGCCTCGTACACCACGACCCGGGACCCGCGCTGCTTCAGGCGATACGCGGCGGTGAGGCCGGCGGCCCCCCCGCCGACGACGGCTACCGCGCCCATGCGGAGCCGAGCGCGGTCTCGAACGCCGCCAGCTCCCGGTCGCCATGGACGGCGGACGTGAACACGGCCTCGAACGCCGAGGGCGCGAGGTAGACGCCCCCCTCGAGCATCGCGTGGAAGAAGGCGTTGTAGGTGGCGCGATCGCACCGCTTAGCGGACGCGAAGTCGCGGACCGGCCCCTCGGTGAAGAACGGCGTCAGCATGGTGCCGGCCCGCTGCACCGTGACCGCGACCCCCGCCGCCGCTGCCGCTGCCGTGATCGCCTGCTCGGCCGCCGCCGCCCACCGCTCGGCGCGCTCCCAGATTCCGGGCCGGGCGAGCACGTCCAGCGTGGCGAGGCCCGCGGCCATCGCCAGCGGATTCCCGGACAACGTGCCCGCCTGGTACACCGGGCCCGCAGGCGCGATCTGTTCCATGAGGGCGCGGGACCCGCCGTAGGCCGCGGCGGGCAATCCCCCGCCGACCACCTTGCCGAGGATGGTGAGGTCCGGCGCCACACTGTAGCGCACCTGCGCGCCCACCGGGTGGACCCGCCACCCCGTCATGACCTCGTCGAAGACGAGTAGCGCGCCGGCGCGGCGGGTCAGTTCGCGGAGCCCCTCCAGAAATCCGGCCACCGGGGGCACCACGCCCATGTTGCCCGCGACCGGCTCGACGAGGACCGCCGCGATCTCCGGCCCGCGCGCCGCGAACAGTGCCTCCACCGCCCCCAGATCGTTGAATGGCACGACCAGGGTGTCCGCGACGGTGGCCGCCGTCACGCCGGGCGAATCGGGCAGGCCGAGGGTCGCCACCCCCGAGCCCGCCGAGGCGAGCAGCGCATCGGCGTGACCGTGATAGCAGCCGTCGAACTTGACGATGGCCCGGCGCCCCGTGGCCGCGCGGGCCAGCCGCACCGCGCTCATGGCGGCCTCGGTGCCGCTGCTCACGAAGCGCACCATCTCGAGCGACGGGAACAGCGCGATGACCCGTTCGGCCAGCCGTACCTCGAGCTCGGTCGGCGCCCCGTAGGTCGTGCCCCGACCCGCCGCGTCCACGATTGCCTCCAGCACTTCCGGATGCGCATGTCCCAGAATGAGGGGGCCCCACGACAGGACGAGGTCCACGTAGCGATTGCCGTCGGCGTCCTCGAGCCACGCCCCCTCGCCGCGCGCGATGAATCGGGGAGTGCCCCCGACGCTTCGAAAGGCCCGGACCGGACTGTTGACGCCTCCGGGCAGCACCCGCTGAGCGGCGGCGAACAGCCGCTCGGACGCGCCCGTCAGGCGCGCCGACGCGCGCACGTCCGTCATCCCCGCTGTTCCTCGGCCAGCCACCCCGCCACATCCTTTGCGTGATAGGACACGATCACGTCCGCCCCGGCTCGCCGCATTCCCAGCAGCGTTTCCAGCACTACGCGGCGCTCGTCGAGCCAGCCGAGCCGGGCGGCGGCCTTCACCATCGAGTATTCCCCGCTGACGTTGTACGCCACGAGCGGCAGCGAGGTCCGCTCCCGGACGGCGCGGACCACGTCCAAGTAGGCCAGCGCTGGCTTGACCATGAGCAGGTCGGCCCCCTGCGCCTCGTCGAGGGCCGCCTCGAGAATGGCCTCGCGCACGTTGGCCGGGTCCATCTGATACTCGCGGCGGTCTCCAAACGCCGGGGCGCTGTCCGCGGCCTCCCGGAACGGGCCGTAGTAGGCGCTGGCGTACTTCACGGCGTAGCTCAGAATCGCCTGCTCCGCGTAGCCCGCCTCGTCGAGTGCCGTCCGGATGGCGGCCACCATGCCGTCCATCATACTGCTCGGCGCCACGATGTCGGCACCGGCAGCGGCGTGGGTCACCGCCACGCGGCCGAGTATTTCCAGCGTGGCGTCGTTGTCGACCCGGTCATTGCGGAGGACGCCGCAGTGGCCATGGCTCGTGTATTCGCAGCAGCAGACGTCGGTGAGGAGCAGCAGGTCGGCATGGCGCGCCCGGATCCGCCGGAGCGCGCGCTGGACGATCCCGTCCGCCGCGAAGTTCTCGGAGCCGATCTCGTCCTTGGCCGCGGGCAGACCGAAGAGCAGGACGGCGCGAATGCCGAGCGCGACGACGCGGTCGACCTCGCGGTCGAGCGCATCGTCAACGGAAAGGTGGTGCACGCCGGGCATCGAGCCGATCTCGCGCTCGACGTGCGAGCCGTGCACGACGAAGATCGGCTGGATGAGGTCGGCAGGGTCGAGCTGATGCTCGCGCACGAGCCGACGCAGGGCGTCGGTTCGGCGCCGGCGTCGGGGACGATGGATCCGGGGGCTGGTCACGGTGGTAAGACTAGGGAGCGGGAGACGCCGCCGCAACCGGCGGGCACGACCCTTGCCGCAAAAATCCTGGTGGCTGGGGTCACGCCTTGGTACTCCTTCTGGATCACGGATTCTCGCCCCGCCGCATCGCATCTTGGGTTGTCATCGGGCAGTCTGCCGCGCCGCAGGACGGCGCCGACGGCCTGGGGCAAGATGGAGCAGGCCGCCCATGAAGATCGCGTACGTTCCCGCCCTTCCGTTGCTGTTCGGCCTGGTGGCCGCCGCCTGTGGCGCGCCGCCGGCCAAGCTGGTGCCACCTCCACCCGTCAGCCCGTCGACCGCCATCGTGGGCGCCACCCTCTGGGACGGCACCGGCCGCGCGCCGGTCACCAACGCCGTCACCGTGGTGCGCGCCGGGCGGATCCTGTGCGCGGGCGGCGCGAGTGAGTGCGCGGTGCCGCACGGCGCCCGGGTGCTCGACGCCAAGGGTCAGTATCTCATCCCGGGGCTGATCGACAGCCACGTGCACCTGCTCTTCCTGACCAACGGCAGCGCGGGCGAGGAGCTGGGACTGGACCTGCGGAACCTGCTGGCGCAGGGCGTCACCACGGTGCGGGACATGGGCAGCAACCCCGCGGCCCTCCTCTCGCGCGTCGCGGGTCTCGAGGCGGCCCCCCGCGTCTACGCCATGCAGCTGGTGGCGGGCCGCCGCTTCTTCTTCAACGGCATCCGTCCGGTGCAGACCAGCCGCGGCGTGGTGTATCGTCAGGCCCCGGCGCTCACCATGCAGTGGCTGGGGTGGACGCCCATCCAGTTCAATCGCGAGGACGATCCACAGGCCGTCATCGCCGAAGCGCGCCAGGCCGGCGCCATGGGGATCAAGCTGTACGCGCAGCTCGACAGCGAATCGGTCCGGCGGCTGACCGACGCGGCGCACCGGGCGGGCATGCCGGTCTGGGGGCACGCGTGGGTCCAGCCGACCAGCGTCGGCGAGCAGAGTGCAGCGGGCATGGACGGCGTGGTGCATGCCGCCGGGCTGGCGGGCGAGCTGTACAGCGCCGGGGAGCGCGACACCCTGGTCAACGACGGCGACCTCCAGGCGGCCACCAGCAAGGCGGCCACCGCGGTCACCGCGCACGACCCGCGGGTCCTCGCGACGCTCGACTCGATGGCCGCCCGCGGCACGATGTTCGAGCCGACGCTCGACGCCACACGACACAGCCTGGCCACCTACGACGCGCGCACCCGTCACGTGCCGTCGGTGCAGGAGGCCTACGTGCGTGCGGCATCGCAGTTCGGCATCGAGGTGACGCGGGAGGCGATCAAGCGGGGGGTCCGGATCAGCGCCGGCAGCGATCACGTCGCCTACGGCTCGGTCAGCGAACGGGCCTCGCTCTTCGGCGAGCTGCAGCTGCTGGTCGACTCGATCGCCCTCTCGCCGACGGCCGCGCTCCTGGCCGCCACCCGCGACGCGGCGCGTGCCATCGGGGGCGAGCCCGGCCGGCGCATCGGGACGATCGAGGCCGGCCGCTACGCCGACCTCGTGCTCCTGAGCAAGAACCCGCTCGAGGATATCGGGAACCTGGAGTCGGTGGAGTGGGTGATGCGGGGTGGCAAGCTCTGGCGGCCGGGCCAGCTCCGGAGCGGCATCGCGATGCGGTAGGAACCGCGCCTCCGGCCTCGGCTAGGGCCGGGCCCCCGTCGCCACCGGCAGCGCCTCGTTCTCCGCCCATTCGGTCCACGATCCCACGTAGATCCTCACCCGCGGATACCCCAGCAGATACCGCAGCGCGAAGTAGACGTGGCTCGCCTCCGTCGCACTGTTGCAGTAGGCGATGATCTCGCGATCCGGCGTTATTCCCTGCGCCGCATAGGCCCGCCGGAGCTCCTCCCGCGGCTTCCACACGTGGCCGAACCCCTCCTGGGTGAGATCGTCCTGCCAGTAGTGGCTGATGGCCCCGGGAATGTGGCCCTGCCGCATTTGTGCGCCCGCCGTGCCGGCGTATTGGTCCGGCGGACGCGCGTCCACCAGCAGTGCCCCCCGGCCGATCGCGCCGCGAACGTCCTCCAGCGCGGCCGCCTCCGGCCGGAACGGCCGGTCGGGAAAGTGCGTCACGGGGATTCGCGGATACGGCTGGACCACCGGCCGCTGTTCGAGCTGCCATTTATAGAAGCCGCCGTCGAGCACGAACACGTGCGGGTGGCCGAAGCCAGCCAGGAGCCACGCCAGGAACGTCGCGTCGATGTTGCGCGACTCGCCCGCGCTGTAGATGACCACCGGCCGATCGAAGTCCACGCCCAGCCGCGAGAACAACTCGCGGTACGCCCCGGCGGAGAGGAGGCGCGTCGGTATGCCGCCCTCGCTGGCCCGCACCGTTTCGCTGTTGAGGTATTCGGCTCCCGGCAGGTGGCCCTTGAGGTAGGCGAACACGTCGGTGCGGACGTCCAGGACCACCACAGGGGCCGCCGCCTGCCAGCGCGACAGCTCCTCGGTGGACACCGGCTTCGGGAAGGCCGTCTCGGGCGACGGTCCCGAGGGCGGCGCGGCCGACCCCACCCGGCCCCCGCACGCCGCGGCCAGCACACCGATGACCGCGCCTAGCTTCCGCCGCAGCCGTCTCATGGCACCGAGTCCCCCAGACCCATCCAGGCCCGCTCCTCCTCGACATAGACCCGCGCGGCATTGCGGCGGCGGCGGGAGTTGAGCGACACCGGGCGGTTCTCGTCCGGCGGCGGCAGCGAGCCGAGCGCGCGCTGCATCGGGACGCCCCGCTCGACCGCGCCGCGCATGGCCTGTTCGAGGTCCGTGATATAGGCGCGGGTTCGCGCGACGAGCGCCAAGGGGTCCGTCGGGATGGCGCCGTGACCCGGCACCGCGATCCGTGGCGCCAGGCCATCGATCATCGTCAGCCCCTGCTCCAGGGCGTGGGCGCTGCCGTCCACCACCATGGTGACCCCGTCCTCGATGAGCAGGTCGCCGGCGAACAGCACCCGCTCCTTGGGAAGCCAGACCACGAGATCACCCGCGGTATGGCCGCCCCCCGCCGCGGCCACCACAATCGTCCGCCCGCCCAGGCGCAGGGTGTCGACGCCGGTCACCGGCCGATCGGGCACATCGGCGTATTCGAAGCCGCGCATCGCGTCGGCTCCCACGACTCGCACCCAGTCGGCTGCGAGCGCGTCCCGCCCGCCTTCGCTCGCCAGGACCCGGGTGTCCGGATGGGCGATCACCTTCGCGCCCGCCCGCCGAAAGACGATGGCGCCGAAGTGATGGTCCGGATGGTGATGCGTCAGGACGAGCCAGCGAACCGGCTGGCGCGTCACGCCGCGGATGGTCCGGAGCAGCGCCTCCCCTTGTTTCGGGCTCGCGAGCGCGTCGATCACCACGACGCCGTCCCGGGTGACGATGAAGCCCGCGTTCGGCCGGCCCTCTGACCCGCGTCCCGTGTCGCCCACCACCGCGTACACGCCTTCGGCGAGCTTCCGGGCGGTCCATGGGGGGGAAACGACGGTATCCGAGGCGAGGGCCGGCGGGACGAGCAGATTGAGCGGCAGGAGCAGGGCGGCGAGTAGATTCACGGAGATGAAGCGGGCGGGCAACGGCCTACGCGGCCCCGAAGGCGACGTTGACGGACTGCGTATACACGGCGCCCTTGCTGTCGGTCCACACCATGGTGAGCGGCGCTTCCTTGTCGGCCCTGAGCGTGAAGCTGACGATCGGATCCTTGCTCACCCCCGATGTCCACTCGAACCTCGCCACCTGCTCGTCGCCGTAGGTCACCGCCACGTCCTTGATGAAGTAGGCGGGGATCGGCTGCCCGTCGGCCGTCCGGAAGAACCCCGTGTCCATAGGGTGGGTCACGATGGCGCTCACCGTGATGAGGTCGCCGCGGGCGATGCGGGTCGGGATCCGGATCCGGGCGTCGCCGATGGTCATCACCCGCACCCGTTGAGCGAGACGTTGACCCGCGCGTAGTCGGCCCAGACCTCCCCGGTCGAAGTCTCGACGATCGCTCGCACCCAGGTGGTCCGCTTCATCTTGATGCGGCTGTGCAGGGCGACCGACCCGATGGCGGGCGTCAGGTGATAGGCGGCGAGATGCGGGTCGGGATTGTAGTCCACGATCAGGTGGACCGCCTTGACGTACTGGCCGGCGGTCATGGGCAGATCGCTCTCGATGATGACCGGCACGATGCGGCCGTCCTCCGCCACCAGCGGCATGTCGAGCGACAGGTGGCCCTTCCGAATGGGGCGGTCGCCGAACAGGTCCTTGAGGATCCGGGCCACCTGCTCATTCGGGGCCTCGGGGTCGCCCGGACCGGCCGGCGCCGGAAGCAGCGCTGCCAACCGTTGGCCGGGCAACAGCGCGCTGGAGCCGAGCAGGCCGGCGGCCGCGAGAGCAGTGCTGCGGAGGAAGGAACGACGTGACGCCATGCGGGTAACTTCGGCGCTTCGGGGGGCCAAGTCAAGCACATGGCGCCGTGCCTGCAACTTGTGTCACCCATAGCCGTTGACTAGTTTAAACCATTCTGTTACAAAGCGATGTGAGGCGCACTCCTCACTCCACTTCAGGCTGAGGCGCTGTGGATACCCAAG
>JBBQDU010000023.1:0-22982 GCA_038320055.1 Gemmatimonadales bacterium | reverse complement strand
CGGCGTCTTCTCGCTCCGCCAGCGCGCGACGGCCGACCAGCTCTACCGCGTCACGCTCAACACCCTGCAGCACGCGATGGGCGACGACCGGGCCGCGTTCCCCGAGATCGCCGCCCACATCGACAGCGAGCTGGTGGACCGGTACTTCTGCAACTTCTCGGTCTTCCAGTCGCTGCCGGACAACTGGGCGATCGACCAGCTCTTCCCGATCATGCCCATCCACCGATTGATGGAGCAGCCCACCCGCCGCGGCACCCTGCAGGACGTCACCTGCGACTCCGACGGCGTGATCGACCGCTTCACGGGCGGCCGGAAGGGGAAGCCCTCGCTCGAGCTGCACCCGGTGCGCGAGGGCGCGCCGTACATCCTCGGCATCTTCCTCACCGGAGCGTACCAGGAAATTCTCGGCGATCTGCACAACCTGTTCGGCGATACCAACGCGGTGCACGTCCGGCTGACCGAGCAAGGCTACGAGATCACCGACCTGGTCCACGGTGACACCGTGACCGAGGTGCTCAACTACGTGCAGTTCCACGCCTCCGATTTGCTGGCCACGTTCCGCCGCAAGGTGAACGCCGCGAAGGATCTCAGCCGGCAGGAGGCCAACGGGTTCATCGCGGACTTCGTGGCCGGCCTGGAGGGCTACACGTATCTGGAGGGTGACGTACCGGTGGGGTAGCGGGGGCCTTCAGCTTTCCTGCGACTCGTAGGTGTCCTTGAGCTTGCTCACGACGGCCGGATCGGCCAGCGTCGTCGTGTCGCCCAGCGCGCGGCCCTCGGCGATGTCCTTGAGCAGCCGCCGCATGATCTTCCCGCTGCGGGTCTTGGGCAGGTCCGCCGAGAAGAAGATGTCGTCCGGCTTGGCGATCGCGCCGATCTTCTGCGCCACGTGCGCCTTGAGGTCGTCCTTGAGGCTCGCGCTGGGCTCGTGGGTGTCCTTGAGGGTGACGAACGCCGCCAGCGCCTGGCCCTTCAGATCGTGCGCCTTGCCCACGACGGCCGCCTCGGCGACGGCCGGGTGCTCCACCAGCGCGCTCTCGACCTCCATCGTCCCGATCCGATGGCCCGCCACGTTCAGCACATCGTCCACCCGCCCCAGAATCCACCAGTAGCCGTCGTCGTCGAGCTTGGCCCCGTCGCCGGCGAAGTAGCGGCCCGGGAAGCGGGACCAGTAGGTCTCCCGATAGCGCTCGTCGTCGCCATAGATGGTGCGGAGCATCCCCGGCCATGGCTCGGCGAGGGTGAGGAAGCCGCCGCCCTTGGACAGCACTTTCCCGCTGTTGTCCACCAGCTCCGCCACGATGCCGGGAAACGTCGTCGTCGCCGACCCGGGCTTGGTCGCCGTCACGCCGGGCAGCGGCGTGATCATGATTCCGCCGGTCTCGGTCTGCCACCACGTATCCACGATGGGGCACCGCCCGCCGCCGATGTGCGTCTGGTACCAGATCCAGGCCTCGGGGTTGATCGGTTCGCCCACGGTGCCGAGCAGGCGGAGGGTGCCGAGATCGTGGCGAGCCGGATGCGTGGTTCCCCACTTCATGAACGCGCGAATGGCGGTCGGGGCGGTGTAGAGGATCGTGATGCCGTAGGTCTCGACCAGGGACCAGAACCGGTCGCGGCCGGGCCAGTCGGGGGCGCCCTCGTACATGAAGATCGTGGCGCCGTTGGCGAGCGGTCCGTACACGACGTAGGAATGCCCCGTGACCCAGCCGATGTCCGCGGTGCACCAGAAGACGTCGTTCGGCTTGAGATCGAAGACGTGCTTCGTGGTGGCCGCGACCTGTGTCAGGTAGCCGCCGGTGGTGTGCACGATGCCCTTCGGCTTGCCCGTCGTGCCGGAGGTATAGAGGATGAACAGCAGATCTTCCGCGTCCATCGGCTCCGGCGCCGACTCGCTGCTCACGCCCTCGAGCAGCGGGTGCCACCAGTGATCCCGACCATCCTTCATTGAGGCGAACGACTCGTCGCCCGGCCCGCCGGGCCGGCGCTGCACGACCAGGCAGTGCTCGATCGACGGGCACTCGGCCATGGCTTCGTCCGCCATCCGCTTGAGCGGGACGATCTGACCCCTCCGGTAGCCGCCGTCCGCGGTGATCAGCACGCGGGCCTTCGCGTCGTTGACCCGGTCGCGCACCGACTCGGCCGAGAAGCCGCCGAAGATCACGGAATGCACGGCGCCGATGCGGGCGCAGGCCAGCATCGCGATGGCCGCCTCGGGGATCATCGGCAGGTAGATGGCCACCCGGTCGCCCTTCCGAACGCCGAGCTGCTTGAGGGCGTTGGCCGCGCGCCGGACCTCGCGCGCCAGATCCCAGTAGGTGAGGACGCGCCGGTCGCCGGGCTCGCCCTCCCAGATGATCGCGGCCTTGTTGCGGAGCGGTCCCGCGAGGTGGCGGTCGAGGCAGTTGGCGGCGACGTTGAGCTGGCCGCCGACGAACCACTTGGCGTGCGGCAGCGTCCACTCGAGCACACGATCCCACGGCCGCATCCAGTCGAGCGCGCGGGCCTGCTCGGCCCAGAAGGCTTCCCGGTCCTGCTCGGCGGCAGCGTACAGGGCGGGCGTGCCGTTGGCCGCCGCGGCGAACGCGGGATCGGGCGGAAACCGCCGCTGCTCCGAGAGGAGGGTGTCGAGCTGCTCGGACATCGGACCTCAGCGCTTGTCGATGGGCACGAAGGGGCGCTCGTCCTTGCCGGTGAAGATCTGGCGCGGCCGGGCGATCTTCTGCTCCTTGTCGAGCAGCATCTCCTCCCACTGGGCCAGCCAGCCCGGCATGCGGCCGAGGGCGAAGAGCACCGTGAAGTACTCGGTCGGGTACGCCATCGCCTGGTAGATCAGCCCCGAGTAGAAATCCACGTTGGGGTAGAGCCGGCGCTTGATGAAGTACTCGTCCTCGAGCGCGATCCGCTCCAGCTCCAGCGCGATCTCGAGCTTCGGGTTGAGCCCGGTCTGCTCGAAGACGTCGTCCGCCACCTGCTTGATCAGCTTGGCCCGCGGGTCGTACGACTTGTAGACCCGGTGGCCGAACCCCATCAGCCGGCCGCGGCCCGCCTTCACCTCGTCCACGAAGCGCGGCACGTTCTTCTTGTCGCCGATCTCGTCCAGCATCTGCAGCACGGCCTCGTTGGCGCCGCCGTGGAGCGGACCGTAGAGTGCCGCGATTCCCGCGCTCACGGCGGAGAACGGATCGACGTGGGACGAGCCGACGGCGCGCACCGCGCTGGTGGAGCAGTTCTGCTCGTGGTCGGCGTGCAGGATCAGCAGGATCTCGAGCGCGCGCTGCAGCACCTTGTTCGGCTTGTGCCGGCCGCCGATGCTGAAGGTCATGTTGACGAAGTTGCCGATGTAGTCCAGGTCGTTATCCGGGAAGACGAACGGCAGGCCGCGCGAGTGGCGGAACGCGAACGCGGCGATGGTGGGCGCCTTGGCCAGGAGGCGCACCTTCTGGAGCGCCCGGTTGGCCGGCTCGTGGATGTGCTTGGCGTCCGGGTAGAAGGTGGAGAGCGCGCCCACGACGCCCAGCATCATGCCCATGGGATGCGCATCGTAGCGGAAGCCCTCGAGGAACTTGATGATGTTGGTGTGGACGTAGGTGTGGAACTTGATCCGCTCGGTCCACTCCTCGAGCTGGGTGGCCGTGGGAAGCTCGCCCTCGCTCAGCAGGTAGGCCACCTCGAGAAACGTGGCCCGCTCGGCGAGCTGCTCGATCGGGTAGCCCCGGTAGCGGAGGATGCCCCGGTCGCCGTCGATGAAGGTGATGGCGCTCCGGCACGCCGCCGTGTTCATGAAGGCGGGGTCGTAGGTCATCATCCCGAAGTCGTCGTCCTTGACCTTGATCTGGCGGAGATCCGTCGCCTTGACGGTCTCGTCTTCGATGGGCACCTCGTAGCTCTTGCCGGTGCGGTTGTCCGTGATCGTGAGGGTCTCTTTGGCCACGTCATGCTCCTCGTGGGTCGCGCGACAATTGGTGGGCAGGTCCCGAGCTTCCGAGTATAACTTGAGCCGGGTCCGCTCCGCCACCCGATTTGCATCGGAGGATGCGTTTGTCGAAACCTGTGCCCACTCTCGCGTTCCGCGCCGTCGGCGCGCTCGTCGGCCTGGCGGCCGGCCGCGCGCTCGCGCTGCGCGGACGGAGCGACGGCAGCCTCGCGCTGGCGTGCCTCCTGGCCGAGGAGCTGGCCGAGGGCCGGCGCGATCTCCAGGCGCTGGCGCACCGGTGGGTGGACCGGCATCGGGCCGAGCCGGACGACATCGAGGCCGAGACGGCCGCCGCGCTCGCCCACCTGGCCCGGCACGACGCCCCGCCGTCCCGCGCGGCGGGGCAGGGGAGCGACCCGCTGGTGCGCGCGGTCCCCGTGGCCCTCGCCGCGTTCGATGCGCCCCGGACGCTGGTGAGCGCAACCTATCATGTCGTGGCCCTCACCCATCCCGATCCCGTCGTGGCGTGGTCGGCGGTCGCGGTCAACGTGGCCCTCGCGCGACTGCTCCAGGGCCATCGTGACTTCGTCCCCGACGTCGTGGAGGCGCTCCGCAACAACGAGGTGCCCGACAGCGTACTGGCGGCCGTTCGACAGGTGCCGCTGCCTCGCCCCGACGGTACGGCATCGGAAGGATCGGCGCCGGGTCTGGCGGAGCACGACGCGAAGGCCGCGCTGTGGCTGGCCTATCACGAACCGGGGCTCGAGCGCGGCCTCCGGACTGCCGCCGCGCCGGGGCCGGCGGCTGCGGGCCGCGCGGGTCTGGCAGGCGCCCTGCTCGGCGCGCGGGACGGACGTGACGCCGTGCCGGCCTCGTGGATCGATTCCGCGGAGGGCGACGTGCTGGGCGCGCTGGCCACCCGCCTGGCCCGGGTGGCTTCGGCGGCCGGGTGAGGGCCGGGTGGGGTGGAGTCGCCGCTCGCCCGAAAACATGCGGGGGGCATGCCTCGAAGGCATGCCCCCCGCCACTTCCTCTACCGCCCCTGTCGGACGATCAGCGCCTCCGGCCCTCCGTCCGGCCGATCAGCCGCCCTTCGGCAGCGCCACCGTGCACGTCGTGTCGAAGCCGCCGCGCGTGTTGTAGATCGTCGTCACCGCCAGCCGCTCCGGCCGCAGCACCGCGAACAGGTCTTCGGCGATCTTGGCCGTCGCATGCTCCTGGAAGATGCCCACGCTCCGGTAGCTCGTCACGTAGTACTTGAGGCTCTTGAGCTCCACGCACCGGTCGCTCGGCACGTAGACGATCCGCAGCGTCGCGAAGTCGGGCAGCCCGCTGTAGGGGCACACGGGGCTGAACTCCCGCGTCTCGGTGACGATCTCCTGGGCGGGGCCATCGTACTCGAACGTCTCGAGCACCGCCGCGTCCACCGTCTCGGGCCCGGTGAAGGGAATCGTCCTGCCGTCCGCTATGGCCATCGGTGGCTCGGGGTGAAGGTCGCCTGAAAGATGGCGGCGCCTACCGGTCGTCCGCCAGCCGCACCATGCCCTGCTCGAGCCAGGTGTGCTCGTGCCCGATCACCTGCTGCGCCACCGCGTAGGCGGCCAGGTCGTCGTTGTCGAACACCGCGGCGAACCGCTCCTCGACCCGCCGGCGCGCCTGGCGGCCGAACAGGTCGGCCAGCTCCACCGGCCCCCGGTTCTCCGGGTCCTGCTTCACCATGGCCTGCGCGCGGCTGCACGCGGCGGTGATGGCCAGCAGCTCGGCGCCGATCTCCACCAGCCGGCCGAGCACCGCCTGCCGCTTCTCGAGCTTCGGGCCGAACCGTACCATGCAGTGGAACAGCGTCCGGGCCAGCTTCCGGCTGGCGCGGTCCACGAACCGCACGTGGGTCGCGAGCGGGCCGAACTCGCCGTAGCCGACGCGTCCGCGCAGGCCCACCCAGAGCCGCGGATACCACGTCGCGTAGAACAGCGCGGAGCGGCCGAGCGCGGCCAGCTTCTCCGACGTGGTGCTCTTCGGATCGACGAGCGCGCCGGCCACCTTGAGGTGCGTGTCCACCGCCTCGCGCGCGATGAACAGCCTCATGATCTCGCTCGAGCCCTCGAAGATCAGGTTGATGCGATAGTCGCGCATCATGCGCTCGATGGGGTCGGGCCGCTCGCCCCGGCTCCGGAGACTGTCGGCGGTCTCGTAGCCGCGCCCGCCCTTGATCTGCAGCGCGTCGTCCACGATCCGCCAGCCGATCTCGGTGTTCCACATCTTGGCCATCGCGGCTTCGAGCCGGATGTCGGTGGTGCCGCGGTCGGCCATGAGCGAGGCGAGGTCGGCCACCGCCTCCATGGCGAAGATGTCGGCCGCCATGCGTCCGATCTTCTGCGCGATCGCATCGTGCTTCCCGATCGGCTGCCCCCACTGCACCCGCGCGGCGGACCACCGGCGGACGATCTCGAGCGCGCGCTTGGCGCCGGCCACGGCGGAGGCGGGCAGGGTGAGCCGCCCGGTGTTGAGCGTGACCAGGGCGAGCTTGAGGCCCTTGCCCTCGCCCCACAGCACGTTCTCCACCGGCACCTTGACGTCGGTGAAGCGAATGATGCCGTTCTCGAGCGCCTTCAGCCCCATGAAGTGGAGCCGCTGCACGACCTCGACGCCGGGCCAGTCGGTCTCCACGATGAACGCCGTGATCTTCTTGGACCCCGTCCGGGCCATCACCACCATGAGCTCGGCGACCGTGCCGTTGGTGCACCAGAGCTTCTCGCCGTTGAGCACGTAGTGAGTGCCGTCCGCCGACAGGACAGCGGAGGTGTCCATCGCGGCGGGATCGCTGCCGACGTTGTTCTCGGTCAGGGCGAACGCGCTGATGGCGCCCTTGGCCAGGCGCTGGAGGTAGCGCTGCTTCTGCTCGGGCGTGCCGAACAGCTTGAGCGGCTGCGGCACGCCGATGGACTGCGCGGCGGAAAGCAGGGCGGTGAGGTTCCCGTCCACGCTCGTCACCAGGCCGATGGCGTGGGTGTAGCCGGTCTGGCTGAGGCCCAGACCGCCGTACTCGACCGGGATCTTGATGCCGAACGCGCCGATGTCGCGGAGGCCCTGAATCACCTCCGCCGGGATCTTCCCCTCGCGATCGATCCGGTCGCTATCCACCTGCTCCGCCATGAACCGCTCGAGGCGCTCCATGAAGGGCCGCGCGCGCTCGACGTCGGCCGCATCCTGCGCGGGAAAGGGGTGCACGAGGTCGAGGCGGAAGGAGCCCTCGAACAGAAGTCGGACGAAACTGGGTGCCTGCCAGTCCTTTTCCCGGGCGGCTTCGGCCACCTCGCGGGCTTCCTGTTCGGTGGCAAGCTCCGTCCGGGGAGGCTTCATCGGGCGGGCAAGGACGTCAGTCATGGCTCGAAGCCTCGAAAGGGGTGGCGGCAGCGGGAGCGGTCAGCCCCCGGATTCCGTGCAAGACCAGTTCCACGACATGCCTCTTGCGGCGCTCGAGGTTGGCGGCGCCGACGAGGTCCACGCCGACCGCCGGCGCGACCGTGCGGACGTGAATCTGGGGAAACCAGCAGAGGGCGATGACACTGAGCAGGAGCTGGGCGGCCTCGCCCGATTCGGCCTCGTCCAGGCCCAGCTCGGCGCTGATCGCCGCCAACGCCTCCTGGCCCGCCGACAGGTGCGCGGCGCCTTCGAGCTGCCCGGCGCCGCTCAAGGCCTCGCGTTCGATCAGCCGAACGAAGTTGGGCCGGGCGGCGAGAAAGTCGAAGTAGTCGGACACGGCCCCGGCCAGGATCATCTCGGGGTGCCGGCTGCTGGCCAGGGCGCGCGCCCGCCCGGCCCGGACCGCCTCGCGCACCTCCGCGAACGCCCGATCGAGCACGGCCCGATACAACTCGGCCTTGCTGCCGAAAAAATACCCTGGCGTCCCTCGACTGACGCCCGCCGCCGCCCCGACCTCGGTCAGGCTGGTAGCATCGTACCCCCGATCGGCAAAAAGCTGCTCGGCGGCGTCGAGAATGGCCGCCCTGGAGCGGGCTGCATCTCGTTCTTTCTCTATGCGTTGAGCCATGGTGGTACCAGGATGGACGTTAGCTTGCTTGTTGTCCAGCAAGTTACTATGGGTAACGTGGCCGCGCAAGGACGGTGCGTTGTCCCGGCCAACGGCTTGAGATCGGCTTGACGGCGGGTGGCCAGGTTGAGCCAGGTTTCCCGTTCTGGCCGGCCACCCGTCCAAACCCGAGGATGACGTCATGCAAACCCGTGTACGCGCTGTTGTGGTAACGCTTGTCCTGTCGGGCGCCGTCCTGAGCTGCCGGGAGGACGCCGAGTCGCCCACTGCCCCATCGCCCGAGCCGGCGCTGGCCGTCACGGCGACGACCGGGTTGACGTGGATGCAGATGAGTGCGGGTGCGTTTCACACCTGTGGAGTGGCCACCGACTCCCGGGCCTACTGCTGGGGCCTCAACCCCAACGGGGAGCTGGGGGACGGGACCAGGGAGAGCCGATCGCGACCGGTGGCGGTGGCAGGCGGACTTCGGTTCATGCAGATCAGCGCGTCCGACTACCACACCTGCGGTGTGACGACGGATAGCCTCGCTTACTGCTGGGGGGTCGGCGCCGACGGACGGCTCGGCCATGGCGGGATCGGCACTCGCTTGAAGCCGACGCCGGTCAGAGGGGGGCGCCACTACCGCCTGGTGAACGCGGGCAGCGCGCACACCTGCGCCGTGACCGCTGCGAATCGGGCCTACTGTTGGGGCGACAACCGCCTGGGCGCACTCGGAGACGGCACGACCACCGATCGCCTCGTCCCGGTGGCGGTGGCAGGCGGGCTCCGCTTTCGCCGCGTGAGTGCGGGATCGTTCTACTCCTGCGGGGCGACCACGGGGGACAAGGCCTACTGTTGGGGAGGCAATGGGAGCGAGATCGGGGACGGGTCGAGCTCCGGCGTACGCCTGGTTCCGGTCGCGGTTGCCGGGGGACTGAGTTTCCGCCAGGTGAACGCGGGCGGTGGCCACACCTGCGGGCTCACTCCCGACCACATCGCCTACTGCTGGGGGCGCAACCTCGAGGGCGCGATCGGCGACGGCACCACGATCGACCGCCCTACCCCGACCCGGGTCAGCGGCGGGCTCAGCTTCGGGCAGATTGTGGCCAACGGCACGCGCACGTGCGGCGTGTCCACGAGCAAACGCACCTACTGTTGGGGCAGTAATTTCACCGGCGCGCTCGGCGACGGTACCACGACCGACCACCTCACACCACTTGCCGTCACGGGCGGCATCGATTTCGGCGGCGTGAGCTTCGGCAACGGCTACCACACATGCGGCGTGACCTCTCTGAAGCGGGGCTATTGCTGGGGGCACAACGCCTATGGGCAGCTCGGCAACGGCACCAACATCGGACCCGAGATCTGCCAGTCCATTCCATGCAGCACCAAGCCGGAGCAGGTGGTCGGTCCGAGTTGAATCGGAGCCGTCGGCCCCCGACACGCTCGTGAGAAAGTCGCGGCCGCGAAGAGCGCGGCCGGACTTTCCTGCCTCCCGGTGTCTATGCGCTCCGCCGCGCGGCCACCACCTCGAGCTCCGCGGGCGCGATCTGCAGGTACGATTCGCGGGCCGCCGCCACGAGCGCCTCGGCACCCTTGGGCGCCACCTTGCGGAACAGCGGGACGAACTGGTCCCATTCCACCAGAATCCGCCGCGCGCGGGGGCTGGCCGTCTTCTCCTCGTGCTCGCGCACCAGCCGCCGCAGCAGCTCGACATCCGCCTCGTCGGGCTCGCTCACCTCGACCATGTCGCCGTTGACCCGCGACTCGAACGTGCCGGCCTCGTCGATCACGTACGCGACGCCGTTCGACATGCCCGCCCCGAAGTTCCGGCCCGCGCGGCCGAGCACGACCACGATGCCCCCGGTCATGTATTCGCAGCAGTGATTCCCGGCGCCCTCGATGACCGCGATGGCGCCCGAGTTGCGCACGGCGAAGCGGTCGCCCGCCTGGCCGGCCGCCAGCAGCTTGCCGGCGGTGGCGCCGTAGAGAATGGTATTCCCGATGATCAGGTGCTGGTGCGACACTTCCGCGTACGCCGCGCGCCGGAACGGGCGGATGACCAGCTCGCCGCCGCTCAGCCCCTTGCCGACATAGTCGTTCGCCTCGCCCTCGAGCTCGAGATGCATCCCGCGGCAGGTGAACGCCCCGAAGCTCTGGCCGGCGCTTCCCGTGAAGCGGAGGCGCACCGCGCCCGCGGGAAGTCCCGCGTCGCCGTGGCGCTCGGCGATGGCGCCGGCCACTCTCGCCCCGACGGTCAGGTTGTGGTTGTAGATCGGGTAGTTGCCCGAAAACGGCAGGCCGCTCTCGAGATAGGGCTCGAGCTCGGTCAGGATCTCCGCGTCGAGCGAGACGACCCCGGGCCGGTCGTTCCGCGCCACCATGCGGCGGAGCGGGGGAGCCGGATCGCCGGTCAGGCCGTCGGCCGGCGCCGGCGCCATCAGCATCGACAGGTCGAGCATCTGCGCGCGCGGCACGTCGGGGCGCTCCACCCGCTGGAGCAGCTCGTTGCGTCCGATGATCTCGTCGATGGTCCGCACACCCATGCCCGCGAGGATCTGCCGCACTTCCTCCGCCAGGAGCGTGAAGTAGGCGATGACCTGCTCCGGCGTCCCCTTGAACTTGGCGCGCAGATCCTCGCGCTGGGTGGCGATGCCGGTCGGGCAGGTGTTGATGTGGCACTGCCGCGCCATGGCGCAGCCCATGGCCACCAGGGGCGCGGTGCCGAAGCCGTAGGATTCGGCGCCGAGAAGGGCCGCGATGACGACGTCGCGTCCGGTCTTGAAGCCGCCGTCGGTACGCACCTCGACCCGGTGACGCAGTCCGTTCCGCACCAGGGTCGCCTGCGCCTCGGCCAGTCCCAGCTCCCAGGGCGAGCCGGCGTGCTTGATGGACGAGAGCGGCGAGGCGCCCGTCCCGCCGTTGTGTCCGGCGATCAGCACGTAGTCGGCGTACGCCTTGGCCACGCCGGCCGCGACGGTGCCGACACCGTTCTCGCTCACCAGCTTCACGCCCACGCGGGCGCGCGGGTTCACGCTCTTCAGATCGTGGATGAGCTGCGCCAGGTCCTCGATCGAGTAGATGTCGTGGTGCGGCGGCGGCGAGATGAGCGAGACGCCGGGCACCGAGTGCCGGAGCCGCGCGATCAGCTCCGTCACCTTGTGCGCCGGAAGCTGGCCGCCCTCGCCCGGCTTGGCACCCTGGACGATCTTGATCTCCAGCTCCTCGGCCCGGCTCAGGTATTCGGTGGTGACGCCGAACCGCGCGCTCGCCACCTGCTTGACGCGGTTGTCGGCGCGATCCCCGTTGGTGAAGCCGTGATAGTTGTGCGGATCCTCGCCGCCTTCGCCCGAGTTGGAGCGGGCGCCCATCCGGTTCATGGCGATGGACAGCGTCGCGTGCGCCTCGGGCGACAGGGCGCCGAGGGACATCGCGGACGACACGAATCGGGTGCGGATCGATTCGGCCGGCTCGACCTCCTCGAGCGGCACGGCCGTTCCGGGCCGCGGGGCCAGCAGGTCGCGCGGCCCGGCGGGCCGGCGGCTGGCGTTCTTGAGCAGGAACCCGCCGTAGGCGTCGGGGCCGTTGGCCTTCACGGCCTGCTGCAGGGCCACCACGACCGGGGGTGCCCAGCCGTGATCCTCGCCCTCCTTCCGAAACCGCACCCGGCCGTGGTCGGGCAGCGACACCGGCGCATCCGCCTCCGGCCCGGGATACGCCGCGCGATGGCGCTCCAGCGCGTCCTCCGCGATCTCCTCGAAGCCGATCCCGCCCAGTGGTGACGCCGTGCCGACGAAGCAGGCGTTGATCACCTCGCTGCCCAGGCCGAGGACCTCGAAGATCTGGGCGCCGCAGTACGAGCTGAGCGTGGAGATGCCCATTTTGGAGAGAATCTTGAGCAGCCCCTTCTCCGCCGCCGTGCGGAACTGCGCGCGCGCTTCGGCAGGGGCGGGGCGGGGTGGGGCATCCGCCTCCCGCTCCTTGCGGGAGAGCTCGCGATGCTCGCCGAAAAGCCCGTCGAGCGTTTCCAGCGCCAGCCACGGGTGCACGGCTTCGGCGCCGTAGCCGATGAGCGTCGCGAAGTGATGGATGTCAAAGGCATCTCCCGCCTCGGCCACGAGGCCGACGCGCGCGCGCAGGCCGGTGTGCACGAGGTGCTGCCGCACCGCGCCGATGGCCATCAGCATGGGGATCGGCGCATGGGTCTCATCGGCCGCCCGGTCGCTGATGATCAGGATGCGCGCGCCCCGCCGGGCCGCCCGCTCGGCGGCCCGGCGGAGTGCCGTGACCGCGGGCCGGAGCCCGTCGGGGCCGCGGGTGGTGTCCCAGACCGCGTCGAGCGTGACGGTGGAAAACCCCGCGACGTTCCGGAGGGCGGCCATCTCCTCGGGCAGGAGGACGGGGTGCTCGAGCCGGAGCATCCGGGCATAGCTCGGGCGCTCGAGCAGGGGCGAGCCGCGCCGCCCCAGGTGCATGCGCAGGGACATCACCATCGCCTCGCGGAGCGGGTCGATGGGCGGGTTGGTCACCTGCGCGAAGCGCTGCCGGAAGTAGGCGTAGAGATTCTGCGGCACGGCCGAGAGCGGCGGGATCGGCGTGTCGTCGCCCATGCTCCAGACGGGATCCGCCCCCGTGCCGCCCATCGGCTCGAGGACGTGCCTGAGGTCCTCGAACCCGTAGCCGAAGCTCCGCTGCGCGCGGGTGAGGGCCTCGCCGGTGTGGACCGGCGGGATGCGCGCGGGATCGGGCTCGAGCGTCGCCATGTAGCGGGCCACCCACCGGGCGTACGGCCGCCGGGAGGCCACCTCCCGTTTGGCATCCTGATTCCGAATGACCTCGCCCCGCACCGTGTCCACCACGAGCACCTCGCCCGGGCCCACCTTGCCGCACTCCACGACTTCGCGCGGATCGAGATCCACCACGCCCACCTCCGAGCCCGCCACCACGAGCCCGTCGCGGCGCACCTTGTAGCGGCAGGGCCGGAGCCCGTTCCGATCCACCGACGCGCCGCACAGGACGCCGTCGGTGAAGGCGATCGCGGCCGGACCGTCCCACGGCTCGAGCACGCACTGGTGGTACTCGTAAAACGCCTTCACGCCGGAGTCGAGGTCGGCGTATTTCTCCCAGGCCTGCGGCACCATCATCATCGACGTGTGCACCACGTCGCGCCCGGAGCGGGTCAGCAGCTCCATCGCGTTGTCGAGGCTGGCCGAATCGCTGCCGTCGCGCCAGATCACCTCGCGCAGCCGCTCGATCTTCTTCCCCCAGATGGGCGATGCCAGCATCGGCTGCCGCATCGTCATGGCGTTCCGGTTGCCCCACAGCGTGTTGATCTCGCCGTTGTGCGCCAGGAGCCGGAACGGCTGGGCCAGCGGCCAGCTCGGCAGCGTGTTGGTCGAGTAGCGCTGGTGGAAGATCGCGATCGCGCTCTCGTACTCCGGATAGCGGAAGTCGGTGAAGAACGCGGGGAGCTGGGTCCCGGTGAGCAGGGCTTTGTAGACGATGGTGCGGCAGGAGAACGAGCAGGCGTAGAAGTCGGGGAGCTGGCGCTCTTCCGCTCGTCGCTCCATCTCGCGTCGCGCGAGGTACAGAGCCTGCTCCCACTGCTCCTCGCCCGCCGCGAGCGCCGGCCGTCCCACCAGCACCTGCCGGATCACGGGGCACGAAGCCAGCGCGGTCGGGCCGAGCGCCGCCGGATTGGTCGGCACGTCGCGCCAGCCGAGGAACGGAATGCCGTCTTCCGCCAGCACGGTCTCGATCATCGCCACCGCCTGGCCGAGGGCGTCGGGCTGCCGCGGCAGAAAGAAGCTTCCGACGCCGAACGGCAGTCCGGGCTGCAGGTGCAGGCCCAGCCGATAGGCGTCGCGATAGAACAGGCGATGCGGGATCTGGGTCAGGAGCCCGGCCCCGTCGCCCGAGTTGTCGGTCGAGGCGGCCCCGCGGTGCGCCACCCGCGCCGCCGCCTCGAGCGCCATGGCGACCACCTCGTGGGAGCGCACGCCCGAGGCGTGGGCCACGAGGCCGACGCCGCAGGCGTCGTGCTCGCGTCCAGGATCGAGCCCCGGGCCGGCCGGGGAGGCGGCGTGTCGAGAGTCGGACGGCGCGGCACCAGCCGGGGGGATCCGTTGCCCGGGAGCGGCCATGGCTTCTCCTGCTCTGGTAGGCCCCGCGGCCGAGGTGGCCGGTGCGGGGCAAGACAAAGCCCGCTCCGTCTGGGAGCGGGCCGGGGTTCCTGCGCGAGAACGCTCGCTTACCCGGTCGCTCCCCTGGTGCAGGCGAGGCGAATAAGGACGACGGCCGGGTGAAGTTTGGCGACGTTCATGGACGGATTATTATGCACGGCGATGAATATGTCAAGCGGGCCACCCCCTTGACACGCCCCGGGAGCGCCGGTTAGGCTAGCTCATATGCTGCACGGCCTCGCGCTTCTCGTCGTCCTTCTCGGCCTTCGACTCGCCATTCTCCTTGGTGAGCGAGGGATCCGCGGCGTGCCGACACGAGCAACGTGAGACAGTAGCAACGTCTCCACCGACTGCACCGGCGCCGCGGACCCAGGGGTTCGCGGCGCTTTTTCGTTTCATCCTTCATCGACGGACCGGCACTCGACATGGCACTCTCCGACGTCCTGATCTTCGACACGACCCTGCGCGACGGCGAGCAGGCGCCCGGCAACAGCCTCTCCCCCGAGGAGAAGCTCCGACTGGCCCGGCAGCTCGACGCGCTCGGCGTGGACGTCATGGAGGCGGGATTTCCCGCGGCCTCCGAGGGCGACGCCAGGAGCGTGCAGCAGATCGCCGTCGAGGTGCGCCGGCCGATCATCGCGGCGCTGGCCCGCTGTCACGAGGGTGA
This sequence comes from Gemmatimonadales bacterium, assembly GCA_038320055.1. GTDB lineage: Bacteria > Gemmatimonadota > Gemmatimonadetes > Gemmatimonadales > GWC2-71-9 > CAVVWJ01. Next base: position 8,187 of record JBBQDU010000023.1, on the reverse strand, counting down.
CATCTCCCTTGCCGGCGAGGCGATCCGCCCCGCGGCCCGCGGCCGGCTCCACGTCTTCATCTCCACCTCCGACCTCCACATCACGGAGAAGCTCAAGACCACGCGCGAGGAGGTGCTCGTGCGGGCGCGCGCGGCCATCCGGCAGGCGCGGCAGTACACCGACGACGTCGAGTTCTCCCTCGAGGATGCGAGCCGCACGGACCCGGATTTCCTCTGCCGCGTGGTCGAGGCCGCGATCCGGGAGGGGGCCACCACGGTCAACCTCCCGGATACCGTGGGCTACGCGATGCCCGACGAGTACGGCGAGATGTTCCGGAACGTCCTGGCCCGGGTGCCGGGGGCGGACGGGGTGGTGCTGAGCGCGCATTGCCACGACGATCTCGGGCTCGCCGTCGCCAACTCGCTGGCCGCGATCGCGGCCGGCGCGCGTCAGGTGGAGTGCACCGTGAACGGCATCGGCGAGCGCGCCGGCAACGCCGCCATGGAAGAGATCGTCATGGCGAGCCACGTGCGCGGGACGGCGCTGGGCTTCCGGTGCGGCGTCGACACCCGCGAGATCTACCGCACCAGCCAGCTGCTCTCGTACCTGACCGGCAGCTTTCCCCAGCCCAACAAGGCGATCGTGGGCCGGAACGCGTTCGCGCACGAGGCCGGCATCCATCAGCATGGCATGCTCCAGAACGGGCTCACCTACGAGATCATCCGCCCCGAGATGGTGGGGATTCCGCGCTCGACGCTCGTGCTCGGCAAGCACTCGGGGCGGCACGCCCTCGAGCGGCGCTACCGGGAGCTGGGCTACGACCTCGGCGAGCTGCAGCTGGCCGAGGTGTACCGGCAGTTCACGGCGCTGGCGGACCGGAAGCGGGAGATCCTGGACGAGGACCTGCTCGCGCTGGTGCACGAGAGCTTCCACGACGCGCCCGAGGAGTATCAGCTCAGCCACCTCCGGGTGGTCTGCGGCAGCATCACGCCGACGGCGGAAGTGCGGATGACCGGCCCCTGGGCGGGCGAGCGCTCGGCGCGCGGCACCGGCGACGGGCCGATCGCGGCGGCGTTCACCGCCATCAGCGACATCCTCGGCCAGCCGATCGAGGTGCTGAGCCTGTCGCTCCGCTCGCTCACGCCCGGACGCGACAGCGTGGGGCAGGTGTTCCTGCAGGCCAAGGTCGACGGGAAGTCGCTGTCGGGGAACGGGGCCTCGACCGACATCGTCGAGGCGAGCGCGCGGGCGCTGGTGCACGCCCTGAACAAGTCGCACCACGCCGACCGGCTCGAGGCCACCTCGCTCAACGCCGTCTACCTCTGGGGGGTGTGATGGGGGAGCAGCTGACGGGCTCGCAGATTCTCTGCGAGGCGCTGGTGGAGGAGGGCGTGGACCTGATGTTCGGGTATCCGGGCGGCGCGATCATGCCGTTCTACCACGCCCTGCCCGAGTATCCCGCCCTGCGCCACGTCCTGGTGCGGCACGAGCAGGCGGCGGCGCACGCGGCCGACGGCTACGCGCGGGCCAGCGGGCGGCCGGGCGTGTGCGTCGCGACGTCGGGACCGGGCGCCACCAATCTAGTGACCGGGATCGCCACGGCCCACATGGACAACACGCCGCTGGTGGCGATCACGGGGCAGGTGCCGCGCGCCATGATCGGGCGCGACGCCTTCCAGGAGACCGACATCATCGGGATCACCCAGCCGATCACGAAGCACAGCCGCCTCGTGGAGGATGTTGAGGAGCTGGCCGACGCCGTCCACGAGGTGTTCGCGGTGGCGCGCGAGGGGCGGCCCGGCCCGGTGCTGCTCGACGTGCCGAAGGACGTGCAGAACCAGAAGCTGGACTACGCGGGCAGCCCGCGCGTCCAGGGCGACCGCCGCGAGGGGCTGGTCGGCGCGCCCACGCCCATGGCGCTGGTCGAGGCGGCGCGGCTCATCGGCCGCGCCGAGCGGCCGCTGATCATGGCGGGTCACGGCGTGATCCTGAGCGACGCGTACGGGGAGCTGCGGGCGCTGGCCGAACGCACCGATATCCCCGTCATCACCACGCTGCTCGGCATCAGCGCGATCCCCGAGGCGCACCCCCTGCACCTCGGCATGCCGGGGATGCACGGCGAGGTGCACGTCAACCGCGCCATCCAGCAGGCGGACGTCATCATCGGCGTGGGGCTCCGGTTCGACGACCGGGTCACCGGCAACCTGGCGGCGTTCGCGCGGGGAGCCCGGGTCATCCACATCGAGCTCGACCCGTCGGAGATCGGCAAGAACGTCCCGGTCGCCGTCGGTCTCGTCGGCGATGCGCGGGCGATCCTCCGCGAGCTGCTGGCCACGGTCGAGCCGCGGGACTGCGGCGCCTGGCGCGAGGAGATCGCGAGCTTCGTCCGGCCGCGGGTCGAGAACTTCAAGGGCGACCTGTCGCCCGAGGGGATCCTGGGCGCGCTGGAGGCCGTGAGCGCCGGCCGCTGCTCGGTCGTCAGCGACGTGGGCCAGCACCAGATGTGGGTCGCCAAGCTGTTCCGCTATCAGCGCCTCAACAGCCACTTCACCTCGGGCGGGCTCGGCACGATGGGCTTCGCGGTTCCGGCCGCGATGGGGGTCGCGCTGGCCCGGCCCGGCGAGCCCGTGTGGGCGATCTCCGGCGACGGCGGCTTCCAGATGAACATGCAGGAGATCGCCACGATGGTGCAGGAGGGGATCCCGGTGAAGATGGCGATCTTCAACAACGGCTACCTCGGCATGGTGCGGCAGTGGCAGCAGTTCTTCCACGGCCGCCGCTACTCCGCCACGCCCATCTGGAGCCCCGACTACGTGCGCCTGGCCGATGCCTACGGCATCCCCGGGTGGCGGGTCGAGCGCGGGGAACAGGTGGACGGCGTGCTCCGGGCGGCCCTGGCGCACGACGGACCCGCTCTGGTCGAGTTTCTGATCGAGCAGGAGGCCAACGTCTTCCCCATGATTCCCCCCGGCGCCTCCCTCAGCGAGCCGATCGAGTCCGAGGCGGTCACCGCGTGACCACGACCCGCGCCGTCACGGTCCTGCTCGAGGATCGGCTCATCACGTTCACGCGCGCCGTCGGCCTGCTCCGGCGGCGCAACCTGCCCGTGCGCAGCATCGCCGTGGGCCCCACGGTGACGCCGGGCGTCTCGAGACTGACGATCATGATCCAATCCGACGAAGCCACCGCTGACCGTGCCGTGCAGCATCTCGAGAAGGTCGTCGGCGTCCGGGGAGGCGCCACCTTCCCGGCGCGCGACGGCGTCACCCGCGAGCTGGCGCTCGTGAAGGTCCGCGCCATGGGCGAGCGCTACGGGGAGCTGCTCGACGTGGTGCAACTCTACCACGCGTCGATCCTCGACGACAATCCCGAGGCCACGATCGTCGAGCTGACCGGGTCGGAGGCTTTCGTGCTGTCCTGCATCCGGGCGCTCGAGCGGTTCGACATCCTGGAAGTGGCCCGGAGCGGCGCCGTCGCGCTGGAGACGGGCCTGACCGATGCCGGCGCGCGCGTGCCGGCGACCATCTAACGAGAGACGACCCATGACGAACGATCCCGTGCGCGTGTACTACGATGCCGACGCCGACCGCGGCCGGCTGGCCGGCCGCACCTTCGCCATCATCGGCTACGGCAGCCAGGGGCACGCTCACGCCCTCAACCTTCGCGAGAGCGGGGCCAAGGTCCTCGTCGGCCTCCGGCGGGGCGGGGGCTCGTGGGATCGGGCGGCCGCCGCCGGCCTCGACGTCCGGACCGTCGCCGAAGCAGCGGCGGCCGCCGACGTCGTCATGATGTTGACCCCCGACCAGGACGGCCGGGCCATCTACGAGGGCGGCGTGGCGCAGGGGCTCACCCCCGGCAAGACGCTGATGTTCGCCCACGGGTTCAACATCCACTACGGCGAGATCGTGCCGCCGTCCTCCGTGGACGTGTCGATGGTGGCGCCGAAGTCGCCCGGGCACCTCGTCCGGAGCGAGTTCGAAGGCGGGCGCGGCGTCCCCGGACTCGTGGCGGTGCATCAGGATTCCAGCGGTGAGGCGCTGGCCAACGCGCTGGCCTACGCCTCGGGGATCGGGTGCACGCGCGCCGGCGTCATCGAGACCTCGTTCCGCGAGGAGACGGAGACCGACCTCTTCGGTGAGCAGGCGGTGCTGTGCGGCGGCGTGACGGCCCTGGTGAAGGCGGGATTCGAAACGCTCACGGCGGCCGGCTACCGGCCCGAAATGGCGTACTTCGAGTGCCTGCACGAGCTCAAGCTGATCGTCGATCTGATGTACCGGGGCGGGATGCAGTTCATGCGGTACTCCATCAGCGACACGGCGGAGTACGGGGACTACACCCGCGGGCCGCGCGTAGTCACCGACGAGACCCGGGCCGAGATGCGCCGCATCCTGGAGGAGATCCGGAACGGGGCGTTCGCCCGCGAATGGCTGGCGGAGAACCGGGCGGGGCGGGGCAACTTCGAGCGGATGCGCGATGCGGACAAGCATCACGAAATCGAGCGGGTCGGCGGGGAGCTTCGGGCCATGATGCCGTGGTCCGAGGAGGGCAAGGCCGCCCAGCGGCCCGCCGCCGAGCCGAAGCAGCCGTCGGGCTCGCGGAAGGCCGCGGCCGTTCGGTGACCGAGCCGAGGACGCTGTTCGACAAGGTCTGGGACGCCCACGTCGTCGACGGGGACGGGTCCGGCGCCGCGGGACCCGCGCTTCTCTACGTGGATCTGCACCTGGTCCACGAGGTCACGTCGCCGCAGGCGTTCGAGGGGCTCCGACTGGCCGGACGGCGGGTTCGGCGGCCCGAGCTGACCGTGGCGACGGTCGACCACAACGTGCCGACCGGCGACCGCCGGCTGCCGATTGCCGACCAGATCTCCGTGCGCCAGATCGAGGCACTGGTCCGGAACGCCCGGGAGTTCGGCGTCGAGTTGTTCGACCTGGACAGTCCCGATCAGGGCATCGTGCATGTGATCGGCCCCGAGCTGGGCCTGACCCAGCCGGGCATGATCATCGTCTGCGGGGACTCCCACACCTCCACCCACGGGGCGTTCGGCGCCCTGGCCTTCGGGATCGGCACGAGCGAGGTCGAGCACGTGCTGGCCACGCAGTGCATCGTCCAGGCTCGGCCCAGGAGCATGGAGGTCCGCTTTTCCGGGCTGCCGACCGCGGGGGTGACCGCCAAGGATCTCGTCCTGGCCCTCATTCGCCGGATCGGGACCGCGGGCGCCACCGGCCACGTGGTCGAATACACGGGCGAGGCCATCCGGACCCTCTCCATGGAAGGGCGGATGACCGTCTGCAACATGTCGATCGAGGCCGGGGCCCGGGCCGGCATGGTGGCACCGGACGCCACGACCTTCGCCTACCTCCAGGGCCGTCCGCGGGCGCCGGTGGGTGAGGCCTGGGACCGCGCCCGGCGCCGGTGGGAGCAGCTCGGGACCGATCTGGGGGCGCGCTACGACGTCACCGTACCGATCGATGCCGCCGCGCTCGGTCCGCAGGTCACCTGGGGTACTAGTCCGGGAATGACCGCGGAGATCACCGAGTGCGTGCCGGACCCCGCCGATGCCTCCTCCGAAGCCGAGCGGCGCTCCTTCCAGCGGGCGCTCGAATACATGGACCTCAGACCCGGCACGCCGCTCGAGGGCCTCAAGGTGGATCGGGTCTTCCTCGGCTCGTGCACCAACGCTCGCATCGAGGATCTCCGCGATGCAGCCAAGATGGCGAGCGGGCGCAAGGTGGCCGGGAGTGTTCGGGCGATGGTGGTGCCGGGCTCGCAGCGCGTGAAGGCGCAAGCGGAAAAGGAGGGGCTGGACCGGATCTTCACCGAAGCGGGCTTCGAGTGGAGGAATCCCGGCTGCTCCATGTGCCTCGGCATGAACGACGACATCCTCGGACCCGGGGAGCGGTGCGCCTCGACGTCGAACCGGAATTTCGAGGGCCGGCAGGGGAAGGGCGGCCGAACTCACCTCGTCAGTCCGGTGATGGCCGTGGTGGCGGCGGTCGAGGGGCGCCTGGTGGACGTCCGGGGCTATATGCGTGGGTGAGGGCGCGATTATTCACCGAATCTCGCTCGTCATGCATACTCAAGTTCAACGTCATTGATACGTAATAAAATGTTGTCTAACATTGACTTACGAAGTTCCATTAAAGTTATTTAGTATGTCATATTCTACAAACGCAGAATATTTATCCAAGGCCGTATGCAACCCTTCTCCGAGCACACCGGACGCGCCGTTTTGCTGCCGCGAGCCAACGTCGACACCGATCAGATCATCCCGAAGCAATTCCTCAAGCGGATCGAACGGACCGGCTTCGGCCCCGCGCTGTTCTTCGACTGGCGCTATCTGGCCGACGGCTCGCCGAACCCCGACTTCGAGCTCAATCGGCCCGAGGCCCAGGGCGCGTCGATTCTGATCGCCGGCGCCAACTTCGGCTGCGGGAGCTCGCGCGAGCACGCGCCGTGGGCGCTCGCCGAGTACGGCTTTCGCGCCATCGTGGCTCCCTCCTACGCCGACATCTTCTTCGGCAACTGCTGCCAGAACGGCCTGGTGCCGGTCGTCCTGCCGGAGGCTCAGGTGCAGATCCTGTTCGAGCGCGGCGCGGCGGCCCGGGGCGGCTATGAGCTCACGGTCGATTTGGTGCGCGGCCTGGTGCGGGACGGCCATGGCTTCGAGGCGACCTTCACCATGGACGAGTACCGGCGCCAGATGCTTCTGCAGGGGCTGGACGAGATCGGCAACACGCTCCGGGACGAAGACCGCATCGCGGCCTTCGAGCGCCGCCGGGCCGCCGAGCTGGAAGGGTCCCGGGCATGAGCCACTACACCATCGCCGTCCTGCCGGGCGACGGCATCGGGCCCGAAGTCACCGCCGAGGCGGTGCGGGTGCTGCAGGCCGCCGCCGCGCTATTCGGGTTTACGGTGGAGACGGCGGAGTACGCGATCGGCGCGGCGGGAGTGGCCGAGGCCGGCGACTCGCTGCCGGGGACGACCGCCGATGCGGTCACCGGGGCGGATGCGGTGCTGCTGGGCGCGGTCGGTCACCCCTCGCTCGCCGCCGCCGAGGGTCGGCGGCGGCCCGAGGCCGGGCTCCTGGCCCTGCGGAGACTGTTGGGCGCGTACGCCAACCTGCGTCCGATCGCGGTGCATCCCGCGCTCCGCCACGCCTCCCCGCTTCGGCCCGAGCGCCTGGAGGGCGTGGACCTGCTGATCGTGCGCGAGCTGCTGGGCGGTCTCTACTACGGGGAGCCCCGTGCGCTGGAGGCGCGCACCGCGGTGAATACCATGCGGTACTCGGTGCCGGAGATCGAGCGGGTGGCTCGGGTGGCATTCGATGCGGCCCGAACCCGCCGGGGATCCGTGACCTCGGTGGACAAGGCGAACGTGCTCGAGGTGTCGCAGCTCTGGCGGGAGACGGTGACCCGACTGGCCGAAGGGTACCCGGACGTCGCGGTGGAGCACCTCTACGTGGACTACGCGGCGATGCGTCTGGTCGCCAACCCGGCCGCGATCGACGTGCTGCTGACCGAGAATCTGTTCGGCGACATCCTGAGCGACGAGGGCGCCGTTCTCACCGGCTCACTCGGACTGCTCCCCTCCGCGTCGATCGGCGACGGTCCCGGCCTCTTCGAGCCGGTCCACGGCTCGGCGCCGGACATCGCCGGGCGGGGAATCGCCAATCCGCTGGGCGCGATCGCTTCGGCGGCCATGCTGCTGCGGTATGGGCTGGGGCAGGCGGAGGCGGCCGATGCCGTCGATCGGGCCGTGGCGGCGGTGCTGGCAGCCGGGGCGCGGACGCCCGACATTGCCCGACCCGGAGAAGCGACGCTGGGGACGCGTGAGATCGGCGCGCGCGTCGCCGGTCTCGTGGAGACGCCGAGGGCGGCGGCGCCGGAACCCGTCTAGCGAAAGCGCTCCAGCAGGCTGCTGAAAAGGGGTGGACGAGGTATGGCGCGAAGGCGTACACCCCGCCTTGGCCGGCCCGCGCTGCAAACGGCGGAGTGCATTCAGCGGTCGGTAAGAAAGACTGGATCTCCTCGCCGGATCAGTCCCGGGTGTTCCACCGCGGCGTAGACGCCGGCACAGGGCAGAGGACCTCCGCGACCGACGGGGAGGCTGTTGCGCTGAGCGACGGTTCGGAGGATATCCGGATCCTTGTCCAGATCTCCCTGTGCGAGCGTCGTGATAACGCATCGTGGATCCGGCATGGTGACCGC
>JBBQDU010000022.1:0-23141 GCA_038320055.1 Gemmatimonadales bacterium | reverse complement strand
CTCCGCGAACGGCTCCGGCGCGATTTCGACCGTGGGCACCTCGCGGTCCAGGTGCGGTGGACCGAGTATCCCGAGCGCGAGAGCGGTCCCGCGGTCGATCTCGACCGGGCCCGGCTGGTGACCGCGCGGCTCCGGGAGCTCCAGTCGTCGCTGGGCCTGGCCGGTGAGGTGACGGTCGAGATGGTGGCGCGACAGCCTGACGTCCTCACCTCCACCACCGAGGCGGCGGCCGACGTGCCGTGGAGCGAGGTGGAGCCGATCGTCGCGCAGGCGGCCGCCGAGTGTCGGGCCATGCGCTCGCGCGAGGGCGAGGCGCTCGCCGTGGAATTGCGCCAGCGGATCGCGCTGCTGGAGCGCGCCGCAGAGACGATCGCAGACTTGGCGCCCGGCCGCCTGACGCGCGAGCGGGATCGGCTCCGCGCGGCCGTCATGGAGCTGATCGACGGGCGGCCGGTGGACGAGGCGCGTCTCGCGCAGGAGCTCGCGTTCCAGGCGGACCGCCTCGACATCACCGAGGAGCTGGTGCGGTTCCGGTCCCATGTGTCCGCGGTGCGTGACGCCCTCGCGGGCGACCGGCCGGCAGGCAAACAGCTCGGGTTCCTGGCGCAGGAGCTGGGGCGCGAGGTCAACACGATGGGCTCGAAGGCGAACGATGCCGAGATCGCCCAGCAGGTCATCGGCATGAAGGGCGACCTCGAGAAGTTCCGGGAACAGCTCGAGAATCTCGAGTGAAACCGTTCCTGCTCGTGCTGTCGTCGCCCTCGGGCGGCGGGAAGACCACGATCGCCAGGAACCTGCTGCAGGCGCGGGAGGACCTCGGCTACTCGGTGTCGGCCACCACCCGGCCGCGGCGGGAGGACGAGCGCGACGGCGAGGACTACCACTTCCTCGAGCGCGGCGAGTTCCTGCGGCGGGTCGAGGCGGGCGAGTTCGTGGAATGGGCCACCTACGCCGGCAACCTGTACGGCACGCTCCGAAGCGAGATCGAGGCACTCGTCGCCCGCGGGCAGATCGCGGTGCTGGACGTGGAGATCGAAGGCGCGCGCCAGATCCGCGCCACGTTCCCCAACTCGCTTCACCTGTTCGTGCTGCCGCCGACCGCCGACGTGCTGGTGCGTCGGCTCGCCGGCCGCCGGACCGAGTCGCCGGCGGTCATCCGGGAGCGCATCACGCGCGCCGCGGACGAGCTCGCCGCCGTGGCGGAGTACGACTACGCGATCTTCAACGAGGATCTGGTCCTGGCCGTCGCGCAGGTGGCGGCGATTCTCGACGCCGAAGCGCGGAGGGTGACCCGGCTGGAGGGGCTTGGCTCCTTCGTCGAAGGGCTCCGGCGCGACGTGCTGGCCGCCGCGTCGCGAATCGCCGCCGATTGAGCCGAACGTACCGAACCCGAAGGAGTCGAGATGCGCATCACCACCCCGTTCGAAGTCGCCCGGCAGGCCGGCAACAAGTACCTCGGCGTGCTCGTGGCGGCCAAGTTCGCCCGCTACCTCAACGAATTTCCCAAGGACCACCTCACCGCCAGCGGCGAGAAGCTCACCACCCAGGCGCTGCAGTCGCTGGTCGACGGTGATCTCAACTACAAGCTGGTCCGCCGCCGCCGCTCCGAGGCCTGACCGTGTGGGCCGGCCGCCGCGTCGTGCTCGGCGTGTCGGGCGGCATCGCCTGCTATAAGAGCTGCACGCTGGCGCGCCGCCTCACCGAGGCGGGGGCGGAGGTGGATGTCATCCTCACGCCGGCCGCCGCCGAGTTCGTGCGTCCGCTCACCTTCGAGGCCCTCACGGGGCGCCCCGTCCTCGGCTCGCTCTGGGAGCCAGGCGGGGCGCTTTCGCATGTCCGGCTGGGCCAGGCGGCCGACCTGGTGCTGGTGGCCCCGGCGACGGCGCACCTGATCGCGCGGATGGCCCAGGGGCTGGCGGACGACCTCCTGACGACGCTGCTCGTCGCGGCGACGGCACCGGTGCTCCTGGCGCCGGCGATGAACGACGAGATGTTCGGCCATCCGCAGACGCGGGCCAACCTGGAGCGGCTGCGCGCTCGGGGCGTGGCTCTCGTCGGGCCGGAGTCCGGCGCACTGGCCGAGGGCCCGTCCGAGCGCCCGGGACGCATGAGCGAGCCGGAGACGATCCTGGCGCACGCCGCTCGGTTGGTGCGTGGCACCGGGCGGCTGGCGGGACGCCGCGTGGTGGTCACCGCGGGGCCGACCCGGGAGTCCATCGATCCGGTCCGGGTAGTGACCAACCGGTCGAGCGGCAAGATGGGATACCGGGTCGCCGAGGCGGCCTGGGAGCGCGGCGCCGACGTCGTGCTGATCACGGGCCCCACGGTGCTGCCCGCCCCGATCGGAGTCCGCGTCCTCCGCGTCGAGACCACCAAGCAGCTCGAGCAGGCTGTGCGCGCCGAGCTGCCGGCCGCCGATCTGCTGGTCATGGCGGCCGCGCCTGCCGACTTCCGGCCGAGCGACCCGAGCGACAGCAAGCGCGCGCGGCACGACGGCGCGCTGGCAATCCCCATGGAGCCGACCGACGACATCCTGACCGGCACGCGCGCCGAGCGGAAGGCGGGGAGCGTGACGGTCGGCTTCGCGCTGGAAACGGGCGATGCGCTGGCGAAGGGCCGGGCCAAGCTGGAGCGGAAGGCGCTCGATCTGATCGTGGTCAACGACGCGACGGAGCCCGGGGCGGGCTTCGAGGGGGATACGAACCGGGTTGCGCTGCTGGACCGCGAGGGGTCGCCGCGCATCCTGCCGCTGCAGTCGAAGCGCGCGGTGGCCGAGGCGATCCTCGACGCCGTGGAGCAGATCCTTGACCGATGAGCGGCGGCGTTATCTTGCGCAGCAGATCGAGCTCGGCGGTGCCGAGGTCATTCTCGCCCACCCGCCCGCGCCGGCGCAGGACGTGACGATGCCCACCCGACATTCCTCCGAACCGACCGATCCCCGCTCCTCGGCTGAGACTTCAGCCCCGGCACCCAACAGCGCGCCGTCGGGCGCCACGCCGCCGCATGGGGGGCCCGATCCCAAGTGGAAAAGGGCGCGCCGCCGGTTCCCGGGCCGGGGCTGACCGTCCGTTCGCCGGCCCCTGCGCTCCTCGGCTCCGACCTGGCCGCGCTGGAGACGATCGACGCGGTGGCCGAGCGGATTCGAACGACGTACTGCTGCGATCTCTGCCCCAACCGCACGCACGCGGTGCCGGGAGAGGGCGATCCCCGCGCCGAACTCGTGCTCGTCGGCGAGGGTCCGGGCGCGACCGAGGACGCCACGGGGCGGCCGTTCGTCGGACAGGCGGGGCAGCTGCTCGACTCGATTCTCGACGCTATTGAAGTTCCGCGGAGTTCGGTGTACATCACGAACATCGTGAAGTGCCGTCCGCCCCAGAATCGAAAGCCGTTGCCCGATGAGATCGCGGCCTGCCTCCCCTATCTCCACCGCCAGCTCGAGCTGCTCCAGCCGAAGGTGATCCTCGCCATGGGCGGCACCGCCGCCGAGGCGATGCTGGGCGTGAAGAAGAGTCTGGGCGAGCTCCGCGGCAAGGTGCACACGTACAACGGCATTCCGCTCGTCGTGACGTACCATCCCGCGGCGCTGCTGCGCAACCCGAACTGGAAGAAGCCGACCTGGGATGACGTCCGTATCGCACGACAGCTTCTCGACGGCTGACACCTACGTCGGCCGCTCGGCTCCATGGAGCCAGGAGGCCGAGCAGGCCGTCCTGGGCGCCATGCTGCTCGATCAGGATGCCGCGCTCCGCGCGGCGGAGCTGGTCGACGACACGATGTTCTATCGGGAAGGCCATCGCCGCCTGTGGCGGGCGATGCTGGCCCTCACCGAGCGCCGCGTGGTCATCGACCACATCACGCTCCGGGACGAGCTGCTTCGCCGGGGCGACCTCGAGATGGCAGGCGGCTTCGAGTACCTGGCCGAGCTGGTGGATGCGGTGCCCACCGCGGCCAACCTCGAGTTTCATGCCACGATCGTGCGCGACAAGGCGGTCCTCCGCCGGCTGATCGAGGCGAGCACCTCGATCATCACCGATGCCTACGACGGCCACTCCACCGCGTCCGACCTGCTGGACGTCGCCGAATCCAAGATCTTCCAGATTTCCCAGCAGCGCGGCAACGACGGGTTCACGCGCATCAAGGAAATGCTGTGGCCCACGATGGAGCGCATCGAAACGCTCCAGCGGAGCGGCAAGGCGATTACCGGCGTCCCGAGCGGGTTCCTAGATTTGGATGCGCTGACGTCGGGCTTCCAGACGTCCGAGCTCGTGGTGGTAGCGGCCCGTCCGTCGATGGGAAAGACCGCCTTCTGTCTCAACATCGCCGCCAACGCGGCGGCGGAGGGGCAGGGGGTCGCCATCTTCTCGCTGGAAATGTCGAAGGAAGCCCTGGTGCAGCGCATGCTGACCGCCACGGCGCGCGTGGACAGCCACCGGGTGCGGCAGGGCACGCTCCGCGATTCGGACTTCACGCAGTTGGCGCGCGCGGCCGGCATCCTGCAGACGCACCAGCTCTGGATCGACGACACGCCCTCGCTCACGCTGCTCGAGATGCGCTCGAAGGCCCGGCGCCTCAAGATCGACAACGATCTCAAGCTGGTCATCGTCGACTATCTCCAGCTGATGCGAAGCCCGGCGTACGCGGAGAACCGGGTGCAGGAAATCTCCGACATCTCGCGCTCGCTCAAAGCGCTGGCGCGCGAGCTGCAGATTCCGGTCATCGCCCTGTCCCAGCTCAGCCGCGCGTCGGAGCAGCGCGGCGGGGAGCGAAAGCCCATCCTGTCCGACCTCCGCGACTCGGGCGCCATCGAGCAGGACGCCGATCTCGTGATCTTCATCCATCGGCCCGAGTACTACGACCGGGAAGACGAGTCGAAGAAAGGCGTGGCGGAAGTGATGTTGGCCAAGAACCGGAACGGGCCGACGGGCGATGTCCAGCTTCGATTCGTGCGGGAGTACACGCGATTCGACAATTTGTCGAGCCGCGAGGATCCCGAATGACCGCCACAGCCGGTCGACCGACCGACTGAGCCCAGCCGCCGGACGTCATGCCCAAACCCAAATCCGTTTATCGCTGCACCGAATGCGGCCACGAGCATCCCAAGTGGGTCGGCCGGTGCGAGGCGTGCGCGGCGTGGAACGCGGTTGCCGAGGAGCCGCTGCTCGCGCGTGCGCCGGCCGGCCGGGGTGCCGGGAAGCGGGGCCTCGGACGGACGGCCGACGTGGGGCCGCCGCCCGCGCGTCTCCGTGAGGTGGCCACCGCGCCGCTCTCGCGCTGGCGGACAGGCCTCCCCGAATTCGATTTCGTGCTCGGTGGCGGACTCGTGCCCGGCTCGATGCTCCTCATCGGCGGCGAGCCCGGCATCGGGAAGTCTACGCTCCTGCTGCAGGCCGCGGCGCGGCTCGAGGCGGCCGGCCGCACCGTGCTGTACGCGAGCGGTGAGGAGTCGCCCGATCAGATCCGGCTCCGCGCCGAGCGGCTGGTGGACGAGGACGCCGGGGCCGTTCACGTGCTCGGCGAGACTCGCCTCGAGGCCATCCTCGGCGCGGCGGCGGCGGTCGCGGCGGACGTCGTGGTCATCGACTCGATCCAAACGGTGTACACCGAAGCGCTCGAGAGCGCCCCGGGCAACGTCGGCCAGGTGCGCGAGTGCTCGGGCCAGCTGATGCGCTTCGCCAAGGAGAGCGGCACTGCGGTGGTCGTGGTCGGGCATGTGACGAAGGGCGGCGGCATCGCCGGGCCCAAGACGCTCGAGCACATCGTGGATACGGTGCTGTACTTCGAGGGCGAGGCCACGCTCGACTACCGACTGCTCCGCACCACCAAGAACCGCTTCGGCTCCGTCGACGAACTGGGCGTCTTCACCATGACGGAGCATGGATTGGTCGCGGTGCCCAACCCGTCGGCCGTGTTCCTGGCCGCCCGGGCGGACGGCATCAGCGGCAGTGCCGTCACCGCGCTCATGGAAGGAACCCGGCCGGTGCTCGTCGAGGTCCAGGCCCTCGCGGCCAAGTCCGGATACGGCACGCCCCAGCGCGTGGCCACCGGACTCGATCCCCGCCGCCTTGCGGTGCTGCTCGCGGTCCTCGAGCGCCGGGCCGATACCTCGTTCTCCGATCTCGACGTGTTCGTCCAGGTCACCGCCGGCGTGCGGCTGAACGAGCCGGGCGCGGATCTCGCCGTAGCCGCCGCCTTGATCTCCAGCCTCTACAATCGCCCCGCGCCCAGCGACGTGATCTTCCTGGGCGAGATCGGGCTCGGCGGCGAGATCCGGCCCAGCGGGGCGCTCGAGCGGCGCATCGCGGAAGCGGCACGGCTGGGGTTCCGCCGGGTGTTCGGCTCCTCGCGGAGCGGCACCCAGGTGGCCGGCGTCTCGATGGTCGGGCTCGACCACGTGGGCCAGCTGGTGCGAGCCCTTGCCGCGTGACGTTGGAGTCGTCCTCGTGGCCGCCGGCCGGGGCACCCGCCTCGGCGGCGAGACACCGAAGCAGTACCGTCCCATCGGTGGTGTGCCGATGGTGCTGCGTGCGCTCCGGCCGTTCGCGGCCCATCCCGAGGTGGCGCGCGTCGTCCTGGTGCTGCCGCCCGAGGATGCCGCCACGCCACCCGAGTTCCTGCGCGGACTCGCGGGGGTGGGACTCGTGCTAGTGGCCGGCGGCGCGGCGCGGGCCGATTCCGTCGGGGCCGGACTGGCCGCGCTCGGTGCCGAGTGCACGACGGTGGTGGTGCACGACGCCGCGCGCCCCTTCGTCGAACGGACCGTGATCGACGCCGTCATTGCGCACGCGAGGGCTGGGGAGGGCGCGGTGGCGGCGGTGCGGGTCAGCGATACCCTGAAGGAAGCCGCGCCGGACGACCCCACCCGCGTCGGCCGCACCATCTCCCGCGAGGGGCTCTGGCGCGCGCAGACGCCGCAAGGCTTCCCCCGCGCCGTGCTCGAGCGCGCTCACGCCTCGGGAGCATCGGCCGGCGCAGCCCTGGCCACGGACGATGCCGCGCTCGTCGAGCGCACCGGCGTCATCATCCGTCTGGTCCCCGACTCACCCCGCAATCTGAAGGTCACCACCGCCGACGACCTGGCGATTGCGGAGCTGCTCGTGGATCGGGGCGCATGACGCTGCCGTTCCGCACGCCCGCCGAGGTCGAAGCCGCCATCCCGGCTGTCACCGCGCACTTGGCCGCCGGCCGGCTGCTCGGCTATCCCACCGAGACGGTGTACGGTCTGGGCTCCGCCGCCACCGCGCCCGCGCTCGCCCTGCTGTCCGATCTGAAGGGGCGCCCGCAGGGAAAGCCGTTTCTGTTGCTGGTGGCCGGCCGCGCAATGGCTGAACAAGCGGGGCTCGTGTTCACCGCGTCCGCGCGCGCGCTGTCCGACGCGTTCTGGCCCGGGCCGCTCACGCTGGTCCTCCGTGGAGGAGAAGGCCGGCTCCCGGAGGAGCTGCGCGGCCGGGAAGGCGGCATCGCCGTGCGCCACACCTCGCACCGGGGCATCGAGCGCCTGGTGGCGTCGAGCGGACAGCCCCTCACATCGACCTCCGCCAATCGGCCGGGCGGCCCGCCGGCGCCGGGCCCCGACCGGCTCGCCGAGCTGTTTCAGGAGGCGGTAGACAAGGGCGTGCTGCTGGTCCTCGATGGAGGCGTGCTTGGAAACGTGCCGCCGTCCACTCTCGTCGACTGCACCGAATCCGTCCCGCGAATGGTGCGGGAGGGCGCCATCCCGCGCGGGGAGCTGCGGCGGGCCGCCGGGCGGCTCGCGCCGTGAGTATGTTTCGCCCATGAGTACACACGTCCTGTTCGTCTGCACCGGCAACACCTGCCGCAGCCCGATGGCCGAGGCGCTGCTTCGCGAAGCGGTGACCGCCCGTGGTCTCGATCAAGTGACCGTTGCATCCGCCGGCACCGGCGCCTGGGATGGCGCGCCCGTGTCCGAGGGAGCCTACCTCGTCGGCCTCGAGAGCGGCCTCGATCTCAGCGCGCACAGCGCGCGCCTGCTGACGCGCGAGCTGGTGCGGAGCGCCGATCTGATCCTGGTCATGTCGGGACATCACCTGGCCCGGGTCGCGGAGCTGGGCGGCGAAGACAAGGTCCACCTGCTCGGTGCCTACGCCGGTCGCGACGCGGGTCGGACCGAGGTGGCCGACCCGTACGGCGCCGATCTGGCCAGTTACCGCGCCACGCACGCCGAGTTGCAGGAGCTCGTCGGCGCGGTGGTCAGTCGGGTCGCCGGCACGGTGCGGTGATCGACGGGTCCACGCGGGTCTTCGCCGTCCTCGGCGATCCCGTCGCGCACTCGCTGTCCCCGGCCATGCAGAACGCCGCGTTCCGCGTCCTCGGACTCCGGGCCGTGTTCGTGGCCCTCCGCGCCTCCCAGGAGGACTTGCCGGGCCTCATGCACGCGCTGAGCCGCGCCGGCGGAGGCGGCAACATCACGATCCCGCACAAGGAAGCTGCCGCGCAGGCGGTGGACCGCCGACTGCCGACCGTCGAGCGCCTCGGCGCCTGCAACGCGTTCTGGGGCGAGGACGGCGCGACCGTCGGCGACAACACGGACGTTCCGGGCCTGCTCGCCGCGCTCGACGATCTGGAGGCACCTCCCGGCGCGTGGCTGATCGTCGGCACCGGCGGCGCCGCGCGGGCCGCGGTCGGCGCGGCGCGGGAACGCGGCGCCGGCGTGGCGGTCACGTCCCGGTCGGCCGACCGCCGCCGGCGCTTCGAGGAGTGGGCGGACGGCCAGGGCGTGCGCACCGTCGAGGCCGACAGTTGCGCCACCGTCATCAACACCACACCGCTGGGCCTCACCCGAAGCGATCCGATGCCGCTCGCGGCACCGCCGCCCGGCGCGAAGGTCGCACTGGACATGGTCTACGCCCGCGGCGAGACGCCGTGGACGCAGGCGATGCGCGCGGCCGGCCTCCGCGCGGCGGACGGGCGTGCCATGCTGGTGGCGCAGGGCGCCGCGGCGCTCGAGCGGTGGTTTCCGGGTGTCCGGGCGCCGGTCGAGGTGATGCGGGCCGCGGTCGATGCCGAGCTTCGTTGAGGCGCTCGCCGGCGTCGAGCGCTGGCTGCTGCCGCCCGCGTGCCTTCTGTGCGAGTCGCCGGTGCCCGCGCGGCAGCACGACGCCCTGGTCTGCGACCTGTGCCGGTCGCGGTGGGAGCCCGTCAGCCCGCCGGTCTGCGCGCGCTGCGGCCAGCCGTCGTTCGCCGACCTCGAGTGTCGGCTGTGTGACTGGTGGCCCTCCGGGCTCGAGCGGGTTCGGAGCGCGGTCTGGTTGCGCGGCACCGCCAGGTCGGCCGTACACCGTCTCAAGTACGAGGGGTGGTGGCGGGTCGCGGAAACCCTGGCGGAGGCCATGCGCGGGCTCGAGCCATTGACCGGGCAGGTATTCTTGGTACCGGTGCCGCTCGGGACGCGGCGCCTCCGGACGCGCGGCTACAACCAGAGCGAGCGCCTTGCCGCCGCTCTCGGTACCCGACTGGGGCTGCCGGTCCGGACGGACGGCCTCATCCGTCGGCGGGACACGCGTACGCAAACGGCGTTGACACCGGAGGCCCGGCAGGCCAACGTCGCGGGCGCGTTCGAGGGCCGTGGGGTCGAGGGCCTGGCCTGCGTGCTGGTGGATGACGTCTTCACCACGGGGGCCACCCTGGCCGAGGCCGCGACAGCCCTGCGGCGCGCCGGGGCCGCCCGGGTGGAGGCGGTGACGTTCGCGCGGGCCGAGCCGCCCGTGAGCCTCGAGTAACACCAACGACGGAGAGACGATGGCAATTCGTGTGGGCATCAACGGGTTCGGCCGAATCGGGCGCAATGTCGTCCGGGCCGCCAAGGCGATGGACGCCAACATCGACTTCGTGGCCGTGAACGATCTGACGGACACGGGGACGCTCGCCCACCTGCTCAAGTACGACTCCGTCCACGGGCGGTTTCCCGCCGACATCGCGGCCGAGAAGGACGCGATCGTCGTGGGCGGCGATGCCATGCGGGTGTTGTCCGAGAAGGACCCGGCCAAGCTCCCGTGGAAGGAGCTGGGCGTGGACGTCGTCCTCGAGTCCACCGGCCGGTTCACGGACCGGGAGCAGGCGGCCCTGCACCTGAAGGGCGGGGCGAAAAAGGTCATCATCTCCGCGCCCGCCAAGAAGGAAGACATCACCATCGTGTACGGCGTCAACCACGAGTCGTACGACGCGGCCAAGCATCACATCATCTCCAACGCGAGCTGCACGACCAACTGCCTCGTCCCGGTCGTGAAGGTCATCCTGGATCGCTTCGGGTTCGTCAACGGGTTCATGACGACCGTGCATTCGTATACCAACGATCAGCAGATCCTCGATCTGCCGCACAAGGATCTCCGGCGTGCGCGCGCCGCCGCAATCTCCATCATTCCCACCTCGACGGGCGCCGCCAAGGCCACGTCGCTGGTGATCCCCGAGGTCAAGGGCAAGATCGACGGCGTCGCCCTCCGGGTGCCGACACCCGACGTCTCCGTCGTGGCGCTGACCTGTACGGTCGGCAAGGCGACCTCGGCCGACGAGGTCAACGCCGCCTTCCGCGAGGCGGCCCGCCAGGGACCGCTCAAGGGCGTCGTCGCGGTGAGCGACGAGCCGCTGGTGTCCGTGGACTACATCGGCTCCCTCCTGTCCAGCACCGTCGACGCGCTCTCGACGAACGTCGTGGACGGCACCCTGGTCAGTATCACCAGTTGGTACGACAACGAGATGGGATACTCCGCCCGCTGTGTGGACCTGCTCCGCTACGTCGGGCAGCGCCTGTGAAGCGGACGCTCGACTCGCTCGACCCGCTGGCCATCGAGGGAAAGCGGGCCCTCGTCCGCGTCGACTTCAACTGTCCGGTGAAGGACGGGGTCGTCACCGACGCCACCCGGATCCGGGCCGCGCTGCCCACCATCGAGTATCTGCGCGACCGTGGAGCGCGCGTCGTGCTGCTGTCCCATCTGGGACGGCCCAAGGGCGGCCCCGATCCGAAATATTCCATGCAGCCTGTCGTGCGCGAGCTCGAGCGGCTGCTCGGCGCGCCGGTCACGTTCCTGGCCGATCCCACATCGGACGCCGCCGTCACCGCCACCCGGCGGCTTCCCCGGGGGGCGGTGGCCGTAGGCGAGAATACGCGCTTCTATCCCGGCGAAGAAACCAACGACGCGGCGCTCGCGGAGCGGTTCGCCGCGCTCGGTGACTTGTACGTCAACGACGCCTTCGGCTCCGCTCACCGCGCCCACGCGAGCACCGAGGCCGTGGCGCACCGCCTCAAGCCGGCCGTGTCGGGCCTGCTCATGCAGCAGGAGCTGCGTTTCCTTGGCGAGGCGTTGCATCAGCCGAAGCGCCCGTTCGTCGCCGTGCTCGGGGGAGCCAAGATCAGCGGCAAGATCGACCTCATCGAGGCGCTGCTCCCCACTGTGGACGCCATCCTCCTCGGCGGCGCGATGGCCTGCACCTTCTTCCGTGCGATGGGCCTCGAGACCGGCACTTCGCTGGTCGAGCCGGACCGCCTCGAGCTGGCGAAGGCGCTCATGGCCAAAGCGGGCGGCAAGCTGGTGCTGCCGTCGGGCGCGGTCATCGCGCAGAAACTCGATTCCGCGGCCGAAACGAAAGCCGTCGGGCGCGATGCGATTCCCGCCGGGTGGGCCGTCTTCGACATCGATCCGGCCACCGAGCGCGACTTCGCCGACCGCATCGCCAAGGCGGGCACGGTCGTCTGGAACGGCCCGATGGGTGTGTTCGAGACGCCGCCGTTCGACCACGGAACGCTGGCGGTGGCACGGGCCATGGCCGACGCCACCGCCCGGGGCGCCGTCACGGTCATCGGTGGCGGCGACTCGGCGGCGGCCGTGGCCCAGGCCGGCCTGGCCGACCGGATCACCCACGTGTCCACCGGCGGCGGGGCGTCGCTCGAGTTTCTGGAAGGCAAGGAGCTGCCCGGCGTCGCCGCGCTGGACGAGGCGTAGACGATGTCCCGCCCGTTGATCTATGCGGCCAACTGGAAGATGAACCACGGCCCCGAAGCCGCCCGCGCGTTCATGAAGCGCTTTCTGGAGATCACGACACCGGTTCCTGAACGAAGTCTGTGGTTCTTCCCGCCGGCGGTCTCGCTCGCGGCGGTGAGCGACGCCGCGCGCTCGCGCGCCGACGTGCTCCCGGGGGCGCAGAACGTGCGCTGGGAGCCGCAGGGCGCCTTCACCGGTGAGCTGTCGATCGCCATGGTCGGCGAGGCGGGCGCCCGCGTCATCCTGGCCGGCCACTCGGAGCGCCGCCACCTCTTCGGCGAGACGGACGAGCAGGTGGTGCGCAAGGCGGCCGCGATCCTCAAGGCCGGCCTCCAGCCCCTGATCTGTGTCGGGGAGACGCTGACGGAGCGCGAGGGCGGGCGCACCGAGCACGCCATCCTGCGCCAGCTCAACCCTCTGCTCGACAAGGTGGCGGCGGACGACTGGGCCCGCGTCGTCGTGGCCTACGAGCCGGTGTGGGCCATCGGTACCGGAAAGAACGCCACCCCCGACGATGCCGCGCAGGTGCACGAGCTCATTCGCTTCATCATCGGCCGGAGCGGCGTAGGCGGACGGCTGCCCATCCTCTATGGCGGCAGTGTCAACGCCGGCAATGTGCTGGCACTCCTGGCCCGGCCCGAGCTCGACGGCGTGCTGGTCGGCGGGGCGAGCCTCGACGCCGACGGCTGGGCCGAACTGGTGGGACTGGGCACGGGCCCGTAGCTTTCGGACATTCCCTCTCAGGAGCTACCCGATCGAGCTCGAACAACGGCTGCAGGCCGCGGTCGGCGACCAGTACCGGATCCTGAGGGAACTGGGCGGCGGCGGCATGAGCCGCGTTTTCCTGGCCGAGGAGGTCCGGCTCGGGCGGCAGGTCGTCCTCAAGCTGCTGCCGCCCGAGATGGGCGCCGCCGTCAACGTCACGAGGTTCGAGCGCGAGATCCAGCTGGCGGCCCGGCTGCAGCACCCGCACATCGTACCGCTCCTCACCGCCGGCGCCTCCGGCGATCTCCTCTACTACGTCATGCCGTTCATCACGGGCGAGTCGCTCCGGGTGAAGCTCGCGCGCGAGGGGGAGCTGCCCGTCCTCGAGACCGTCCGGATCCTGCGCGAGGTGGTGGACGCGCTGTCGTACGCCCACCGGAACGGCGTCGTGCACCGCGACATCAAGCCCGACAATATCCTCCTGTCCGAAGGCCACGCGGTCATCACCGACTTCGGCGTGGCCAAGGCGGTGAGCGCATCGAGCGGGGGCAGCTCGCTCACCTCGCTCGGCGTGGCGCTCGGCACCCCGGCCTACATGGCGCCGGAGCAGGCGGCCGCCGACCCGCACGTCGATCACCGGGCGGATATCTACGCCGTGGGCGCCCTCGCCTACGAGATGCTCGCCGGCCGGCCGCCGTTCGTCGCGCCCACCGCCCAGGCGCTCCTCGCCGCGCAGATCACGCAGGCCCCCGAGCCGGTCGTCCAGTACCGGCGCGCGGTGCCGCCCGGCCTCAACGCGGTGGTGATGCGCTGCTTGGAGAAGCGGCCGGCGGATCGGTGGCAGAGCGCCGCGGAGATGGTGCCGCAGCTCGATGCGATGAGCACGCCCAGCAGCGGCACCCTCCCCGTCTCCAGCCCGGGGTTCATTTCCACGGGCACCGAGCAGGCGATTCGCCGTGGCCACCCGCTCCGCGTGGCCGGCTTCTTCGTGCTCGGGTCGCTGGTGGTGGTCGCGATCGTGTGGGGGCTCGTCCAGCGACTCGGCCTGCCCGACTGGGTCCTCTACGCCGCGATCGGCCTGCTGCTCGTCGGCCTTCCGGTGATGCTGGTGACGGGACTGCACGAGAGAAACCGCGCGGCGGCCCGCACCGCCGCGACCGGGGCACCGGCCTGGGTGCCGGCGCGTGGCATCGCGGCCTTGTTTACGTGGCGGAAGGCATGGCTGGGGGGCGGGTTGGCGTTCGCGGCGCTGGGGGTCGTCGCCGCGGGATACACGGCGCTGCGCCTGCTGGGCATCGGGCCGGTGGGGACGCTCGTCGCCTCGGGCGTGCTCAAGGATCGCGAGCCGCTCGTGCTGGCGGACTTCGAGAATCGGAGCGCCGATTCCACGCTGGGACCGTCGCTCACCGAGGCCTTCCGGGTGGATCTCAGCCAGTCCCCGACCGTGCGGCTGCTGGACGCGTCCACGATCAGCGACGCCTTGCAGCGGATGGAGCGGGCCGGCACCTCGTTCCTCCCCCTGCGCCTCGCCCGCGAGCTCGCCGAGCGGGAGGGCATCAAGGCGGTCGTGAGCGGGCAGATCGATCCGGTCGGCAAGGGCTACGTGCTGTCGGCCAGCCTGCTCAACGCCGCCGACGGCCACGTGCTCACCGCCGTGCGCGAGACCGCGCAGGGGGACGGCGACCTGCTCGGCGCCATCGACCGGCTCTCGAAGAAGCTTCGCGAGCGCGTGGGTGAGTCGCTGGTGTCGATCCGGCAGAACCCGTCGCTCGAGCAGGTGACCACCGGATCACTGGCCGCGCTGCGCAAGTATTCGGAGGCGCTCCGGCTCGAAGAGAACGATCAGTCCGAGGACGCCGTTCCGCTCCTGCAGGAGGCGGTGGCACTGGACACCGGCTTCGCCATGGCCTACCGGAAGCTCGCGGTCATTCTCGGCAACCTGCGTGGCAACGAGGCGGGTCAGATCGCGGCGGCCACCCGCGCCTTCTCCCACCGCGATCGTCTGACCGAGCTGGAAGGCGACCTCACCGCCGGCTACTACTACCAGTTCGTGGACTACGACCAGGCCAAGGCGATCGCCGCCTACCGGTCGGCGCTGGCCGTGAACCCCGACAACCTCGTGGCGCTGAACAACCTGTCCGTCGCGCTGCAGCAAACGCGCGCGTGGCCCGAAGCGGAGAGTCTGGCCGTGCGCGCCGCCCGCCTTGGTCGGGGCGCCACGTTTTTCGAGAATGCGCTGCTCTCCCAGGTGGCGCAGGGCCACTTCGCGGCGGGAGCGGAAACCTTGAAGGAGTTTGCCACCAAGGCGCCGGCCAGTCCCGCGCTGCTCGCGGCCCGGGCGCGCTTCGCCGTGGCCCAGGGCGACTACGCGGCGGCCGAGCGGTTGATCGTTCAGCTCCGGGCCGCCCAGCGGCCCAGTCCGGGTTGGCAGGCGCGCACGAGCTTCATGCTGGCCCGACTCAGCCGGCTGACCGGCAAGGTGGCCGATTCCGAACGCTACTTGCGCGAGAACATGGCGCAGAGCGAAGGGCAGGGCGCCCTCGGCAACTACCTCGGCGAGGCGGCCGAGCTCGCGCTGCTGAAGGCGGATCTCCGGAATCGGCCCGACAGCGCGCTGGCGGTGTTGGCGGCAGCACTCGACCGGCATCCGCTGGCGAGTGTACCCGCGCCCGATCGCCCCTACCCGGCGCTGATCCTGGCCTACGCCAGGCTCGGCAAGGTCGAGCAGGCGCGACGGCTGGCGCGCGAATACGAAACCGCCGTACCCGAGGGTCAGCGGCGGGGAAACGAACTGCGGGCGCTGGCCGCCGGCAGGCTCGCCGAGGCGGAAGGGCGGACGAAGGATGCGAGCGCGGCGTACCAGGAATGGTACGACCATGGCGGCTCGTGCGCGTCGTGCGGCTTGTTCGACCTCGCCCGGCTGGCCGACAGCGCGGGCCGGAGTGACTCGGCGCTCGCGTTGTACGACCGGGTCATCATGGCGCCGTCCATCAATCGCCTCCTGGTGGATCCCTTCCAGCTCGCGCCGTCGCTCAAGCGTTCGGGGGAGCTCTACGAGGCGAAGGGCGACCGGTCTCGGGCCGCCGAGCGCTATCGCCGCTTCGTGGACCTGTGGAAGGACGCCGATCCCGAGCTCCAGCCCGGCGTGCGGGAAGTCCGGCTCAGGCTCGCCCGCCTCGCGACGGAGAACCCCAGCTGAGCCGAGCCTCGCCCGGGCTCGATGACCGTGCGCTGCTGGCGCGGCTCGTCGGCTTCGACACGACGAGCAGCGTCAGCAACCTGCCGCTGGCGGATTTTCTTTCCGAGTATCTCGACCGTTCCGGCGTGCGGCTGACCCGCAATGCGTCGGCGGACGGGAGCAAGACCAATCTGATCGTCGCCATCGGCCCGGACACCGTTGACCGCCAGGGCCTCGTGCTCTCCGGCCACATGGATGTCGTCCCCGCGCTCGAGCCCGAGTGGCGCACCGATCCGTTCGTGCTCGCCGATGGCGACGACGGCTACGTCGGTCGCGGGGCTGCCGACATGAAGGGCTTCCTCGCGCTGGCCGCGAACCGACTAGCCGCGCTCGATCCCGCCGCGCTCCGGCATCCACTCGTGCTGCTCTTCACCTACGACGAGGAGACGGGCACCCTCGGCGCTCGGCGGTTCACCGAGACCTTTGCCGAGCCCGACCGGCTGCCGAAGAGCGTCGTCATCGGCGAGCCGACCGAGCTTCGCGTGGTACGGGGACACAAGGGGATGATCCGTGTGGGCCTGAGCTTCGCCGGCCGCGCGGCCCACTCGGGATATCCGCATCTGGGGCGGAGCGCGATCGAGCCCGCCGCCCGGGCGATCGTGGCGCTCGCCGAGCTTCGGAGGGACCTGGAGGCCGAACGGCCAACTCACGCCGACGCATTCCCCTCCGTACCGTTCGCCGCGCTCAACGTAGGGACCGTGGCGGGGGGCAGCGCCGCCAACGTGATCCCCGACCGCTGCGAGCTGCAGCTCGGCATCCGCCTGCTGCCCGGGATGACGGCGGAGGCGATGGCGGAGCGGGTGCGCGACGTCGTGCAAGCCGACGTGCCCGAGCCGTTCACTCTCCAGTTGCTCGGCGAGAGCCCGGCGATGATGCTCGAGCCCGACGCCCCGATCCACCGCGCGCTCTGCGGGGCGGTGAATCAGCACGACGCGCACACCGTGATGTTCGCGACCGACGCGGGGTGGCTGCAGCGCGCGGGCTTCGAGTGCGTGCTCTTCGGGCCGGGAAGCATCGAGGTGGCGCACCGGCCGAACGAGTTCGTGCCGGTGGCCGAGTTCAGGCGCGCGGGCGAAGTGCTCGACACGCTGATCCATCGGAGCTGTGCCGCGGGGTGAGCGCGCTCCTCGAGGCCGATCTGACCTGGACCGGCGCCGCCTTCGAGTCGGGAATCCAGATCGCCGTGGACACCGGCGGGCGCGTCGAGGCGGTGGGCGCGCTCGGCCGTGCCGGTGCCACGCGCCTTCGCGGCATCGCACTGCTGCCCGGCTTCGTCAACGCGCACTCGCACGCGTTCCAGCGCGGTCTCCGCGGCCACGGCGAACGCTTTCCGGCGGGCGCGGGCAGCTTCTGGACCTGGCGCGAGGCGATGTATGCCCTCGTGGACTCCCTCGACCGGGCCAGCCTGCGACGCATCTCCGCCCGTGCGTTCACCGAGATGCGCGACGCGGGGATCACGACGGTGGGTGAGTTCCACTACCTGCACCACGAGCACGAAGGCGACTTCGCCCTCGACGACGCGATCCTCGAGGCGGCCGCCGACGCGGGGATTCGGCTGGTGCTGCTCTACACCTTCTACGCGACCGGCGCGCCGGGACGGCCCCTCGCTGGGGGGCAGCGCCGCTTCGCGACTCCGACGGTGGACGGGTTCTGGCGGCAGGTCGATCGGCTGGCGGCCAGGCTCGATCCCGCCACCCAGACGCTCGGCGTCGCTCCCCACAGCATCCGGGCCGCCGCGCCGGACGACATTCGGGCCATCTCTCGCGAGGCGCGCCGGCGGGGGATGGTGGTCCACGTCCATGTCGAGGAGCAGGGGCGCGAGATCGAGGAGTCGCTCGCCGCCTACGGACGCACGCCGATGGCCGCGATCCTCGACGCCGTGGAGGACGCCCCCTTCACGGCGGTCCACTGCACGCACACCGCCGACGCCGACATGGCGCGGTTCGTCGCGGCGGGCGGGATCACCTGCGCGTGCCCGCTCACCGAGGGCGATCTGGGCGACGGCATTCCTCGCCTGGATCGGCCCCACGGGGCGGGGCGCCTGGCGCTCGGCACCGACGGCAATCACCGCCTGGCGATGCTCGAGGAAATGCGCTGGCTCGAGTACGCGCAGCGGCTCCGTGGCGAGCTTCGAGGCGCGCTCCCGGACGCGTCCGGCGCCGTCGCCCCGGCGGTGCTCGCCGCCGCCACTACCGGCGGAGCGCTCGCGCTCGGCGTTCCGACCGGCCGGATCACGCCGGGCTCTTGGGCGGACTTCGCGGCCGTGAGCCTCGCGGCGCCTTCCCTGGCGGACGTTCCGCCGGAGCGGCTGCTCGAGGCGCTGGTGTTCGGCGCCGGCAACGAGGTCATCGCCGGGACATACGTCGGCGGCCGGTGGCGTGCGACGGGCGAGGGGAGCGCCGCGAGCTCGCCGGTTTGACGCTCGCGCCACTCCGGTGGCGCGGCACTTCCACTTGACCGCTCGACTCCGCGCCGAGGTGGGCGACGGCTTTCCCGACCAAGTCACCGCGTTTCGGGACGGGATGGCCGTCCACGGGCGATACGGACAGCCCTGCCCGGTGTGCGGCACACCGGTACAGCGCATCCGGTACGCCGCCAACGAGACCAACTACTGCGCGCGCTGCCAGACCGGCGGCCGACTCCTGGCCGACCGGGCGCTGTCCCGCCTGCTGCGCAAGGACTGGCCCCGCTCGATCGACGACATCGAATGACCGGACCCGAGGAGCGCGACCTGACCCTGACCCCCGACATCACCGTCCTCCGACCGGAGGCGCCGACGACCATCCGCTGGCGCATGTGTGCGCTGATCGCCGTGGCGAGCTTCAGCGCTTATCTCCTCCGCATCAACATGTCCGTCGCCGGCGGCCCGATGGCCGCCGACCTCGGCCTCTCGCCCGTGCAGCTCGGTGTCGTCCTTGGCGGCTTCGCGTGGGGCTACGCGCTGTTCCAGTTTCCCGGCGGGCTGCTCGGCGATCTGATCGGGGCGCGACGCGCGGTGGCACTGCTGGCGGTGGCGTGGGGCGTGCTCAATCTCCTCGTGGGCCTGCTGCCGGGCAAAGCGACGGCATCCGTGGCGGCGCTGCTCGCCGGTCTCCTGGTGCTGCGCTTTCTGATGGGCGTCGTCCAGGCACCGTTCTTCCCGGTCACCGGCGGCGGGATGACCGGCGACTGGTTTCCGGTCTCTGGGTGGGGGCTTCCTGGCTCGATGCAGAACGCCGGACTCACGTTCGGCTCCGCCGCGGCGGGCCCGCTGATCGCGTGGCTCACGGCCGAGTACGGGTGGCGCCAATCCTTCGTGCTGACCGCACCGGTGGGGTTCATCCTGGCGGCCGCGTGGTGGTGGTACGCGCGCGATCTGCCGAGCCAGCACCCGGCCGTCAACCGCGCCGAGCGAGAGCTGATCGACGCGGGCCGCGCGCCCGCGACGCCACCCGAGCCCGGCGCCTGGCGGGCGGTGCTCCGCGACCCCCAGATCCGGCTCCTCACGATCGGCTACGCCTGCAGCAACTACGTCTTCTATTTCTTCTTCAACTGGCTGTTCATCTACCTCATCGACAGCCGCGGATTCAGGTTGCTCGAGGGCGGGTTCTACGCCGCGGTCCCCTGGATCTCGGGCGCGTTCGGCGCCGTGCTCGGCGGGTGGGTCTGCGATCGGCTGTGGAAACGGTTGGGCGCGCGGCTCGGCTGCCGGATCCCAGGGGTGATCGCGATGACGGCGTCGGCGGCATTCCTGCTCGCCGCGGCGGCGGCGCCCAATCCCGTCTGGGCGGTCGTGCTCCTGTCGCTGTGTCTCGGTGCGCAGCAGTTCGTCGATCCGATCTACTGGGCGGGAGCCATCGCGGTGTCGGGCCGCCGCGCGTCGGCCGCCTGCGGCGTCCTCAACACCGGGGGCAACGTCGTGGGGGGCATCGGCGCGCTCGTGGTGCCGCTCACCGTCGGTCGGTTCGGCTGGCCGGTGGCCCTGGCGACGTCCTCGACGTTCGCGCTGGTGGCCGCCGGCCTGTGGCTGGTGACCGCTACCGACCGGCAACTGGAGCCGACCTAGGCCGCGAGCACCGCAGCCACCATGTCCCCCGCCTCGGCGACGATCCGCGCCAGATGCCCCGGATCGCGAAAACTTTCCGCGTACAGCTTGTAAACGTTCTCCGTTCCGCTCGGCCGCGCCGCGAACCACCCCTCGGCCGTGGTCACCTTGAGTCCGCCGATCGGCGCATCGTTGCCCGGGGCACGCGTGAGCTTCGCCTCGATGGCGTCTCCGGCCAGCGTCGTCGCCCGGATCGACTCGGGCGTCAGCCGCGCGAATCCCGCCTTCTCGGCCAGCGAGCACGGCGTATCGATCCGGGTGTAGACGGGCGCGCCGAGCCGGGCGGTCAGCTCGCCGTAGAGCACGCCCGGATCCCGTCCAGTCACCGCCGTGATCTCCGCCGCCAGGAGGCCGAGGAGCAGGCCGTCCTTGTCCGTCGTCCACACGCCGCCGTCCCGGCGGATGAAGCTGGCGCCCGCGCTCTCTTCGCCGCCGAAGCAGCAGCTGCCGTCGTACAAACCCGGGGCGAACCACTTGAACCCCACGGGGACCTCCAGCAATGTCCGGCCGAGGTCCGCCACCACGCGATCGATGAGCGCGCTCGACACCAGCGTCTTGCCTATGCGAGACTCGCGTGGCCACCGCGGCCGATGGGTGAGCAGATAGTGGATGGCCACGGCGAGGTAGTGATTGGGGTTGAGGAGCCCGGCGGACGGCGTGACGATCCCGTGCCGGTCCGCGTCGGGATCGTTGCCCCAGGCCACCGCGAACCGGTCCTTCAGCCCAACGAGACGCGCCATCGCCCACGGGCTCGAGCAGTCCATCCGGATCTTCCCGTCGTGATCCACCGTCATGAACCCGAACGTCGGATCGAGCGCGGGGTTCACGACCGTGAGGTCCAGACCGTAGCGCTCGGCGATCCGGGGCCAGTAGCCGAGCGAGGCGCCGCCAAGCGGGTCCACCCCGATCCGGACGCCGGCGGCTCGTACCGCGTCCAGGTCGATGGCGCCGGCGAGCCCCGCCACGTAGGGCTCGACCAGGTCGTCCTCGTGCGTCGTGTCCGCCGAGCGGGCGCGCTCGATGGCGACCCGCCGCACTCCCGCATTCCCTTCGGCGAGCAGGGCGTTGGCGCGGTTCTGGATCCAGCCGGTGATCGCCGTGTCGGCCGGACCGCCGTCGGGCGGATTGTACTTGAAGCCGCCGTCGGCCGGCGGATTGTGCGACGGCGTGATCACGATGCCGTCGGCCAGCCCGGACGAACGACCCTCGTTCCGGGCGAGAATCGCCCGCGACACGGCGGGCGTGGGCGTGTACCCGTCGTCTCGCTCGACCACGACGGTGACGCCGTTGGCCGCGAGCACCTCGAGCGCGGTCCGCTCGGCGGGGCGCGATACGGCGTGCGTATCCTTGCCCAGAATGAGCGGCCCGGTGATCCCCTCCCCCTGGCGATACTCCGCGATCGCCTGCGCGATGGCGAGGATATGCGCCTCGGTGAAGCTGCCGTCGAGCGGGGTGCCTCGATGGCCGCTAGTCCCGAAGCTCACCCGCTGTGCCGGATTGGCGACGTCGGGCTGTCCCTCGTAGTACAGGCGCTCGAGCTGGGGCACATCCACCAGCAGGTCGGCGGGAGCGGGGCGGCCGGCAAGTGGACTGGGGGCCATCGGCACCTCGGATCGGGGTGGGGCACGGGAGCGCCGGGCGGCGCGGGCGAGCGTGGACGCGAAACATGCGCGCGAGCGGATAGGCGGACAACCGCGCGGTGCGGAGTTGACCCAACCTGCGCCGGCGGCTAGACTTCCCGGCTGCCCAGGAGAAGACTCATGTTCGCACTTTTGCTTACGCTCCTCATCCTCGACGCGCTGTTGCTGTCGGTGGTCGTCCTGCTACAGGCCGGTCAGGGCGGCGGCCTCGCCTCGCTCGGCGGTGCCACGACCGACACGGTGCTCGGCGGCCGCCAGGCGACGACGCTGCTGACCAAGGCCACCTGGTGGTGCGGCGGGATCTTCCTCGTGCTCGCCCTCGTGCTGTCGTTGGTGCCGCGCGGTGGCGGGACCAGCGCGCTGCAGGAGCGGCTTCGGGCGACCTCGCCGGCATCGGCCCCGAGCGCGCCCCTCCCGCTCGGCGGCACGCCGGTGGCGCCGGGCGAGGCGGCGCCCGCAGCGGACAAGGCCCCCGCGGCCGCGCCGGCCACGGGAGCGGCGCCGAAGCCCGCCGGGGGCGCGACGCCCAAGCCGGCCGCGGGAGCGACGCCCAAGCCGGCCCCATCGTCGGGAGCGCCGGCGGCTCCAAGCCAACCGAAGAAGTGACGGCGATCGAGCGCGGGGTGACGGGATGACCGATCGCCCCGCTTTCGTATTGCTGGAGGACGGCGCGTGGTTCCCCGGGACGACCACGCGCCCGATCGACCCCGCCTTCGGCGAGGTCGTCTTCACCACCAATCTCACCGGCTACCAGGAAACGTTCACCGACCCGAGCTACCTCGGCCAGATCGTCGTGATGACGGCGCCGATGATCGGCAACTACGGCGTCAACCTCGAGGACATGGAGTCGGCGCGGCCCCAGGTGAGCGGCGTGGTCGTGCGCGAGCTGAGCCGTCACTACTCGAGCTGGCGGTCTACGCGAAGCCTCGACGAGTGGCTCGCCGAAAGCGGCGTGCCGGTGCTGGAGGAGATCGATACCCGGCGGCTCACCCGGCACCTGCGTGAGCGCGGCGCGATGCGTGGCGTCGTCGCGGAGGGCCGGGAGCCGACGGGACAGCTCACCTCGCAGCTCCTCGCCTCGCCCTCGATGGAGGGACTCGATCTCGCTTCCCGCGCCACCGTCCGCGACCCCTACTCCGAGGGCGAGGGTCCCCACGTCGTCGCGTACGACTACGGCATGAAGCGGAACATCGTCCGCATGCTGGTCGCCGCCGGCTGCCGGGTGACCGTCGTGCCGGCGGAGATGTCGGCGGCGGGCGTGCGCGCGCTAAACCCTGACGGGCTCTTCCTTTCGAACGGGCCCGGCGACCCCGCCGCGGTGCACTACGCGCTCGAGAATGTCCGCGATCTCGCCGGCGGCGGCCTCCCCACCTTCGGCATCTGCCTCGGCCACCAGCTCGTGGGCCTCGCGTTCGGGGGCTCGACCGCCAAGCTCCCGTACGGTCACCGAGGCGGGAATCACCCGGTGCGAGACCTGCGTG
>JBBQDU010000021.1:0-23203 GCA_038320055.1 Gemmatimonadales bacterium | reverse complement strand
GCGGCGGCGGGCGCGGGCCAGCGTCGTTCCGATCGCGCCCTTGGCGAGACCCAGGGTGGCGGCGATCTCCTCGTAGTCGAACCCTTCCGCCCGCAGCAGCAGCGCCTCGCGGTCCCGCTCGTTCAGGGTGGCCAGGGCCTCACGGACCCGGGCGGCGTCCTCCCGACGCTCCAGCTCGGCATCCGGGCCATTGGCCGGCTCTTCCTGCTCGGCCTTCAGGAGCTCGAGGCGGCGGCCGCGCGTGGCCGCCCGGCGGCCATCCTCACGCACCAGGTTCAACGCCACGGCAAACAACCAGGGCCGCGGATTGTTGGGCGGCGCGGCTACGGCCCGGGCGAAGGTTTCCTGCGCCAAGTCTTCGGCACGGTCCCGATCCCCGGTCCGGCGGTACAGCATCCGGACCAGCGAGCCGTAGTACTGCTCGAACAGTTGGGTCAGGTCCGCCGTCATGAGCGCCTGCGGTGAGTGACCGGTCTCACTGCTCCGCCAACGTGGCGAGAGGGTGACAGAAAGACCGTGATGCGCATCCTACTGGGCTACCGAGCGGGAAGCCAGCCATCCTGCTCGAACCAGCCAACATGCGCCATGGGAGTAACTTAGCCGTTTGGGACCGTCCGGACCACACACCCCAGTCCGTGGAGATGCCCCATGGATGGCTAATTGCACGTCTTGTGCCTGCGGATCAGAGCCGGGCGGGTGGGGACAATTGACGAAGTACGCCCCGGAGATCTTCGGGGAGGAAGGGCTTCTGCAGGAAGCCGACGGCACGCCGGCCGTCGAGCAGTTTGGCGGCGACCTCCTGTTCCGTGTAGCCGCTCATGAGGATGACCGGGACGTCGGTGAGCCGCTCCCGGATGTGCTGCAGCGTCTCGAAGCCACCCATACGTGGCATCGACAGATCGAGGAGCACCGCGGCAAGGGCGCCGTCATGCGCCTGAATCCGCTCCAGGGCGGCCACCCCGTCGGTGGCGGCCAGGACCTTGAAGCCAAGCCGTTCGAGCATGTGACCCACCACATCTCGAACGCCCTCTTCGTCCTCCACGACCAGGACGGTCCCAAGCCCGCGCCACTGGGCGCCCGAGATGCGTCGCGGGACGCTGTCGGCGGCGGCGTCGACGGCCGGGAAGAACACCCGAAACACGGTGCCCTGGTCGGGTGTGGTGTGGATTCGGATGTGGCCACCGTGACTCTCCACGATGCCCATGACCGCGGCGAGACCCAGGCCGCGCCCGGTGAACTTGGTCGAGAAGAACGGGTCGAAGATCCGCTGGAGCGTGGCGCTGGTCATGCCGCAGCCGTCGTCGCCGACCTCCAGGAAAACGAACCGGCCGGGCCCGGGGGCATCGTCGCCGCCCTCGACCACGCCGGTCCGGAGCGTGATGGTGCCCGCGCCGTCACCCAGGGCGTCGGACGCGTTGGTGATCAGGTTCATCACGACCCGGCGCAGCTGGGCGGGATCGGCGGTGATGGAGGGCAGCTCGGGGGCGAGGTCCCACACCAGCGTGGCCCGGCGGGACAGCGCCGTCCGGAGCAGTGTGGCCATGTCGCGCACCTCGGAGGAGAGATTGAGGTGCAGCGTCTCGACCGCGCCCCGGCCGGAGTACGCCAGAAGCTGCTGCGTCAGCTCGGCCGCACGCAGCGTGGCGCGCACCACTTCGTCCAGCTGCTCCCGGGCCGCCGAGTCCTCGGGAAGCTGGACCCGCGCGAGGTCGGCGTTGCCCAGGACGACATGGAGCAGGTTGTTGAAGTCGTGGGCGATGCCTCCGGCGAGGACACCGATGCCCTCCAGCTTCTGTACGTGCAGGGCCCGCGCCTCGCTCGCTTCAGCCTCGCGCCGTGCCGACTCCTCGCGGAGCCGCAGCTCGTCGGTGAGCTGGCGCTGCTCGGACGTGTCCCGGATCAGCCAGCGGAACCCGTTGGCGGTATCGTTGGGACCGCTCCGCGACACCCCGACATGAACCGCGGCTGCACGCCGAACAGCCGTGCGGCGGAGCGGTTGGCCTCGCGAACGATGCCGTGGAGGTCGGTCAGCAAATAGGCGTCCGGCGCGTAGTGGAAGAGCTGTTGATAGCGCCGCCGCTCCTCCTCGACCGCCACATGCGCCGCGACCAGCTCCTCGTTCTGCTGCCGGATCTCCTCCTCCGCGACCCGCAACTCCTCCACCGCCAGCAGCAGCTCCTCGAAGGTGGCGCTCGGTATCTCGCCCCCCGTCCGGATCGTCTGCACGTTTCGACGCATGTCGTCCAGGCGCTGCGCGAATTCGTCCGCGTTCTCCCCTACCTCGCGGACGCTGGCCAGGACGGCCGACGGTCAGCCATCCTGGGATAACGCGCTCAGACCCCCGGCCGAGGTCGCGATGGCGATGAGCCGGGTCGCGAGGCCGGACCGGGGCGCTGCGTCGTTGGTCACTGGGAGGTCGACCCGGTGAGCGGTGGTTTGTGCTTGACCTCGGTCGCGACGCGGCCCCGGCGCCCGGAAGGCGGGGGTGGTGGAGCGGCCAGGCGCACCAGGCGGT
Organism: Gemmatimonadales bacterium; assembly: GCA_038320055.1. GTDB lineage: Bacteria > Gemmatimonadota > Gemmatimonadetes > Gemmatimonadales > GWC2-71-9 > CAVVWJ01. The sequence goes on along the minus strand of JBBQDU010000021.1, from coordinate 20,688 downwards.
CGATGAGAGCGCCCATATCGCCAGCGCGTGCGATGTGGTCCACGTCGAGCTGCTCGAGCGCGCTCAGCACCATCCCCGGATACTCGGTTTCCCCAGGATCCTGGACGACGACGAGGCCGCCTCCGCGGCGGATGGCCAGGAGCCCCGCGGTGCCGTCGTCCAGAGTACCGCTGAGAAGCACGCCGATGACCCGCGAGCCGTAACTGCGGGCGGCGCAGCGAAAGCACGGGTCGATGGTGGAGTGTGGGCCGTGCCGGCGTGATCCGTTCGTGATCCGTATGCGCTGCCCCCCGAGCAGCAGGAGCCGGCCGGGCGGCGTGACATAGATCCGGCCGGGGGTGATATCGTCCCCGTCCGCCGGCTGGACGGCGGGCAGCCTCCCGGCCAGGCGCAGGATGTCGGGGAGGGCACTGGTCCGAGTGGCAGGAAAGTGGTGGGCGACGAAAACCGACGCCGGAAGGTCTGGAGGCAGGCCGGCGGCCAGTTGCTGGAGGGGACCGACTCCACCCGCGGAAAACCCGATGACTACGATGTCGTGCCCTGGCATAGCCCCGCGCTTCCGCTGCCGTGCTGACGTATTCGCGCGTCCCCCGGCGGGGCTGCTCGTGAGGGTGGCGGTCTCTCCAGGGAACATACCACCCGCCGCCACCCACCGCAAAACTCCCGGGACCCGATGTGGCGGCAGGGTAAAGCGTTGGGTATCTTCTAATTGAGCTACTTACGTCGTCCACGGAGGACCGCATGCAGACCGAGACCCTGACCGCCCCCGCCACCGGAGGCGACACCTTCCCGATCAACGGGACCGACTATATCGAGTTCTGGGTCGGTAACGCCAAGCAGGCGAGCCTGTACTACCGTGCCGCCTTCGGCTTCCACCTGGTGGGGTATCGGGGACCCGAGACGGGGGTGCGCGACCGGGCGAGTTACCTGCTGCAGCAGGACAAGATCAGGTTCGTCCTCACCACGCCGATCCGACCCGATGCGAGCGAGGAGAGCCGGGAGATCGCCGACCACGTCTACCGGCACGGCGACGGCGTCCGGGACCTGGCGCTCTGGGTGAACGACGCACGCGACGCCTACGCCAAGGCGATCGAGCGGGGCGCCACCTCGGTGCAGGAACCGAAGGTGCTCCGAGATGACGACGGTGAGATCGTGATCGCGGCCATCCGGACGTACGGCGACACGATCCACTCCCTCGTCGAGCGGCGGGACTACCGCGGGCTGTTTCTGCCGGGCTTCCGGCCCGTCAGCCCGACCTATCAGCCCGAGAGCGTCGGACTCAAATACGTGGACCACTGCGTGGGCAACGTGGAGCTGGGCCGGATGGAGACCTGGGTCCAGTTCTACGGCGACGTGATGGGATTCCGGAACCTGCTGACGTTCGACGACAAGGACATCTCGACCGAATATTCGTCGCTGATGTCGAAGGTGATGGCCAACGGCAACGACCGGATCAAGTTTCCGATCAACGAGCCGGCGCCGGGCAAGAAGAAGTCGCAGATCGACGAGTATCTCGAGTTCTATCAGGGGCCCGGGGTCCAGCACATGGCGCTGGCGACGGACGACATCATCGCGACGGTGACGACGCTCCGTTCGCGGGGGGTGGAGTTTCTCTCCGTGCCGACGTCGTACTACGAGGAGCTGCAGGGGCGCGTGGGCCAGATCGACGAGCCGCTCGACACCCTGGCCTCGCTGGGCATTCTCGTGGACCGGGACCCCGACGGCTACCTGCTGCAGATCTTCACCAAGCCGGTCGAGGATCGGCCGACCGTGTTCTACGAGATCATCCAGCGGAAGGGCGCCCGGAGCTTCGGCAAGGGCAACTTCCGCGCGCTATTCGAGGCCATCGAACGGGAGCAGGCGGCGCGCGGGAATCTCTGAGCGCAGGACCGCTGCCGTTTCCGGGCGAAGGAGAGAGGGACCGATGCCGATCTATCACACGCTGGGCGAGATACCCCGCAAGCGCCACATCGCGTTTCGCCGGCCGGACGGCGGGCTGTACGCGGAGGAGCTGATGGGGCACGAGGGGTTCACCGGCACCTCGTCACTGCTCTACCACACCCACCCGCCCACCACCGTGAAAAGCGTGCGGCGGCTCCGGGAGACGAAGTACGAGGTCGATCCGGACCAGACGCTCCGGCACCGGCACTTCCGCACCTCGCAGGTGAAGCGCGGCGGGAGCCCGACGCTCGACCGGATTCCCCTGCTGTTCAACCAGGACGTCGCCATGCTCTACGTCGAGCCCGACGAGAACGACGCCCACTTCTACCGGAACGCGCAGGCGGACGAGCTGGTGTACGTGGCCAAGGGCACCGGAACGCTCGAGTCGGTCTTCGGCGACCTGCCCTACCGCGAGGGCGACTATCTCGTCATTCACCGGGGCATCATGCACCGGTGGCGGCTCGAGCTGGGCGCGGAAGCCACCAAGCTCCTGATCATGGAGAGCCGCGGGCACGTGCGATGGCCCAAGCGCTATCGCAACGAGTTCGGCCAGCTCATCGAGGGGGCGCCGTACAGCGAGCGCGACATCCGGCGGCCCGGATCGCTCCGGCCGCACGACGAGCGCGGGGACTTTCCGATCCTCGTCAAGCAGTACGACGGCCTCAACGAGATCATCCTCGATCACCATCCGTTCGACGTCGTCGGATGGGACGGGTATTTCTACCCGTGGGCGTTCAACATCCACGATTTCGAGCCGATCGTCGGCCGGGTGCACCAGCCACCACCCGTCCATCAGACGTTCCAGGGCGACGGGTTCGTCGTGTGCAGCTTCTGCCCGCGGCCCTACGACTTCCACCCCGAGGCCGTGCCGGCGCCCTACAACCACAGCAACGTGGACTCCGACGAGGTGCTGTACTACGCCTCCAGCGAGTTCATGAGCCGGAAGGGCATCGAGTTCGGCAGTATCACCCACCATCCCGACGGGCTGCCGCACGGACCGCACCCCGGACGCGCGGAGGCCAGCATCGGCGCGAAATACACCGACGAGCTGGCGGTAATGATGGACAGCTTCCGTCCGCTCAGGGTTGCGGTGGCCGCTCAGGCCATCGAGGACCCGGCCTACCATAAGTCGTGGGTGGACGCACAACACGCGCAGTTCAACCCGCCGACGAGCTGACGAGGGCCGCGGCAGAGCATTGGCCGTGATGCCCTTGCGATGACCGAGCCCATCTGGTCCCCCAGCCCGGCGCGGGTCGCGGGCACCAGGCTCTCCGCCTTTCTCAGTGGTGTCCAGGAGCGGCGCCCGGCCGGCGCCGAAGGCGTCCGGGATTTCCCGGGGCTGTACGCCTGGTCGGTGGCTCATCCCGAAGCGTTCTGGCCCGAAGTGTGGCGGTTCTGCGGTGTGGTGGCCGAGGAGCGGCCGGGCCGCTCGCCGTGGGACGAGGTGGTAGTGGGGCTCGATCGGATGGCGCCGCCGGATCCGGTGCTCGGCCCGCGCTGGTTCCCTGGGGCGCGGCTCAACTTCGCCGAGAATCTGCTGTGCCACGACGATGAGCGCGACGCGCTGGTCTTCTGGAACGAGCGTGGTCGACAAAGCGCGCTGAGCCACCGGGCGCTCAGGCAGGAGACCGCGGCGGCCGCTGCGGCATTCGCCGCCCTCGGCGTCGGACCGGGAGACCGGGTGGCCGGTTTCCTCCCGAACCTGCCCGAGACGGTCATCGCCATGCTTGCCACGGCCAGCCTGGGGGCGGTGTGGTCGTCGTGCTCCCCGGATTTCGGGGCCAACGGCGTGCTGGACCGATTCGGCCAGATCCGACCGAAGCTGCTCGTGTGCGCGGACGGCTACCGCTACGCTGGAAAGGTGATCGACTCGCTCGCTCGCGTGTGCGAGGTGCGCGACCGCATCGCCGCCGTCGAGCATGTCGTCGTGGTACCCTATCTGGACACCCGGCCCGATCTGTCGGGCATCCCCGGTGCCCACCGGTGGGAGGAACTGCTCGACGCCCACCGCGGACCCGCGACCCCGACATACGTGCGTCTGCCGTTCGATCACCCGCTCTACATCATGTATTCCTCCGGAACGACCGGCCTGCCCAAGTGCATGGTGCACGGCGCCGGCGGGACGCTGCTCCAGCATCTGAAAGAGCTGGTGCTGCACACCGACCTCGGAGCCGACGACCGAGTTTTCTACTTCACCACCTGCGGATGGATGATGTGGAACTGGCTTGTCTCGGGGCTCGCCACGGGCGCGGCCGTGGTGCTGTTCGACGGCGCACCGCTCGCGCCCCCGTCCATTCTCTGGGACATGGCGGCGGCCGAGCGGGTCACCGTGTTCGGAACGAGCGCGAAATACCTGGCGGTCGCAGAGCAGACGGAGCTCGTGCCCGCCCGCACCCACGACCTGTCGGCGCTCCGTGCCGTGCTGTCCACCGGGAGCCCCCTCGCCGAGCACGGCTACGACTACGTGTACTCGAGCATCAAGCGGGATCTTCACCTGGCCAGTATCAGCGGCGGCACCGACATCGTCTCGTGCTTCGCGCTCGGCAACCCGGCGGCGCCGGTCTGGCGTGGCGAGCTGCAGACGCGCGGGCTGGGCATGGCGGTCGAGGTGTTCGACGAGTCGGGCCGCCCGTGCCGGGAGCAGGAAGGCGAGCTCGTCTGCACGCGCCCGTTTCCGAGCATGCCCGTGGCCTTCTGGGACGATCCCGATGGCCGCAAGTATCGGGCGGCCTACTTCGACGTGTTCCCCGACGTCTGGCGCCATGGCGACTGGGCCCGGTTGACCGCCCACGACGGCCTGATCATCCTCGGCCGAAGCGACGCCACGCTCAATCCCGGGGGGGTGCGTATCGGAACGGCCGAGATCTACCGCCAGGTGGAGCGGCTGCCGGAGGTCGTCGAGAGCCTGGTGGTCGGCCAGGAATGGGACGGCGATGTACGCATCGTGCTGTTCGTGCGGCTCCCCGAAGGACTGCGTCTGGGCGACACGCTGCGCGAGCGCATCCGTGACCGGATCCGGAAATACGCGAGCCCGCACCACGTACCGCGCAAGATCTTGCAGGTTGCGGACATCCCACGGACGATCAGCGGCAAGATCACCGAGCTGGCCGTTCGGGAGGTGATCCACGGCCGGCCGGTCAGGAACGCCGATGCACTGGCCAATCCGGGCGCTTTGGAGCTCTACCGCGATTTGGAATCTCTTCGGGTCTAAGGTCGCCGGAAATGTGTGATCCATGACCTAGTGCAGTTGCCGTTTCGCAGATACCTTATGGCCTCGGCATGAGAGTGTGGAGGAAGGCTTCATGCACGCCCGCAGCTTACGAACATCAGGCGACGTCGCCCGACGCGGGCAGGGCTCGGTCGCCACTAGGAGTAAAACATGAAAACACTTTGGATCCTGGCGGCGGCAGCCACCTTCGCCGCATGCGCCAACCGGTCGGATGACGAGACCGGCGCGGCCCCCGATCGGGGCGACAGCACGATGACGGCGGTCGACACGGCCATGGCGCAGCCGAGCCCGTCGACCAGCGGCTACGACACCACCAACACCACCACGCTGCCGTCGGCCGGAGCTGACAGCACGATGGCTCCGGCGCCGAGCGCCGGCTACGACACGACCAGCACGACCGACACGCAGAACCCGTCCGATCAGGGCTACGTGCCCACCACCGAGCCGAGCGCCGGTGCGACGGACACCACCGGCGCCATGGCCGAGCCGTCGGCGGACGTCGGGGCCGACACCACGATGGCTCCCAGCGAGCATGACGGCATGAGCGACATGCATACCGACAGCACGCTGACCAACACCGATGTGCCGGACACCAGCGACACGCAGCGCTAACGTCGCAGTTGGACGTCGTATCGCGAACGGCCCCGGCGGACACGCCGGGGCCGTTTCGTGTTAGACTCCCGCCCCATGGCCCTCACCGTCATACGTACCTATCTCGAGCTGGGCTCCGCGGCGGACCTTCAGGACGTGGTCACCCCGGACCCCGCACCCCGCCTCGAACGCCTGGGGGAGTGTCCGGCCTCGTTCTACCGCTATCTCTACGCCGAGGTAGGGAGGGCATTTCGGTGGACGGACCGGCTGGGCTGGAGCGACGAGGCGATCCGGGCGCACCTGGCCACGCCCGGGCTCGTGCTCTGGCTTCTCACCTCGGACGCCGCCCCGGCGGGATACTTCGAGCTTAAACCGCACGAGGACGCGTCCGTCGAGATCGCGTACTTCGGCCTGCTGCCCGAGTACATCGGGCGGGGGTGGGGGAAGCATCTCCTGTGCGAGGCGGTCCGTGAGGCCTGGCGAACGGGGCCGACCCGGGTATGGCTCCACACCTGCACGCTGGATCATCCGGCAGCGCTGCCGAACTACGTGCGGCGTGGATTTCGGGTGGTCAGGGAGGAGAGGTACACGGTCGACGGGTAGCGGTGGGCGCCGCGTTCGGCGCGATCAGAGCGGCGTGAACCTCGCCGTGAAGTGGCGGAGGACGGAAGCCTGCTCGGTGAATCGATACCCGCGCACCGCGTCCCGCCGCGCCCAGATGTTGAGAATCGCCTCGACGACGTAGTCCACATGGCTCTGCGTGTAGACGCGCCGAGGGATGGCCAGCCGGACCAGCTCCATCGGGGCCGTGGTGTCCCCGCCGGTGGCCGAATGCCGTCCGAACATGACGGTCCCGATCTCCACCGCGCGAATCCCCGCCTCCCGGTACAGCTCGACCACCAGCGACTGGCCCGGCAGCTCGAGCGGCGCGATCTGCGGGAAGAACGCGGCGGCGTCGAGGTAGACGGCGTGCCCGCCCGGCGGCTGCACGATCGGCACGCCCTCCCGGCTCACGTGCTCGCCGAGGTAGGTGGTGGAGGTAATGCGGTAGACCAGGTAGTCCTCGTCGAGGGCCTCGTGCAGTCCCACGGCGATCGATTCGAGATCCCGTCCCGCCATGCCGCCGTAGGTCGGAAAGCCCTCGGTGAGGATCAACAGGTTCCGCTGCTGCCGGGCCAGCGCGTCGTCGTTGGTCGCCAGGAAGCCGCCGATGTTGGCCATGCCGTCCTTCTTGGCCGACATGGTACACCCGTCCGCGTACGAGAAGAGCTCGCGGGCGATCGCCGCGGGCGTGCGGTCCGCGTAGCCTTCCTCGCGCAGCTTGATGAAATAGGCATTCTCCGCGAAGCGGCAGGCGTCGATGTAGAGCGGGATGCCGTGCTCCCGGCAGACCGCGGCCACGTCGCGCACGTTGCCCATCGAGACCGGCTGGCCGCCGCCCGAGTTGTTGGTGACCGTCAGCATGCAGAGCGGGATCCGTTCGCGCCCCACCTCGGCGATGAGGGCGCGGAGCTGGCCCACGTCCATGTTCCCCTTGAACGGGTGGCGGGCGGACGGCATCCGCCCCTCGGCGATGACCAGGTCGCGCGCCTCCGCGCCGGTGGCCTCGACGTTGGCGCGCGTGGTGTCGAAGTGCGTGTTGTTGGGGACTACGTCGCCCGGCTTGCAGAGCACCGAGAACAGGATCCGCTCCGCGGCCCGGCCCTGATGTGTGGGGAGGACGTGGCGGAACCCGAAGATGTCGTGCACCGCGCTCTCGAAGCGGAACCACGACCGGCTGCCCGCGTATGCCTCGTCGCCGCGCATCACCGCGGCCCACTGCTCGGCGCTCATCGCGGCGGTGCCGCTGTCGGTGAGCAGGTCGATCAGCACGTCCTCCGCGCGCAGCAGGAAGACGTTGTACCCGGCCTCCCCGAGCCGGGCCTCCCGCTGGGCGGGTGTGGTCATCCGGATCGGCTCGACCGACTTGATCTTGAACGGCTCGATGATGGTGCGCATCGCTTCCGTCGGCACGGGTGGTGTGCTGAGCGATCAGAAAAGAGAGTGACTTCGTGTGACACCGGTCACGGCGACGGTTCTCGAAAAGCGGTCTTATACACCTGAAGGTACATACGAGTACGACGGCAGGCTTCGGTCGTGCTACTGAATCGCCATCACCAGCGGTCTCTCTGCGTGTGACCCGAGCATGTATATCCCCACCCGGCCCGCCCGCACAGGGGCCGCCGCTGATCCACCCCTCTCAAGGCATCCAGCCAGAACGCGTGACATGGCCGACAGCTTCCGCGGGGTCCATTCCGGAATTCGTCTCGCCGGTCGCCGCATGCTGGCGGCTGGGGTCGCCACGATGGCGCTCGCGTGTGACAGAGGACCGCCACAGGGCGCGAGCGCCCAGCCCCCGGCTGGGGTCTCCACACGGGCCGTGCGGGGGGCCGATGCGTACGATTCCACTCGCTCGGGCGATCCACCGCAGCCCGGGGCGCCCAACCCCGGCGAATGGACGCTCCCCGGCCGCGACTGGGCCAACACCCGGTACAGCCCGCTCAACCAGATCACGGCGGCGAACGCGAAGAATCTGCGGGTGGCATGGACGTTCTCTACCGGAGTGAACCGGGGGCACGAGGGAACGCCCCTCGTGGTCAACAACACTATGTACGTGGTCACGCCGCATCCCAACATCGTATACGCCATCGATCTGAAGAATCCGACCGGCCCCCTCAAGTGGTTTTACCATCCGCCGACCGATCCCGCCGCCCAGGGCGAGGCCTGCTGCGACGTGGTCAACCGGGGGGCCTCATACGCCGATGGCAAGGTCGTCTTCAACCGGCTCGACAACGTGACTGTGGCGCTCGACGCCGAGACCGGGAAGGTGCTGTGGGAGACCACGCTTGGAGATATCAACCGGGGCGAGACCATGACGATGGCGCCGCTCGCGGTGAACGGGCGCGTGTTCGTCGGCAACAGCGGCGGTGAGCTTGGTGTCCGGGGCTGGATCGCGGCGCTGGATCTGGGGAGCGGCAAGATTCTGTGGCAGGCGTACAATAGCGGCCCCGACAAGGACGTGCTCATCGGCGCCCGGTTCAAGCCGTTTTACGAATGGCTGCGCGAGCCCGACCTCGGGGTCAAGTCATGGCCGGCGGGGCAGTGGGAGCGGGGCGGAGGCGCGGTGTGGGGATGGATCAGCTACGACCCCGAGCTGGATCTGATCTTCTACGGATCGGGCAATCCGGGCGTGTGGAATCCCGACATGCGGCCGGGCGACAATCTGTGGTCCACCACCACGTTCGCGCGCGATCCGAAGACCGGTGAGGCGGTTTGGGCCTATCCCACCTCGCCGCACGACCGGTGGGACTACGACGACATCAACGAGCACATCCCGGTGGACCTCGTGATCGATGGGAAGTCGCGCAAGGTCCTGCTCCAGTTCGGGCGGACCGGGTTCGTGTACATGTACGACCGGGCCAGCGGCGAGCTGCTGTCCGCGCCCACCTTCGAGCACGTCAACTGGGCCAGAGGCATCGATATGAAGACCGGGCGCCCGATCGAGGTGGCCTCGAAGCAGACTCACCAGGGTGTGAGCGTCACCAACATCTGCCCCGCGGCCACCGGCGCCAAGGACCAGCAGCCGGCGGCGTTCTCGCCCCGGACCCGGCTCTTCTACAGTCCGGGCACCAACCTCTGCATGGACTACAAGGCCACCGAGACCGGGTACATCGCGGGCACGCCGTATCTCGGGGCGGAGGTCATCATGTACGCCGGCCCCGGGGGGAATCGCGGCGAGTTCTTCGCGTGGGACCCGGTGGCCGGCAAGAAGGTATGGGGAATTCCGGAGCGCTTCCCGGTGTGGACGGGCGCGCTCGCGACCGGCGGCGACGTGACGTTCTACGGCACCATGGACGGGTGGATCAAGGCGGTGAACGCGCGGACCGGCGAGGTGCTCTGGAAGTTCAAGACCGGCTCGGGTCTCATCGGCAACTTCATGACCTATCTGGGTCCCGATGCCAAGCAGTACGTCGCGGTCTATGCCGGCGTCGGCGGCTGGGCCGGCGCGGTGGCCCTGGGCCTGTCGCCGTCCGATCCGACCGCCGCCCTCGGATTCGTGAACGCGATGAAGGATCTCCCGAAGTACACCGCGCCCGGGGGCGCGGTCTATGTTCTCGCCCTGCCCTAGGCGGCGTGTCGGCCCGGGGGCCGTGGTCGCGCTCGCAGGGGTCGCGCTCGCAGGGGTCGCGCTCGCAGGGGTCGGGCCAACCGGGCTTTCCCACGCGGCGACGCCAGTGGCGGCGCCCGCGCTTCGGGTCTGCGCAGATCCCAACAATCTGCCGTTCTCGAACCGGCGGGGCGAGGGGTTCGAGAACCGTCTCGCGGTGCTGCTCGCCGCCGAACTCCACCGGCCGCTTGAGTACGCCTGGGCACCCGAGTGGCGCGGGTTCATCCGGAAGACGCTCGGCGCGGGGCGGTGCGATGTGCTCCTCGGGATTCCCGTCGAGAGCAACCGGGTGCTGACAACCCGGCCCTACTACACCTCCACGTACGTCTTCCTCACCCGCCGGGACCGCCATCTCGATCTCCGCTCCATGGACGATCCGCGGCTCCACGGGCTGCGGATCGGCATCCACTTCGTGGGAGACGACTACGTCAATCCGCCGCCCGCGCACGCGCTCGCGAGGCGGGGAATCGTCCAGAACGTGGTAGGCTACAGCCTCTACGGGAACTATGCCCGGCCCAACCCGCCGTCGGACCTGGTACGCGCCGTGGCCCAGGGCGCAGTGGATGTCGCGATCGTGTGGGGCCCGTTCGCCGGCTACTTCGGCCGCCGCGAGGGCGTGCCGATGCGAATCGCGCCGGTGACGCCGGCGGTCGACCCGCCCGGCCTCCGCTACACGTTCGCGATCGCGGCCGGGGTGCGCCGTGCGGACACCACGCTGCGCTCGGAGCTCGACGCCGCGCTGTCGCGCCGCGCCGTGGACATCCGGCGGATGCTCGGGAGCTTCGGTGTGCCCGTGGTGCCGGCCGCACCGACATCGGAGGTGGCGGCCCGCTGCACCGACACGCGTGAGTACAAGCGCGAGGAGGCGGCATGCGCTCGATCGTAGGGAAGCTAGCCGTAGGGCTGATGGCACTGGGGGTGGTGGCCGCCGCCTGTCAGGCCGGTGGCGGCAACAGCCAGCCCCATGTGCCGGACCAGGGGCTCAGCCGAGGTCCCGCGCCACGGCAGACCGCCGGTGTGCAGCCCGGGATCGCGCCGCAGATCGTGCTCGGCGCGGTGAGCAATCCCTACACCGACGACCGCTCGGCGATAGCCGCCGGGCGGCAGCTCTTTACCGCGATGAACTGCGCAGGCTGTCATTCGGCGTATGCCGGCGGGGGAATGGGACCGAGTCTTCGAGACTCGCTCTGGATCTATGGCAGCCAGGACGCGCAAATCTTCTCGACTATCGCCGAGGGACGTCCATACGGGATGCCTGCGTGGGGCGGGCGGCTCAACGACGCGCAGATCTGGCAGCTCGTCGCCTACATCAGGACGCTCGGCAGCCGGGAGGAGCCGGTCAAGCCACCGAAAGCCTCGCAAGCGGAGCTGCGGGTCTCGCCCGCGTCAGGGGACGCGGGCGGATGAGCTCGGTTCGGCTCCGCTCGGGGCGGCTCTTTCCCGTGCTCGCCCTCGCCGGCTGCGCGGGCGCGCCGACGTATCTGCGCGCCTACGGCCAGGTGGCCGACCGGGAGGCGCGGCTGGGCTGGATCCTGTTGCTCATTGCGTCCGCGGTGGTCGTGACCGTGAGCCTGCTCGTGCTGGCGGCGGTGTTCCGGCGTCGTTCGCGCCAGGACGGGGTCGTCATGCGAGAGGGCGGCGGCATCCGCTGGATCGTGATCGGCGGGGTGATCGTCCCGACGGTGATCCTGATCGGCGTGTTGTTCGTGAGCACGGGGACGCTGGTGGCGGTGGCCCCGCTGCCGGCGCAGCCGGCGGCCAGGATCCAGGTGATCGGCCATCGCTGGTGGTGGGAAGTGCGCTACGCTGGTGCGCGGCCGTCGGACATCTTCACCGCCGCCAACGAGATTCACGTACCCGTCGGACAGCCCGTCCGGCTGGAGCTCGCCACGGCGGACGTCATCCACAGCTTCTGGATCCCACAGCTCGCGGGCAAGATGGATCTGATTCCTGGACAGCACAACGTGACCTGGATCGAGGCCGACACGCCGGGCACCTACTGGGGCCAGTGTGGCGAGTACTGCGGTCTGCAGCACGCGCACATGGGGCTGTCGGTGGTGGCCGAGGCGCCGGAGCAGTTCGAGCGCTGGCTGGCCGAGCAGCGGCGTCCCGCGGCGACGCCCAGCGACGGCGACGCCGCAGCCGGACTTCAGGTGTTCACGGGCTCGGCGTGCGTCTTGTGCCATGCGATCCGTGGCACGGGGGCGGCCGGTGCTCTCGGCCCCGACCTGACCCACCTGGCGTCCCGGCACACCCTCGCCGCAGGGATGCTTCCCAACACGCAGGGCACCCTGGCCGGATGGATCGCCAACCCCCAGGCGCTCAAGCCGGGGGTCGTGATGCCGGCGGTGCCGCTCCAGCCCGAGCAATTGCGGCAACTGGTGGCCTACCTTCGCGAGCTGCACTGAGGACGACACCGTGGCCACGATCGCCCCCGCCATACCCGACCCGACCCTGCACGAACGGTTGCTCAAGATCTGGGAGACCAAGCCCGGACTCCTGGGCGCCCTCGGCTCCGTCGACCACAAGACCATCGGCAAGCGCTACCTCGTGACCGCCATGGCGTTCCTGGTGGCCGGCGGCATCGAGGCCGGGGTCATGCGGGTCCAGCTCGCGCACAGCAACCTCCACGTCCTCACGCCCGAGCAATACAACCAGTTGTTCACGATGCACGGTGTGACGATGATCTTCTGGTACGCGGCGCCGATCCTGTCGGGGTTCAGCAATTTCCTGTGGCCGCTCCTGATCGGTGCGCGCGACATGGCGTTCCCACGATTGAACGCATTCAGCTACTGGACGTTCCTCCTGTCCGGCCTCTTCGTCTACTCCAGTTTCCTGGTGGGGCAGGCGCCGGACGGCGGCTGGTTCGCCTATCCGCCCCTCACCAGCGCGGCCTACTCGCCCGGCCTCAACCTCGACTTCTATGCGATCGGTCTGGTCTTCCTGACGCTCTCGACGACCGTCGGGGCGATCAACTTCATCGTCACGGTGTTTAAGCTGCGGGCCCCCGGCATGTCCATCAACCGGATCCCGATCTTCATGTGGGGCACGACCACGACGTCGTTCGCCGTGGTGTTCGCGCTGCCGGCACTCACGGTCGCCTGCGTGATGCTCTATCTGGACCGCCGGTTCGGGACCCACTTCTTCGACAGCTCGGCCGGCGGGCACCCCCTCCTGTGGCAGCACCTGTTCTGGATCTTCGGGCACCCCTGGGTCTACATCATCGTGCTGCCGGCCATGGGCATCGTGTCCGATACCCTCCCCACCTTCTGCCGCCGTCCGCTCGTGGGCTACACCTTCGTCGCGCTGTCCACCGTGAGCACGGGCATCCTTGGTTTCGGGGTCTGGGTGCACCACATGTTCGCTACCGGCGTGCCCGCGCTGCCCGCCTCGTTCTTCAGCGCCGCCAGCCTGGTGATCACCAGTCCGAGCGCGGTGGCGGTGTTCGCCTGGCTGGCGACCATCTGGCTGGGGAAGCCCGTGTTCCGCACGCCGTTCCTGTTCATGGCGGGGTTCATCGTCTTGTTCGTGATCGGAGGCGTGTCGGGCGTCGCCACGGCCGCGGTGGCGTTCGACCAGCAGCTCACGGACACGTATTTCGTGGTGGCGCACATCCATTACGTCCTGGTCGGCATCAACGTCTTTCCCGTCGTGGCGGGCCTGTACTACTGGTTCCCGAAGATGACCGGCCGGATGCTGAGCGAACGGCTGGGCCGGTGGAACTTCTGGATCATGTTCATCGGCTTCAATCTGGGCTTCTTCCCGATGCACATCAGCGGATTGCTGGGAATGCCACGGCGGGTCTACACCTATCCCAGCGGCCTGGGGTGGGACGCCGTGAATCTGGTCACCACGGCCGGCGCATTCCTCTTCGCCGTGGGGGTGCTACTGCTGTTCGTGAACGTGGTCTGGGCGCTCCGGCGGGGTGCCCCGGCCGGCCCCAATCCGTGGGACGGGCCGACGCTCGAGTGGGCCACGACCTCGCCGCCGCCCGCCTACAACTTCGCCGTCATCCCCTCGGTGGGGAGCCGGCATCCGCTCTGGGAGGACCGGCTGCGGGATGGCTCCGCCAGCGCGGTCGCCGAGGGACCGGCCCTCGACCGGGAGAAGGTCAGCGTCGAGACCTCGCCGCTCGACGCCCAGGTGACGGATGTGCTGCTCATGCCGGAGGACTCGCTCTACCCGCTGCTGCTCGCGCTGGCCGTCACCACGTTGTGTTACGGCCTGCTGGTGCGCCTGACCTGGCTTTCGGCCGCCGGCCTCGCGCTCACGCTCGCCTGCACCATCGGCTGGCTCTGGCCCACGCGCCGCGAGCTGGAGGCCTGAACGATGGCCACGACCGCCGCGGTCCAACTGAGCCGGCTCGCCCAGCCATTGGCGCGAAGCCCCGGTGCGTGGGGGATGATGCTCCTCATCGCCACCGAGGCCTCGCTGTTCGGGTACCTGCTGTTCAGCTACTTCTATCTCGGCTCGATGGCCCGCGGCACCTGGCCGCCGCTGGGGCCGCCGGAGCTGTCGCTGGCGTTGCCCAACACCGGCCTGCTGCTGCTCAGCAGCGGCACGATGTATTGGGCGGAATACGGTATTCGTCGGGGCCGCGCAGCTAGGCTCCGGATCGGACTCCTGGCCACCTTCCTGCTCGGCGCGCTCTTTCTGGCCATTCAGGGCATCGAATACGCCAAGAGCGCCGAGACACCGACCACGAACGCCTACGGCTCGCTGTTTTACCTCATCACGGGATTCCACGGCGCCCACGTGGTCGTGGGCCTGGTGATGATCGCGGTCGTCGCGGTGCGCGCGCTGCGGAATCACTTCACCGTCGGCCGGCACGAGGCGGTGACCAACGTGTCGTGGTACTGGCATTTCGTGGACGTCGTCTGGCTCGCGGTGTTCACCAGCCTGTACCTCGCTCCCCGCCTCGGCTAGCCGATGACCATCGCCGCGCATCCAGCTCCCGCCCGTCATGCCGTAGGGCTCCCGGCGCTCTGGTTCGGCCTGTTCGGCGCGCCGGCGGCGTGGACGCTCCAGGAGCTGTCGAGCTACGTGCTGATGTCACACGCGTGTTTGCCATCGATGACGCCGCTCCGGGACGCGGGGAGTGGTGCGCCGTGGACCATCGCGCTGATCGTGAGCGTCGTCGCGATCGCGGTCGGTGCCTCTGCGGGCCTAGTCGGGTACCGCTCCTGGCGGCGCACCTGGCCGGCGGAGGACGGAGGCGGTGCCGAGGCCGAGCAGCTCGAGGTGGGCGAAGGCCGTGCCCGGTTCATGGCGTTCAGCGGAATCCTCCTCAGCACCGTTTTCCTCCTCAATCTGCTCATGAACGCGGTGGTCCTCCTCGTCGTGCCGCCGTGCGGATGAGAACGGCGGCCCTCGCGGCCCTGGTGATCGTCCTCGGCGCGTGCCAGCGGCCGCCGGCAGCCAGCGTGGTGGTGGGCGGGAGTGTCGAGCGCGGCAAAGCCGAGATCGTAGCGTACGGATGCGGGTCATGCCATACGATTCCCGGGGTGGACGGCGCACGCGGCATGGTGGGTCCGCCGCTGACGAAGTTCGCTCATCGCTCCTACATCGCGGGTGAAGCGCCCAACGATGTCCGAACGCTGATCCGGTGGATCATGTCGCCCCGGTCCATCGAACCCGGCACAGCGATGCCGGCGCTCGGCGTCTCCGAGGCGGAGGCGCGGGACATTGCGGCGTACCTGTACACGCTGCAGTAGCGCCACGAGCCGAGGGCTGGGCCGAAATGCCCTGACGGCGGGACAATGTGGCGCCGTCGGTCCTTTTGGCCACGCGCTGCCCCAGGATTCTCATCGAACTCCGGCATGCTCGGCCGCCGATATGCTGGCGGGAGTGGCACGTGATCTGCCCGATGCGGCCCTGATGGATCCCCGTCCACCTCGTGTCCTGACCTGCCGCGTTCGCCCCGCAACGCACTGCCGCCCGCTCACGGCGGTGGCTGTCCTCCTCACGGCCACGCTCTGTCTGGGAGCGAGTTGCGGAAGGGGCGGCGGCCAGCCGACCGACGCCTCCCATTCGCACTCCATCGCACCCGACAGCGGACATGGAGGCCGGCACCTCGGTGGCGGCCGCAAGTCGCATGCGTCGGGGGTATTCGATGACCTGTTCCGGCACGTCGGCAAGTCCGATCCGCAGCCGTCGGACGAGTCCCGGCGTCCTCCCCCGGTGCCGCACTTCGACTTTGGCGACCATGGAACAGGTGAGCGGGAGGCCGAGGCGGGCACGACCAGACGGGAACGTCGCCGCCAGAGGTGAGGGGCGCCGCCGCTCGCGCGGCCCAAACCCGGCGCCGGCTCTCCACCAATAGAGGTTTTGGGTGCGCCGTCACAGCCCGAAGCGAGCCGTCACCTCATCTTCGGGCGATGGCCTCCACTCCCTCCTCTCCAGCCGGCCCCGCAGACCGGTCCGGCTCCGTGTGGCCGAGCCGGGACATCCTTCGCGCCGCGCTCCTGGTCGCCGGTGTCTGGCTAAGCCTCCAGTTCCTCTGGGTGGCACGGTCCGCCTTCGTGCTTACCTTTCTCGGCGTGCTGTTCGGCGTGGCGTTGTCGGGCGGCGTCACCTGGCTGCAGCGGCGAGGGGTCCCGAGAGCTGTGGGCGCGCTCCTCATCCTCCTCGCGTTTCTCGGGGTCCTGGCGGGTCTGGCCTGGATCGCGGCGCCCCGGATCATCGAGCAGGCGCAGCAGCTTCAGCAGCAGCTTCCGGAGGCGCTCGACCGAATCGAGCGCTGGGTTCGGGCCCAGCAAGGCGGGATGGCGCAGCTGCTCCGGGGCGATGGGGCGGACCCGGCCGGCAGGGATGGGAAGCCGGCGGACATCCGCCAGACGGTGGCGCAGCAGGTCGCCAAGGTCGGCGCCAATTTCTTCGCGATCTTCTCGACCACCCTCGGCGCGCTGGGTGGACTGCTGGTCGTGACGTTCGTCGCCGTCTATATCGCGGTCGATCCGCGGACCTACCGGCGGGGCATCATGCACCTCGTGCCGCACGGCGCCCGCCCCAAGGCGGCCGAGGTGCTGGACGCGATGGGTGTGAGCCTGCGGCGGTGGCTCGTGGCCCAGCTGATCGCTATGGTGGTGATCGGCGCGCTCACCACCGTGGCGCTGCTCCTCATCGGCGTGCGCGCGGCGGTCGCGCTCGGCATCATCGCCGGCATTCTCGAGTTCGTGCCGTACTTCGGCCCGATCCTCTCGGCGGTGCCCGCGGTCGCCATGGCCTTTCTCGACGGCCCCGACAAGGCGCTGTGGGTGGTGGTGGCCTACACGCTCATCCAGCAGACCGAGAACAATGCGCTGATCCCCTTCCTCATGAAGGAGGGGCTCGATCTGCCGCCGGTGGTCACGATCGTGGGCCAGGTGGCGCTGGCGCTGGTATTCGGGTTTGTCGGCCTCGTGATCGCCGTGCCGCTCCTCGGCGCGGCCATGGTACCGATCAAGCTGCTCTACGTCCAGGACGTGGTCGGCGACGAAGTTTCCTTACCCGGGGGCGACTGATGGCGGAGCAGCAAGCGGAAACCGGCACGCGGCTCAGTGCGGTCGAGATCCACCGGAACATCCTGCTCCCTGGGCTCAAGGAGCTGCAGCGGCCCGGAGCGGCGCTCCTGTGGTCGTCGCTCGCGTCGGGGATGGTGATCGGCTTCACCTTCGTGGGGGGCGCGTACGCCTCCTCCCTTGTGAGCGCGCCCTACCAGCACGCCGCGTTCTCCGCGGTCTATCCGCTCGGTTTCATCCTGGTCATCATGGCCCGGAGCGAGCTGTTCACCGAGAACACGCTGGTCCCCGTCATTCCCTTCCTCGAGTCCCGCGACAGCGCGCACTTCCTGAGCCTGCTCCGGGTGTGGTCGCTCCTCCTGGTGGGCAATCTCGTGGGCGCGGCGATTTTCGGCTGGACGCTGGCGCGGACGCCGATGGTCGATCCGGCGCTCCACGTGGAGCTGAGCCGGATCGCGGCGGTGGCGACGACGGGGAGCTTTGGGGACATGGTCTACAAGGGGGTGTTCGCGGGCTGGCTCATCGGCCTCCTGTCCTGGCTGCTCGCGTCGACCCATGCGACCGGCGCGCAGATCACGCTCATCTGGATCTGCACCGCACCGATCTCCGCCTTGCATTTCCGGCATTCGATCGCCGGCTCGGTGGAGGCGTTCTACCGGGCCGCGGCCGGCGGCGCCGGCTGGGGTCAAATGTTCGGCGGCTTCGTCGTGCCGGCGGTGATCGGCAACGCGATCGGCGGCGTGCTCCTGGTGGCGCTCCTCAACTACGGCCAGGTGGCCGCCGACAGCGAGGGCGAGACCGCCAGACGACGCAAGCGCTGAGCGGACCCGGACGGCGGCCCGCGCCGGCCGGCAACTACCGTCCGAGCTTGCCGAGCATGCCCCCGATGTCATCCACCACCGATCCGTCGCCGTCCCGGTCCAGGAACGTCGCCAGCATGCCCATCACGCCCGGCGCGGCGTCCGTCGCCTGCTTCCGCTCCCCTCCGAGCATCCCGGCCAGCCCGCCCGCGTCCAGGCCGCCCTCCCGCTGCGCCTTGCCGAGCGCGCCCATCACCAGCGGGGCGAGCATCGAGAGCAGCATCCCGGCCTTGGACGCATCGAGTCCGGCCACCTGGCCCAGACCGGTCGCCACCGACGTCTTCCGCGCGCCGAGCACGTGGCCGAGAATGCCCTCGCCATCGGGGAACTGCTGCTGGCCCAGGTGGCTGGTGACGTCGGTGAGGATGCTGCCGTCGTGCTTGCGATTCAGGGTATTGCTGAGGGCGCCCGCCTGCGCGGGGTCCTGAGCGTTCCGCGCGAGCGCGCCGACGATCATCGGAAGCGCCGCCGCGATGGCGGTCCGGGTGGTGCCGTCGTCGGTGCCCAGCTGGGCGCCGATCTGGCGGACCGCGGCCGGATTGCCGAGCCGCTGCTGGAGCATATCGAGCATGGACATGGGGCCTCGCTGAGGAAGGTGATCGAACTTACCACCAAGATCGGCCCCCCGTTATCTTCGCGCCATGTCCGTCCGCCCCAGTGCACGACTCCAGCTGGCGGTCGCCGCCGTGCTCTTCTCGACCGGCGGAGCGGCGATCAAGGCGACCGAGTTCACCGGCTGGCAGACGGCGAGCCTCCGGAGCGGGGTGGCGGCCGTCGCCATCCTGCTCCTTACCCCGGCGGCGCGGCGCGGGTGGAGCGGGCGCGCGGTCCTGGTGGGATTCGCGTACGCGGCGTGTCTCACCCTGTTCGTGCTGGCCAACCGGCTCACGACCGCGGCCAACACGATCTTTCTCCAGAGCACGGCACCGCTCTACCTCCTGTTTCTCGGGCCCTGGCTGCTGAAGGAGCCGATCCGGCGGCAGGACCTCGCGTTCATGGCGGTGGTCGGGTTGGGGCTGGCGCTTTTCTTCGTGAGCGCCCAGGCGCCGATCGCCACGGCGCCCGACCCGATGCGGGGGAACATCCTGGCGCTGGTCAGCGGTTTCTTCTGGGCGCTCACGGTGTGCGGGCTTCGCTGGCTGGGCACCGGCGGGGAGGCACACGGGTCGGCGGTGGCGGCGGTCGTGAGCGGCAACCTGACGGCGTTTCTGGTCGCGCTGCCGATGGCGCTACCTCTCGGCACCCACGGGCCGGTGGACTGGGCGATGGTGCTCTACCTCGGCATCTTCCAGATCGCGCTGGCGTACGTGCTGGTCACCGCCGCACTCCGGCACATCCCGGCGCTCGAGGCGTCCCTCATCCTGCTCATCGAGCCGGTGCTCAACCCGGTGTGGGCCTGGCTGTTCCATGGCGAGCGCCCGGGTTCCTGGGCCCTGCTCGGCGGCTCGATCATCCTGGGCGCCACGACGCTTCGGGGCTGGCTCGACGCCCGCTCGCACCGCAGGGTCGTGGCCGCGGCGGAGCTCCCGGTGGTGTGAATGGGCTTGTCGGCATGGGGAGAGGGAGGACGGTGTGATGGACACGCTGATCGAGACGGTCCGCCTTCGGAACGGGGCGGCGCCGCTCTGGTACCTCCACGTCCGCCGGCTGGCGACGAGCTGCCGGGCGCTCGGCGTGCCCATCCCCACCGAGCTGATCACTCCCGAGGGCGGCCCAGACCGGGTGCACCGCCTGCTGGTGAGCCGGCGCGGGGTGGTGGCCGGCGAGCGGCCGGTGGGCAGCGCCGCGCCGGTCAGGCTGGTGACGTCCAAGGTGGTGCATCGGGCGTATCCGCATAAGCTCGTAGATCGCCAGCGGTTCGACCGGGCCCTGGCGGACGCGAAGGCGGTGGGCGCGGACGACGGACTGCTGCTCACGGTGGGTGGCCAGGTGGCGGAGACGTCCATCTGGGGCATCTTCTGGTGGGAGGACGGTGCGGTCGCGGCCCCGGCAATGGAGATCGGAATCCTGCCAGGGGTCGCACGGGCACGCCTGGCGGAAATCCTGGGCGAGATCCAGGAGCGGAAGGTGACGCTCGACGAAATCCGGGGGCGCCCCCTGTTCGTCGCCAACGCCGTTCGGGGCGTTGTTCCGGTGGCCAGCCTCGACGGGGAGCCGGTATCGGGAGCGGACGAGACGACGGCGCTGGCGGAGCGGTTCTGGCCTTGACCCACCCCCTGCTGACGCGGTAATTTGCGCGGTTCTGGGACGGGGCCGTCGGCTCCCCGTGGTGGTTGTAGCTCAATCGGTTAGAGCGCCGGACTGTGGCTCCGGAGGTTGCGGGTTCAAGTCCCGTCAGCCACCCTGGTAGAGGTGCAGAGG
>JBBQDU010000020.1:0-23249 GCA_038320055.1 Gemmatimonadales bacterium | reverse complement strand
TTCGCCGCGGCGGGAGGTGGTCGCGGCCTCCCTGCGCGAGTTGGATTACCAGGCCGACGTCGCCGCCTGGGTCGGGGCCGATATGATCAACCTCCACGCCGGCGGCGCCTATGGCGACAAGGCGACGGCGCTCCGCCGGCTGCGGGCGTCGCTGACGCGGTTGCCGCGCGCGGTGCGCGCGCGGCTCACGCCACCTTCACCGCGGCGGTGGTCGCGCCCACACTGGCGGTCCTGTGATTCACAACCTGGTGGAGGAGCACGTGCGCGCGGCGTACGAGTCGCTGCGACCGCGCTTCGCCGACTTCTGCGGCTGCGACACCTGCCGCGACGATGCCCTGGTGTACGCGCTCAACCGTCTGCCGGCGCGCTACGTCTCCAGCTCCCAGGGGTCCGTCCTGACGGAAGTAAACCTGGAAAAGGATCAGAACCGGGCCACCATCGACGTCGCGGTAATGGACGGATTGCGGAAGATCGCGCTCTCGCCGCGGTGCAACCGGCGCCGGCAGCCACCGCCCTGATCTCCGGTCGGCCGAGGTGAGACCTCGGCCGGCGCTGTTGTTCACCTTGTGCTACGGGGCCGGTCTCGCGACCGGCCTTCTGCGTGTCGGCACCCCGGTTGGCATGATTCCGCTCCTAGCCGGGGCGCTCGCGGTGGGCCGTCCGCTGCCGGTGCTTCTGGTCGCCGCGGCCTCGCTCGGCCGGGCGAGCGGTGAGTTGGCGCAGGTGGCGGAAGCGGGCCAGTGCACCGCCCGGCTCCGTCCGGGCAAGGCGCGGCTCACCGTTCGTCTCGCCGACCCGGCGCCCCTCGAGGGCGGAAACGTGCAGGTGGAACCGGTCGGCGCCGGGTGCGCGGGGGAAGTAGCGGCTCGCTGGCCCCGGGGTGCCGCGCTCGGTGCCGGGACCACCAGCCGAGTCGAAGCGACGTGGGTGCCGCGACCGCCCTCGTCCGGGAGGCCTCGCGGGCTGCTGCTCATCAAGGGTGCAGGCCCGTCCGAAGGCCGGCCATCGCCCGCCGCCCGCCTGCGAACCACCCTCACCGAAGCCAGCCGGTCGTTGTACGGATCCCGGGCCCCGCTGATCGACGCCCTGATTCTCGGGCGGCGCGGCGGGATCGACCCGGAAGTGCGAGACCAATTCGCCCAGTCGGGGCTGGTGCACCTGCTGTCCATCTCCGGCTTTCATGTCGGACTCATCGGCGCATGGGTGTTTCTCGTCGCCCGACTGCTCGGCGCCCGGCGGGAGACGGCGCTGGTCATCGCGGCGCTCACGAGCACCGTGTACGTGGCGTTCCTTGGCTGGCCCGCGCCTGCGACGCGCGCGGCGGCGCTGGCGGTCGTCCTCGTTCGCTGCCGGGTCCGGCAACGCCACGTGCGCGCGGATGAGTTGCTGGCCGCCACATGCCTGGCCGTCCTGATCATCGACCCGTGGGCAGTGCTGGCGCTGGGCGGCTGGCTGTCGGCCGCCGCGCTCTGGGGGGCGACGCGGCTCAGTCGGTGGACGGACGGCGCGCTTGGCCGCGGCTTCGTGTGGCGAACGCTCGGCTCGTCGTTTGGCGCAACGCTGGCCACGGCGCCGATCACCGCGTGGGCGCTCGGCACGGTGGCCCCCGTCGGTATCGCACTCAACTTCGTCGCCATTCCCCTGGCCGCCCTGGCGGTGCCTGGCGTGCTGGCGAGCCTCCTCCTCCATCCGCTGGCCCCGGCGCTCGCGCAACCCTTCGCGGCAGGCGCCGGGCTTGCGCTCCATCTGCTCGAGCTCGTGGCGGCGGCCGGCGCGGCGTTACCCGGCGGGCATCAGCTCGTGGAATCCGGCCAGTGGCGGACGGCGCTTCCGTGGGTCCTGGCGCTCGCGGTCGCGTTGTGGGCGACGGCAGCCCGGAACACTGCGCGCGAGGCCGCGCGCCGCGCCGGCTGGGCCTTCACGGCGGTGCTGTGGATCGGCCTGGCGCGCGAGCCGGGGCTCGTAGCGGCTGACGGAGGTGGAAGGCTCGCGTTACATTTTCTGGACGTCGGTCAAGGGGATGCGGCGGCCATCCGTACCCCCGGCGGGCACTGGATCCTCGTGGATGCGGGGCCGGCGGGTGGGGGTGCGGACGCGGGCCGGCGAGTGGTGGTCCCCTTCCTCGAGCGGCATGGGGCGCGGGCACTGGCGCTCGCAGTCGTCTCCCACGCCCACGCGGACCACCTGGGAGGCCTGCCCGCGGTGCTGTCGCGGGTCCCGGCCGGGTTGGTCATCGAGCCCGGGGCCGGCGTCGTCGATCCCCGCTACACCCGCTTTCTCGACGGCCTGCTCTCGGGAGGCGTACCATGGCATCCCGCGCGCGCAGGGGAGCAGTTCGAGCTTGATGGCGTGCGGTGTACGATTCTCCACCCCGTGCCCGGTTGGGCCGGCTGGGGCGAGGACGTCAACGAGGACTCGCTGGTGCTGCTGGTGGAGTACGGCGACTTCCAGGCGCTCTTCGCTGGCGACGCCGGGTTCCCCGCGGAAGCCGCGATGTTCGGTCACCTGCGACGCATCGACGTCCTCAAGGTCGGGCACCACGGCAGCCGCGGCAGCACCGGGGAGGCCTGGCTCCGGGCGCTCGCTCCATCGGTCGCCATGATCTCGCTGGGGAGAAACGACTACGGACACCCCGCGCCGGCCACGCTCCAGCGGCTCCGGCGGCAGGGGGTCGTTATCCATCGGACCGATCGGGAAGGCACGATCTCCGTGGTGACCGACGGCCATCGCATGACAGTACGATCCAGGGACGGCACGACGACCTACGACGTGCGCTGATTCCTTTCACGGCAACCCCGGGGGCTGCGTGCTGACGTCGGTCACGACCATCGAGCGATTCATTCTCGACCAGGAAGACCGCTATCCCGAGGCCACGGGCGAGCTGAGCAATCTCCTCTACGACATCGCCCTCGCGGCCAAGATTATCGCCGCGACGATTCGTCGCGCGGGGCTGGTCAACATCCTCGGCAAGCAGGGCACCGAGAACGTGCAGGGGGAGGAGCAGCAGAAGCTCGACGTGCTGGCCAACGAGACGCTCAAGAATTGCCTGAAGCACACCGGCCGGGTCTGCGTGATGGGGAGCGAAGAGGACGAAGACATCATCCCCGTGCCGCCCGAATCCGACGTCGGCAAGTACGCCGTGCTCTTCGACCCCCTCGACGGCTCCTCCAACATCGACGTCAACTCCGCGGTCGGCACGATCTTCAGTATCCATCGGCGGGTGAGCCTGGATGGGCGCGGCACCACGGCGGACGTGCTGCAGCCCGGATGTCACCAGGTGGCCGCGGGGTACGTGATGTACGGCTCGAGCACCATGCTGGTGTACACGACGGGACAAGGCGCCCACGGCTTCACGCTCGATCCGACGATCGGCGAGTTCCTCCTGTCGCACGAGCGGATCGTGACCCCGCGGGTCGGTACCTACTACAGCGTCAACGAGAGCAATTTCGGCCGTTGGGACCGCGGGGTGCAGGCGGCCGTCCGCGGGCTCAAGGGCGACATGCCCGACACCATCGCGCCCAAGAACAGCCGCTACATCGGGTCGCTGGTGGCGGATTTTCACCGCAATCTCATCAGCGGCGGCGTGTTCCTGTATCCCGCCGACTCGAAGAACGTCCACGGGAAGCTCCGCCTCCTGTACGAGGCCAGCCCCATGGCCTTCATCGCGGAGCAGGCCCAGGGGAGCGCGACCGACGGCACCAACCGGATTCTCGATATCGTGCCGAGCGATCTGCACCAGCGGACGCCGCTGGTGATCGGGAGCCGGGAAGACGTCGGATTCGTGGCGGACACCATCCGGCGGGTGTCGATGTCCTCGCGCGTAAGCGGCGCCTTCTCGCAGCCGAGCCTGTGACCCAGGCTATCTACGGCCCGGCGGACTGGGCCGGCGATCCGGAACACGATCTTGGCCGCCCCGGCGCGTTCCCCTTCACCCGCGGCGTCTATCCGACCATGTACGCCGGGCGGCTCTGGACCATGCGGCAGTATGCCGGGTTCGGCACGGCCCAGGAAACCAATCTGCGGTTCCGCCAGCTGCTCGCCGCGGGGCAGATGGGTGTGTCCACCGCGTTCGACCTGCCGACCCAGATGGGCTACGACTCCGACCATCCGATGGCCCAGGGCGAGGTCGGACGCGTGGGCGTCGCCATCGACACGGTGGACGATCTGGCGGAGCTGTTCCGCGAGATTCCGCTGGACCGGGTCTCGGCCTCGATGACGATCAACGCCACGGCGGCGATTCTCCTGGCCATGTACGTCGTGGTGGGTGAGGAGCAGGAGGTGCCCCGCGCGGCGCTGACGGGCACGGTGCAGAACGACGTGCTGAAGGAGTACATCGCGCGGGGGACGTACATCTATCCGGCGGCGCCCTCTCTGCGCCTCGTGGCGGACATCTTCCGCTTCGTGAGCGAGGAGAAGATGAGCTTCAACCCGATCTCGATCAGCGGCTACCATATGCGCGAGGCCGGGGCGACGGCGGTGCAGGAGGTGGGCTTCACCCTCGCCAACGCACTCGAGTATGTGCGCGTGGCCGTGGAGGCCGGGCTCGAGGTGGATGCGTTCGGCCCGCGGCTATCCTTTTTCTTCGCGAGCCACAACGATCTGTTCGAGGAAGTCGCCAAGTTCCGCGCCGCGCGGCGGCTCTGGGCCCGCCTTGCCCGCGAGCGCTTCGGCGCCGGTGACGCCACGTGCCGACTGCGCTTTCACACCCAGACCGGCGGCGTCACGCTGCAGGCGCAGCAGCCGCTCACCAATGTGGTGCGGGTGACCCTGCAGGCGCTCGCGGCGGTGCTCGGCGGCACCCAGTCCCTCCACACGAACGGGTACGACGAGGCGCTCGCACTGCCCACTGAGCAGTCCGCGACGCTCGCGCTCCGCACCCAGCAGGTCATCGGGTACGAGACCGGGGTGGACAACGTGGTGGACCCGCTCGCCGGGAGCTACTACGTGGAGAGTCTGACCGACGCGATCGAAGCCGCCGCGCGCGAGCTTATCCTGCAGGTGGACGACCTTGGCGGGGCGGCCCGGGCCATCGAACTCGGCTTCTTCCAGGAGGCCATTGCCCGGAGCGCCTACGAGAGTCAGAAGGCCCAGGAATCCGGGGCCGCGGTGGTGGTCGGCGTCAACCGCTTCGCCGATGACTCGCCGCCGCCCGCCATCGACACGCCCGACTTCTCAGCGCTCGAGGCCGAGCAGAGGGCGCGCGTCATCGAGGCTCGCCGGACCCGCGCCGGCGCCGCCGTCGAGTCCGCGCTCGCCGGTCTCCGGGCTGCCGCCGCGGGTGTCTCACCACTCATGCCGCCGATCCTCGAGGCGGTCCGCGCGCGTGCGACCCTCGGCGAGATCAGCGACACCCTCCGTGAGGTCTGGGGCGTGTACCGCCCCGCCTGAATGCCGACTTGAGAGTGCGGCCGGAGGCGGCTAACTTTAGCCGCTTGTTTCGTTTACCCCCAGTGAGCGTCCATGCCGACCTACGAGTATCTGTGCCCCGCGGGGCACGTGTTCGACAAGTTCCAGAAGATGACCGACAAGCCGCGGGCCAAGTGCCCCACCTGCGGCAAGCCCGCCGTGCGAAAGATTTCTGGGGGGGCGGGCCTGGTCTTCAAGGGGACCGGTTTCTACATCACGGACTACGGCAAGGACGGTAAGGGCCCACGGAAGGACACGGCGGAAAAGCCGGCCGCCGAGAGCAAGTCCGAGTCCGGCAAGGGCGACGCGAAGCCGTCGGCGGACGCGAAGCCGCCGGCCAAGGCGGCCAAGCGCGAGCCGAGCGGTGGCGGAGGAAAGGCCGCCTCCGAGTGAGCGACGCGCTGCGCGCCGAGCTGGCCCGGGTCGCGTCCCGGCTCGGCGCCGAGGGAGTGGAGTTCGTGCTCGAGCGTCCCCGCGACACTGGTCACGGCGACCTCGCCACCAATCTGGCTCTGGTGCTCGCCAAGCGAGAGCGGGAGCCTCCCCGCAAGACGGCCGAGCGGGTGCTCCACGAGCTGCGCCTCTCCTCCGACCTGGTGGAGCGGACGGAAATCGCCGGCCCCGGATTCATCAACTTCTGGCTCGCTCAGGACGAGCTGTCGGCGGCCCACCGGCGTATTCTCGACGAGGGCGCCGCCTATGGCCGCTCCGCGGCAGCGCCCCCGCTCGCGGTCAACGTGGAGTTCGTGTCCGCCAATCCCACCGGCCCGCTTCACGTCGGGCACGGCCGGGGCGCGGCGCTCGGTGACGCCATCGGCACCTTGCTCGAGTGGACCGGCCACGCCGTCACGCGCGAGTTCTACATCAACGATGCCGGCGTGCAGATCGACCGCGTGGCCCAGAGCCTGTGGGCACGTGTGCGCGAGCTGACCGGCCATCCCTGGGCCATCCCCGACGGCGGCTACCACGGCGAGTACCTTCGCGACAACGCCCGCGCGCTGCTCGAGCGCGAAGGCGCCGGCTTCGCCGACCTGCCCGAGGACGAGGGCGTGCGACGGGCTCGCGCGATGGCCCTCGACCTGCAGCGGACGGAGCAGGATCGCGATCTCGCGGAGTTCGGCGTCCGGTTCGACGTCATGTCGTCGGAGCAGGCCCTCTACGACTCGGGTCGGGTGACGCGAGCGCTGGCGCTGCTGCACGAGCGCGGGCTCACGTTCGAGGCGGACGGCGCGCTCTGGCTCCGGACCACGCTGTTCGGCGACGACAAGGACCGGGTCTTGCGAAAGACCGATGGCAGCTTCACTTACCTCGTCCCCGACATCGCCTATCACATCGACAAGCACGAGCGCGGCTTCGACCGGGCCATCGACGTCTGGGGCGCCGACCATCACGGCTACATTCCGCGCATGCGGGCCGTGCTGCAGGCGCTGGGCTATCCGCCGGAATTCTTCGACGTTGCCCTCGTACAGCTGGTCCGGGTGGTGCGGGGCGGGGAAGAGGTGAAGATGTCCAAGCGAAGCGGCGAGTTCGTCAGCTTGCGCGATCTCTACGACGAGGTCGGCGTGGACGCGGCGCGCTACTTCTTTCTGATGCGGAAGGGCGCGAGCCCGCTCGACTTCGACCTGGACCTCGCCAAGCGGCAGACCGACGAGAATCCGGTCTTCTACGTCCAGATGGCGCACGCCCGTCTGAGCGGCATCTTCCGCACCGCGGAGCGCGCGCCCGAGGACGCCACGGGGACGCTCGACCTGGCGGCCCTGCCCGCGCCGCACGACACGGAGCTGCTCAAAAAGCTGGTGACCTTTCCCGAGATCGTCGAGAAGGCGGCGAGGGAGCGGGAGCCGCACCGGATCACGGTCTATCTGCACGAGCTCGCCACCGCGGTGCACGGCTGGTATCACCACACCCGGGCGATCGGCGCGCCCGAAGGCGCGCCCACCGAGCACGCGCGGCTGCTGCTCGCGCGCGCGGCGCGCATCGTCCTTGCCAACGCCCTCGCCCTGCTGGGCATCACCGCCCCGGACCGGATGTGACCTGATGAGCCTGCTCGTGGTCGGCAGCGTCGCGCTCGACTCCATCTTCACGCCGTTCGGCGAAACCGCCGACGCCCTGGGCGGCTCGGCCGTGTACTTCAGCGTGGCCGGCGCTCTGCTCCACCCGGTGCAGGTGGTCGGCGTGGTCGGGAGCGACTACCCGATGGGCGAGCTGGAGCGGCTCGCGCCGCGCGGCATCGACTGGAGCGGCGTCGAGCACGCCGAAGGCGAGAGCTTTCGCTGGAAGGGGAAGTACTCCTATGATCTGCAGAGTCGCGAGACCCTGGATACCCGTCTCGGGGTCTTCGCCGATTTCCAGCCCAAGCTGCCCGAGGCGTTCCGCTCCGCCAAGTTCCTGTTCCTCGGCAACATCGATCCCGAGCTGCAGCTCACCGTGCTGAGCCAGGTGCGCCGGCCCACGCTCGTCGTGTGCGACACGATGAACTACTGGATCCAGAGCAAGAAGCCCGCGCTCCTGGAGCTCCTGGCGCGGGTGGACGTGCTGATGGTCAACGACAGCGAGGCGCGCGAGCTGAGCGGCGACTGGAACATCCACCGGGCGGGCCGCTGGATCCTCGCGCATGGTCCCAAGCGGGTCGTGATCAAGCAGGGAGAGTACGGGGCGCTCTTGATCGAGCCGACCCGCACCTTCTACGTGCCGGCGTTCCCCCTCGAGAGCGTGTACGATCCCACCGGCGCCGGCGACGCCTTCGCGGGCGGGTTCATGGCGTATCTGGCCCGCACCGATTCCGTATCCGAAGAGAACATCCGGCGGGCCATGGTCGTGGGCGCCACCATGGGCTCGTACGCGGTCGAGCAGTTCGGCATCCGGGGCTTCGACCGCGTCACCCTGACCGACGTCGACACGCGCATGCGGGCCTTCCAGGATCTGACGCACGTGAGCCTGGCCGAGCCGCTGGTATGACGTCCGCCGGCAAGTACGCGGCCGCCGGCGTCGATCTGGCCGACGCGGAAGCCGCCAAGACGCGCATCGCGAAGTCGGTGGCGGCCACCCGCACGGCGCTGTCGGTGGGGAACGTCGGCGCCTTCGGGGGCATGGTGCGAATTCCGGCGGGAATGCGGAAGCCCACCCTGGTGATGAGCACCGACGGCGTCGGTACCAAGCTGCTCGTGGCCCTCGAGGCGGGACGCTACGACACGGTCGGCGAGGATCTCGTCAACCATTGCGTCAACGACATCCTGGTGCATGGCGCCGTCCCGCTCGCCTTCATGGACTACATCGCGGGCTCGGGTCTCGAGGTCGGGCGGATCGCCGGCCTGGTCGAGGGGATCGCACGCGGGTGCCGCGCGCACGGGATGGCGCTGGCGGGCGGAGAGACGGCCCAGATGCCGGGTCTCTATCGACCCGGCACCTACGATCTGGCGGGAACGATCGTCGGCGTGGTGGAGGAAGACACGGCGCTGCACGGTGACCGGATCGTGCCCGGCGACGTCCTCCTGGGCTACGCGTCGAGTGGCCTCCACACCAACGGCTACACGCTGGCGCGGCGCATCGTGTTCGAGGAGATGAAGCTGGGACTCGACGACATGCTCGGAAACACCGGTGGCACCGTGGCCGACGTGCTGCTGGCGGTGCACCGGAGCTATGTCGGAAGCGTGCAGCCGGTTCTGGGACAGGTCCATGGTCTGGCCCACATCACGGGTGGCGGCATCGCGGGCAACCTGGTGCGCATCCTGCCCGCCGGATGTGGGGCGGTGGTGGATCCGTCCACCTGGGAGCTGCCGCCGCTGTTCGCCACGCTGCAGGGGGAAGGCGGCATCTCGGTGGACGAGATGCGCGAGGTGTTCAATCTGGGCGTAGGTCTCATCGCCGTGATGCCGCAGGATGCCGTCGCCGCCGCCCGCGCGGCGGCGGCGGCGGCCGACGTCGCCGCTTGGCCGATCGGCGAGATCCGCCGGGGCGATGCCGGCGTGCGGTTCGAGCATGCCTGAGGGCATCGCGCCCACACGGCTCGCGCCGACGCGCCTCGCGTCAAGGCGGCTCGCCACGCTCGCGCTGGTACTCGCGTTCTCGCTCGCCGCGCCCGCGCTCCGGGCGCAGGCCGCCGAATGCACCGCGTTCAGCGGCGACGCGGGACGCGTGTGCACCGCGGCGGTCGATGCCAGCCGCGCGTTCCACCCACTGCTCGGCGTGCTGGTGAGCGGCGGCAATCCGGTGCTCGGGACCGGCGGCCCACTGGGCGGGCCCGGCCACGTTTCGGTCACGGCGCGGGTGAACGCCGTCGAGGTCGTGCTGCCCCGGCTGTCCTACGACGGCAGCGGCACGACGGTGCCGAGGGGCCAGAAGGTGTTCGCGCCGGCCCCGCAGGTCGAGGCCGCGGTGGGCGTCTTCGGCGGCACGCCGTCGGGGTTGCTCGCCGTGGATGTGCTCGGTTCGGCGCAGCTGCTGCCGGCCGGCGTGTTCGACGACTTTCGCGTCGCCGCCGATGCCCGCCGCATCGGCGACGTGGCGCTCGGCCTCGGCATCGGTGCCCGCATCGGCGTGCTGCGGGAGACTGGCCCGTTGCCGGGCATCTCGGTCAGCGTGATGTGGCGGGATCTGCCGGCCATCACCTACGGCGACCTGTCGGCGGGCGACCAGTTTCAGTACGCGATCGATCTTCGTGCCGTCAATCTCCGTCTCGTGGCCAGCAAGCGGGTGGCCGTCCTCGATCTGGCCGCCGGGCTCGGCTGGGACCGCTATACCGGCGACGCTCGGATCTCGGTCCGGAATCCGACCACGCCCACCGGCGGAACGTCCGGCGTGACGGTCGGGCTCCGCACGTCGCGCGCGTCCGCGTTCGTGAACGCCGGGATCGGACTGACGCTGCTGAGACTCGTCGCCGAGGGAGGCTATCTCGCCGGCAAGGACCAGAAGCTGAGCACGGACTTCGAGGGCTTCGATACGACCAAGGGCAAGCTGTTCGCGGGCCTTGGCCTGCGAGTGGGCTTCTGAGGGGGGCCGTGACCGAGCGCGACGCGATGGCCCGCGCGCTCGCGCTCGCGTGGCTCGGCTGGGGCCGCGTCCAGCCGAATCCGCTGGTGGGGGCCGTGGTGCTCCACGACGACCGGATCGTGGGCGAGGGCTGGCACGCGGAGTTCGGTGGCGCCCATGCGGAAGCCGTTGCCCTCGCGGATGCCGGCTCGCGCGCGAGTGGCGGGACGGTGGTTTGTACCCTCGAGCCGTGCACGCATCAGGGCAACCAGCCGCCTTGTACGGATGCGCTCCTGGCGGCCGGCGTGCATCGCGTCGTCGTCGCGCTGTCCGATCCCAACCCCACCGCCGCCGGCGGCACCGCACGGCTTCGGGCCGCGGGGGTCGAAGTGGAGGTTGGGCTCCTCGCCGACGAAGCTACCGCGCAGAACGCGCTGTTCCTTCACCTGCAGACCGATGCCACCCGTCCCTTCGTCGCGCTCAAGCTCGCCACCACGATCGACGGCCGGATCGCCGACGCCGGCGGCCGCTCCCGCTGGCTGTCGGGCGAGCCGGCCCGCGAGTTCGTGCACTGGCTTCGTGCCGGATTCGACGCCGTGGCCGTCGGGGGCGCGACCGCGCGCACGGACGACCCGTCGCTGAGCGTCCGCGGCAACCTGCAGCCGCGCGTCCCCCCGCGCCGGGTCGTCTTCGCGGCCGACGGCGACGTGCCGCGAGCGCTCGGGCTGGTCCGTACCGCCCGGGACACGCCCACGATCGCCGTGCTCGGGCCGGCGGCTCCGACGCCTGCGGCCCAGTCGCTCGAAGCCGCTGGGGTCGAGGTCATTCGTGCCTCGTCGCTGGCGGCGGCGCTGAAGGCGCTGCGCGGCGCCGGTATCGACTCCGTGCTGGTCGAGGGCGGCGGCCGTCTGGCGGGGGCGCTGCTGGCGGACGGTCTGGTGGACCGGTATTACTGGATACAGACCCCGCGCTGGCTCGGGTCGGGAGGGGTGGCCGCCGTCGCCGGCCTCCCGAACACTGCGCTTGAGGACGCTCCCAGCTGGCGAGTGACGGACCGTCGCCCGCTGGGGGACGACACCCTGCTCGTGCTGGACCGCCCCTGATGTTTACGGGAATCGTGACCGCCGTCGGACGCGTGAGCCGGCGCTCGGAGGCCGAGTCTGGACTCGAGCTCACCATCGCCAGCTCCTACGAAAGTCTCACGCCGGGGGAGAGCATCGCCGTAGACGGCGCCTGTCTCACGGTGCAGTCGACGGACGCGGGTGAGTTCACAAGTCACATTATACGTACGTCGATAGATCGAACCAATTTCGCGACTTACAGCGTTGGTCGTATCCTGAATCTCGAGCGGGCGCTACGGGTCGGGGACCGGCTCGGTGGGCATCTCGTGCAGGGGCACGTGGATGGGGTGGGCACAGTGGAGCAGGTGGCGGAGCGTGAAGATGCCCGGCTCCTCGACCTTCGCGTGCCCGACGCGGTGGCCCGGGTATCGGTCCCGCTGGGCTCGGTCACGGTGGACGGGGTGAGCCTCACGGTGAATGCGGTGCCCGCCCCCGGGATGATCCAGATCTCCCTCATTCCGTTTACTTTACGGCATACCACGCTGGGCGAGCGCCGGGCCGGGGACCGGGTCCATCTCGAGGCGGACATGATCGGCAAGTATGTCGCCGGACTGCTCCGCGCCCGTGGCGACTTGGGGGCGTCATGAGCACCTTCGGCACCATCGAACAGGCGATCGACGACCTGCGCAACGGCAAGATCGTCATCGTGGCCGACGACGAGGACCGTGAGAACGAGGGCGACCTCGTCTGCGCGGCCGAGCTCGCCACGCCCGAGATGATCAACTTCATGACGCTGCACGGGCGGGGCCTCATTTGCCTGGCGCTGACCGGCGAGCGCTGCGACCAGTTGGGCCTCCCCCAGATGACCGACCGCAACACCGAGGAGCTGTCCACCGCCTTCACCGTGAGCATCGACGCCGCCCGGCGCTTCGGCGTCACCACCGGCATCTCGGCGAGCGACCGCGCCACCACCATCCACGCCGCCATCAATCCCGACGCGGTGCCGTCCGACCTGCGGCGGCCCGGGCACATCTTCCCGCTGCGCGCGCGGCCGGGCGGCGTGCTGCAGCGCGTGGGCCAGACGGAGGCGAGTGTGGATCTGGCCCGGCTGGCGGGCCTGGTGCCGGCCGGCGTCATCTGCGAGATCCTCAACGCCGATGGCTCGATGGCGCGGCGGCCGGAACTGCAGGAGATCGCGCGGCAGCACCACCTGACCTTCATCACGGTGGCGCAGCTGGTGGCGCACCGGCTGCAGACCGAGCAGCTGGTGCATCGGGTGGCCGATGCGCGTATCCCGACCGACTTCGGCGAGTTCACGATCATCGGCTACCAGAACGACGTGGACCGCGCCGAGCACGTGGCGCTGGTGTTCGGGGAGGTGGCCGGCCACCGGGACGTGCTGGTGCGCATGCACTCGAAATGTCTCACCGGCGACGTGTTCGGCTCGCAGCGCTGCGACTGTGGTCCGCAGCTCGTCCGCGCGATGGAGATGGTGTCGCAGGCGGGCCGCGGGGTGATCGTCTACCTCGATCAGGAGGGGCGGGGGATCGGCCTCCTGAACAAGCTCCGTGCCTACGCGCTCCAGGACGCTGGGGCCGACACGGTCCAGGCCAACGAGCGGCTCGGATTCGCCCCCGACCTCCGCAACTACGGCATCGGCGCCCAGATCCTCCGCGATCTCGGGCTCAGCTCGATCCGGGTCATGACGAACAATCCTCGGAAGCTGGTCGGGCTCGAGGGCTACGGGCTGCAGATCACCGAGCGGGTGCCGTTGATCACCGACCCCAACCGGGAGAACCGCGGGTACCTGCAGGTCAAGCGCGACAAGCTCGGCCACCTCCTCGCCCACTGACGCGTGCCCGACCTCTCCTTTCGCCTTCGCGCCGTGGGACGCGTGGCGATCCTCGCCAGTCGCTACAACGAGCTGATCACGGGCCGGTTGCTCGAGGGCGCGCTCGCCTGCTGCGACGAGGCCGGCATCGCGCGCGCGGATGTCGACGTGGTGTGGGTGCCGGGCGCGTTCGAGCTGCCGGTGGCGGCGGCGGCGGCAGCGGGCACGAGGCGGTACGCCTGCCTGGTGGCGCTCGGCGCCGTGATCCGCGGGGACACGCCCCACTTCGAGTACGTCGCCGGCGAGGCGGCCCGCGGTCTCAATGCGGTCGCCATCTCGCACGCGCTGCCCGTGGGCTTCGGCGTGCTCACGGTGGAGACGATGCAGCAGGCGATGGATCGCGCGGGCGGGAGTGCCGGCAACAAGGGACACGAAGCGGCGGCCGCGGCGCTGGGCGCGGCGGATGTGATCGCGCAGCTTCGGGCCATCGATGCTTAGGCCCGAGACCAGATGCCGCGCGCGCGCGCTCCAGCTCCTCTACGCCTGGGAGCTGCTCGGCGAACCGCCGGTGGCCGGTGTCGCCGGCGGGCTGGCGCGACTCACCGGCCCCGAGCCGCGCATTCTCGATCGCGCGGAGGCCCTGGCCCAGGACGTCGTCACGGAGCTGCACCAGCTCGACGCCGAAGCCGCGCGCGCCACCGACAACTGGCGCATCAACCGCCTCGGCGTCGTCGAGCGGAACATCCTCCGGCTCGGCATCCGGGAGCTGCAGCGTGGCGAGGTCCCCCCGAAGGTGGCGATCGACGAGGCCGTGCGTCTCGCCCACTGGTTCGGCGGCGCGAAGGCGCCGGGGTTCGTCAACGGCGTGCTGGACGGGATCGCGCACGCGCTCGGCCGTCTGTGAACGTGCTCGTGGTCAACTGGCAGGACCGCGAGAACCCGCAGTCGGGCGGGGCGGAGATCCATTTGTTCGAGATCCTCTCGCGACTGGCGGCGCGCGGCCACCGCGTGCGGCTGGTCTGCTCCGGGTGGCCCGGGTCGGCCCCCCGCGCAACCGTGGAAGGCATCGAGGTCGCGCGCACCGGAACCCGGCACAGCTTCGCGCTCCTCGGTCGGGGTGCGGTGCGCCGCGCGCTACGGGCCGAGCGGCCGGACGTGCTGGTGGAGGACATCAACAAGCTGCCGCTGTTCCTGGCCGGGACGACCGCGCTGCCGTTCTGCGCGATCGTCCCGCACCTGTTCGGCGAGACGGCGTTCGAGGAGGCCCCCTGGCCGATGGCGGCCGCCGTGTGGACGGCCGAGCGGCCGCTCGCGCGTGCGTACCGGCGCGCCTGGTTCCACGCGATCAGCGAGAGCACGCGCGACGATCTGGTGGCGCGCGGCGTCGCGCCGGAGCGCGTGCGGGTCATTCACCCCGGCGTGGACGCCACGCGATTCACGCCCGGCGGACTCCGCGCGGCCGCCCCGGCATTCTTGTACGTTGGACGTCTGAAGCGTTATAAAGGAATAGCCCTCGCGATCCGCGCGCTGGCGGTGGCCCGCGCGCGCCGGCCCGATTTGTCGCTCGACGTAGCGGGCGCCGGCGACCACCGGCCCGAGCTGGAGCGGCTCGCCGCCGGACTCGACCTCGGTGGCGCCGTGCGCTTTCACGGATTCGTTGCCGAGGAGGAGAAGATCGCGCTGTTCCGGCGGGCCTGGGCCAATGTGTTTCCGTCCCCCAAGGAGGGCTGGGGTATCACGGTGGTGGAGGCCGCCGCGTGCGGCACGCCGTCGATCGCCTCGGACAGCCCGGGCCTCCGCGACTCCGTGCGCCACGGCGAGACCGGCTATCTGGTGCCGCACGGGGAGGTCGATCAGCTCGCCCGCCGGATGCTGGAGCTCGCCGGGGCGCCCGGGCTGGTGGCGACGCTGGGCGCCGGCGCCCGCCGTTTCGCCGAAGGCTTGACCTGGGAGCGGACCGCGGCCGGCACGGAGCGGCATCTACAGGACATCATCGCCGGCTCGGGCGCGGCCTGAGCCAGGAGGAGCCTGCCATGGAGACGACGATCACCGCGCGTCACTGCGAAATTTCCGACCTGCTGCGCGAGCGGGCGCGCACCGTGGTGGAGCGTCTGGTGATGCTCGCGCATCGCCCGCTCGAGACGTCCGTGGTGTTCGGCACCGACGGGGACCAGGCCACGGCCGAGCTGCGGTTGCATGCCGCGCGCGGAGAGACGCTCGTGGCCCACGGCGAGGCGGCGGACCACCGGACCGCGCTCGATCGCGCCGTGGCCAAGCTTCGCCGGCAGCTGGACAAGGTGACGCCCCGCGCGCGCCGGTCGCGCGACCCCGAGCCCCGGACCGACTGATGCTGCGGCTTCGCGACTTCGTCTCCCGGCGCGGCGATCCGCTCCAGATCGAGGCGCTCACCGGCGACGTCGGCCTGGACCGGCAGATGCCCGAGGCCGAGGTCGCCAGTCCGGGCCTGGCCCTGGCCGGCTACACGGGGCGGTTCGCGCCCAACCGCATTCACGTGTTCGGCGAGACCGAGATCACCTATCTCAACTCGCTCTCGCAGGAGGACCGTCAGGCCACCCTGCTCAAGTTCTTCGGCTTCGATCTCCCCTGCATCTTCGTCACCAAGGCCCTGGAAGTGCCGCCCGAGATGCTCGAGCTGGCGCGGGCGCGCAGCGTGCCGGTGTTCCGCTCGACGCTGAAGACGGCGGAGTTCTACCGGCGGATCAAGCCGATCGTCGAGGAGGCGTTCGCGCCGCGCACCACGCTGCACGGCTCGCTCTCGGACGTGTACGGTGTCGGGCTGCTGTTCATCGGCCGCTCCGGCATCGGCAAGAGCGAATGCGTGCTCGACCTGGTGGAGCGGGGCCACCGGCTGGTCGCCGACGACGTGGTCCAGGTGACGCGCCGCGGCAACGACGTGCTGATCGGCCGCGGGCACGAGCTGGCCGCGCATCACATGGAAATCCGGGGGATCGGCCTGATCGACATTCCCGCCCTGTTCGGGGTGCGCTCGGTGCGCCAGCAGAAGCGGATCGAGGTGGTGGTGCAGCTCGAGGACTGGCAGGAAGCGAGTGACGCCGATCGCACCGGCCTCGCCCGCGAGGAGACGACGATTCTCGACGTGGTGGTCCCGCGCGTGGTGGTGCCGCTCAACCCGGGGAAGAACATCACCGTCGTCTCCGAGGTCGTGGCGATGATGCACCTGCTGCGCTACTCGGGGGTCGACGTGGCCGCCGCGTTCAACGCCCGGCTGATCAAGAAGATGAAGGAGCAGCGCGGGGTGCGGGAATATCTCCAGGAGGACTATGAGTGACGTGTTGCGCGGTGTGGTCGTCTGTCACGGACGGCTGGCGGCCGCGCTGATCGACGCCGCGGAGCAGATCAGCGGGGTGACCGGGGCGCTGGCGGCGGTATCCAATACCGGGTGCGACCGGGGGACGCTGGAGGAGCGCGTCGTGGCGGCGGTCGGCCAAGGTCCGGCGGTGGTGTTCGTCGATCTCTCCAGCGGCTCGTGTCTCTTCGCCGTGCTCAACCGCCTCAAGGCCAACGCCGCGGCGAAGGTCGTGACGGGCGTCAACCTCGCGATGCTGGTGGACTTCGTCTTTCATCTCTCGCTGCCGCTCGACGAGGCCGCCGCTCGCGCCGCGCTGGCCGGCGGCAAGGCGATCGGGGTGACATGATGCCGATCGTGCTCAGCCGGGTCGACGACCGCCTCGTGCACGGCCAGGTGGTGATCGGATGGGGCCGTCCGCTCGGCGTCCAGTTCATCGCGCTGGTGGATGAGGGCGTCGCCGCCAGCGCGTGGGAGCAGGAGCTCTACCGCATGGCGGTGCCCCCCGAGCTGGACGTGTATTTCCTGACCGTGGCCGAGGCGGTGGACCGTCTCGCCGAGTGGCAGGCGGGCCAGCGGCGCGGCATCCTCCTCACCGGCGACCTCGAGACGATGGCGGCGCTGCACGCCGCCGGTCCCGCGGTCGTCCGCCGCATCAATCTCGGCGGGGTCCACCACCGGCCCGGTCGGCGCGAGCGCCTGCCGTACCTCTATCTGACGGACGAGGAAATGCGCGCGCTGGTCGCGCTCGAGGCCGCGGGCGCGGAGGTCACCGCGCAGGACCTCCCGACGTCCTCGCCGGTGGCGCTCAGGGCGCTCGCGTGATCGACGTCGCTCCGCACA
The DNA here is from genome assembly GCA_038320055.1 of Gemmatimonadales bacterium. Lineage (GTDB taxonomy): Bacteria > Gemmatimonadota > Gemmatimonadetes > Gemmatimonadales > GWC2-71-9 > CAVVWJ01. Next base: position 5,812 of record JBBQDU010000020.1, on the reverse strand, counting down.
CGGTGGTGCTCCTGCTCCTCTGGGGCACGCTGGTCGGCCTCGATCTGGTGAGCGTGCCCCAGGCGATGATCTCGCGTCCGTTCGTGGCCGGCACGGTGGCGGGGTGGCTCGCGGGCGACGTGGAGGCCGGCCTCCGCGTGGGCGCGCTGTTGGAACTGTTCGCGCTGGACGTGCTTCCGATCGGCGCGGTGAGTTACCCGGATTACGGGCCCGCCACCGTCGTGGCTGCCGCGCTGCTGGCGGGCGCGCCTTGGGAACTGGGACTTGGGGTGAGCGTCGGCCTGGCGCTGGTCCTGGCTGTCCTGGGGGGATGGAGCCTGCAGATGGTGCGCCGCTGGAACGCGCGCGCCATCCAGCGACGCACCGCCGCGCTGGCCGCCGGCGAGAGCGGCGCCATCCGTCGGCTGCAGTACGGGGGGCTCGCCCGCGACGCGGCGCGAGGCGCGGTGTTGACGGGGGCGGGGTTGCTCGTCGCGTGGGCCATCGCCCGCTGGGTGCCGCTCGAGCGGCCGACCGCCGTGGGCCTCTCGCTCATCGCCATCGGATCGGCGCTGTCGGCGGCGGTCGCCGGGGCCGTGCGGAGCGCGGGGCGGGGGACGCGACTCAAGTGGCTCGCGGCCGGTGCCGCGGCCGGGACGCTGCTGGCGGTGCTGCGATGACCGGTCGCTGGCGCGCGCTGCTCCGCCTTCTGGCGGTCCAGGGCACCTGGAACTACGAGCGCATGCTGGGCGTCGGCATGGGATACGCGGCCGAGCCGCTGCTCGAGGATCTCAAGACCGTCGACCCGGTCCGGCACGGGGAGGCGGTGGTGCGGTCGACGGAGTTCTTCAATTGCAATCCGAACCTCGCGGGACTCGCGCTTGGGGCGTCGGCCCGGGCCGAGTATGAAGACGTCCCGGGGGCGCAGGTCGCCCGGCTCCGGACGGCGCTTTGCAGTCCGTTGGGCGCGCTCGGCGATGAGCTCTTCTGGGCCGGCCTCGTGCCGGCGCTCGTCGGCCTGGCCCTGGTGGCGGCCGTGCTGGGCTTGCAATGGTGGGCCGTCCTCGGCTTCCTGCTGCTGTACAATCTCGTGCGCGCCGGCACCGCGGTCTGGGCACTGGAGACCGGGCTCGCGGCGGGGATGCGGGTCGGCTCGGCGATCACCGCGTCGTGGATCCCGCGGGCGGTGGCGCGGGTCGGGCCGCTGGCGGGCGCGAGCGTCGGCCTCGCCGTCCCGGTGGTGGCCGGCTGGTCGCTCGAGAGTTTCGGCGGGGCGGGCGCGATCGGCGCGCTGGCGGTGGCCGGCGTGGGCGCGGCCGTCACCCGATGGTTCGGCCCCTCGCTCACGAGCGTGCGGTTCGCGTTGCTCGCGATGGCGTTGTTCCTCTGCTTCCGATGGGTGGGCCTGTGATCGAGCGCCAGGCGACAATCGTGAACCAGGACGGACTCCATGCGCGGCCCGCCGCCCGGATCGTGCGGCTGGCCAGCAGCTTCACGGCGGAGATCGAGCTGGCCAAGGACGGCCTGGAGGTGAACGGCAAGAGCATCATAGGCGTGATGATGCTGGCCGCCGAGTGCGGCAGCGACATCACCATCCGCGCCAACGGGCCGGACGCGGAGCTGGCGGTGCAGGCGCTGGCCGACCTCGTCGCGACCGGCTTCGGAGAGGAGTGACATGACCCGCTCGCTGCGCGGCATCGGTGTCTCGCCGGGGGTGGCCTGCGCGCCGGCCTTCATCGTCCGGATGGATTTCCCGGAAGTCCCCGACCGCACCGTGACGCCCGACCAGGTCGACGACGAGCTCCGCCGGCTCCGGGACGCCGTGGAGTACGTCGTCTCGCACCTTCAGGACCTGGGCCAGCGGGTGCTGCAGCGCGCGGGACCCGAAGAGTCGCGCATCTTCGACGCGCAGATTCTGATGGCGCAGGACCAGGACTTCCTCGCCTCCGTCGAGACGCTCATCCGCAACAACCAGCTCAGCGCCGTGACCGCGTACGAGTTCAAGGCGCTCGAGCTCCGGAACCTCTGGTCGGGCGCCGCGCGCCTGCGCGAAAAGCTCGCGGATCTGCACGCCATCCAGCTCCGGATGCTCAACCGGCTCATGGGCGGCGCCGGGCACGAGCTCTGGTCGATTCCGGACGACGAGCAGATCATCGTCGTGGCGCACGAGCTGTCGCCGGGTCTCACGGTGCAGCTCGACCGCGAGCTCGTGGTCGGGCTCATCAGCGAGGAGGGAACCCGGACCGCCCACGCGGCGATTCTCGCGCACTCGCTCGGCATTCCGGCGGTGATGGGCGCGGTCGGGGCCGTGGCGTCGATCCCGCCCGGCATGATGGTCCTGCTGGACGGCCAGGCCGGCACGATCGTGCTCGATCCCACCCGCGACGAGCTCGACGACGCGAAGACCCAGGTGAGCCGGCGGCATCGTCTCGAGCTGCAGCTCGAGGCGGTGGTGGACGCCCCCGCCGTCACCCCCGGCGGGCGGCCGATCACGCTCATGGGCAACGTCGACCTCCCCGAAGAGATCGAGACCGCCGTCCGGATGGGCGCCCAGGGCGTGGGCCTCTTGCGCACCGAGTTTCTCCTCACCGGACGCGCCAGCCTGCCGACGGAGACCGAGCAGGCGGATTATTTCCGCCGCGTCGCCACGGCCTTCCACGGGCACACGGTGGTCATCCGATCCTACGACCTCGGCGGCGACAAGTTCCCGGTCGCCTTCAAGGCGCCCGCGGAGGCGAATCCGTTCCTCGGCTGGCGCTCGATCCGCGTCTGCCTCGACGAGCCCGAGGTGTTCCGGCCGCAGGTGCGGGCCATTCTCCGCGCCGCCGTGGACCGTGACATCCAGCTCATGCTGCCGCTGGTCACCCTGGTCGAGGAGGTGGAGGAGGCGCGGGAGATCATGCTCGAAGAGGCCGCCTCGCTCCGGCGGGCGGGGATCCCGGCCGCCGAGTCGGTGCCGGTGGGCGTGATGATCGAGACGCCGGCCGCCGTGCTGATCGCCGACCGGCTCGCGGAGGTGAGCGCCTTCTTCAGCATCGGCACCAACGACCTGACGCAGTACACGCTGGCGGTGGATCGCGGCAACGCCCGCCTTGCCGACCGGTTCACGCCCCACCACCCGTCCATCGTGCGGCAGCTGCACCAGGTGCTGCAGGTCGGGCGCGCGGCGGGGATCTCGGTGAGCGTGTGCGGGGAAATGGCGTCGGAATCGTTGAGCGCGGTGCTGCTGCTCGGCCTGGGGTACGACCGGCTCAGCGTCTCGCCGCCCGCCCTGCCGCTGGTCAAGTGGGTGGTGCGCACGGTGCCCGAGCCGGCGGCGGCGAGGGCGGCGGAGTCGGCGCTCGCAGCGGCCAGCGCCGCGGACGTCTCCGAGAGCCTCCGCAGCGTGGTCGGCGAGTATCTCGATGTGCGTCTCCTCGACCCCAACTCGGCGTTGCCGGGGCGGGGGCGCGTGGCTACCTTGCCACCCGGCAAGACCTCATAGTCACGTTGTCAACCTCTACTTCCGCTACGGACCCGCGACTGATGGCCCCACCCAAGCGTCACGTCTTCACCTCCGAATCCGTCACCGAGGGGCACCCGGACAAGGTCGCGGATCAGATCTCGGACGCGGTGCTCGACGCCATCCTCGCCCGCGACCCCGCGGGACGCGTGGCATGCGAGACCCTGGTGACGACCGGCATGGCCGTCGTCGCGGGCGAGATCACCACCCGGACGTACGTCCATATCCCGGATCTGGTGCGCCGGACGCTGGAGGGGATCGGGTACATTGACGCGACGTATGGCATGGACGGACGGACCTGTGCGGTGCTCACGTCGATCGACCGTCAGTCGCCCGACATCGCGATGGGGGTGGACGCGGATTCGGAGAAGGCCCAGGGGGCGGGCGACCAGGGCATGATGTTCGGCTACGCCACCAGCGAGACCCGCGAGCGGATGCCGATGCCGATCATGCTGGCGCACCGGATCGCGGAGCGCCTCGCGGCCGTCCGGAAGGGCCTCGACGGCGTGGGGCGCATCGACTGGCTTCGGCCCGACGGCAAGTCCCAGGTCTCGGTGACCTACGAGGGCGACCGTCCCGTGGGCGTGCGCACTGTGGTGGTGTCGACCCAGCACGCGGAGCGAAACGGCAGCCGCCTGCTCTCGCCGGGCACCATTCGCGAAGGCGTCATCGAGGCCGTCATCAAGCCGGTTCTCGAGCAGGCGGGTCTCGATCATCACCGGACCAAGTTCCTCATCAACCCCACGGGCCGGTTCGTGATCGGCGGCCCCCACGGCGACGCGGGCCTCACCGGCCGGAAGATCATCGTGGATACCTACGGCGGCATGGCTCGGCACGGCGGCGGCGCCTTCAGCGGCAAGGACCCGTCGAAGGTGGACCGCTCGGCGACCTACGCCACCCGCTGGGTGGCCAAGAACATCATCGAGGCCAAGCTGGCCCGCCGGTGCGAGGTCCAGATCGCCTACGCGATCGGCGTCGCACGCCCGGTATCGATCCTGGTCCAGACGTTTGGAACCGGCGTCCTGCCGGACGAGCAGCTCGAAAAGATCGTGGACGAGGTGTTCGACCTGACGCCGAAAGGCATCATTGACGCCCTCAAGCTGAAGCGGCCAATTTACGGCAAGACGGCCGCGTATGGACACTTCGGCCGGAAGCCGCACACCGGCGTCTACAAGGACGGGACCAAGCAGCACAAGGTCGATTTCTTCACTTGGGAACAGACCGACCGCGTCAAGGCGCTGCTGTCGGCCGCCCGCTGAGCGTATACCATGAGGATCGAATGAGCGCACCGACCGCCGTTGCCAGCCATGATGTCAAAGACCTGACCCTCGCCGACGAAGGCAAGCGCCGCACCGAGTGGGCGGAGCGCTCGATGCCCGTGCTCCGGCAGATCCGGGCGCGGTTCTCCAAGGAGCAGCCGCTCAAGGGACAGAAACTCTCGGCGTGCCTGCACGTCACCACCGAGACGGCCAACCTGATGGCCACGCTCCGGGCGGCCGGGGCCGAGATCGCCCTCTGCGCCTCGAACCCGCTGTCCACCCAGGACGACGTGGCGGCGCATCTGGTGCGCGATCACGGGGTCCACGTCTACGCCATCAAGGGCGAGGACAACGAGACCTACTACGGGCACATCGCGTCCGCGCTCGCCTTCGGTCCGGACATGACCCAGGACGACGGCGCCGATCTGGTCGGCTCGCTGCACATGATCGCGCTCGAGCGGCTCGACGACCTGGCGCCGCCGATCCGGGCGTGGGTCGAGGGCCTCAGTCAGGCCGAGCGGCAGGCGCTGGTGGCCAACGTGCGCGGCTCGACCGAGGAGACCACCACCGGGGTCATCCGCCTCAAGGCGATGGCCAAGGAAGGCATTCTCCAGTTCCCGATCGTCGCGGTCAATGACTCGAGCACGAAGCACATGTTCGACAACCGCTACGGCACCGGGCAGAGCACCCTCGACGGCATCGTGCGCGCGACCAATCTGCTGCTCGCGGGAAGCACGGTCGTCGTGGCGGGATACGGCTGGTGCGGCCGGGGCGTCGCCAGCCGGGCGCGGGGGGCCGGCGCGAGCGTGATCGTCACCGAGGTCGATCCGCTCCCGGCCCTCGAGGCCCGGATGGACGGGTTCCAGGTCATGCCGATGGCCGACGCGGCGCCGCTGGGCGACCTGTTCGTCACGCTGACCGGCAATCTGCACGTCGTACGGGCCGAGCACTTCGCCCGCATGAAGGACGGCGCGATCGTGGCCAACTCGGGCCACTTCAACGTCGAGCTTGACCTGGAGGGCCTGGCCAAGATCAGCACCGAGCGGCGCGAGGTGCGCCACCTGGTGGATGA